>CAMNJU010000290.1 GCA_946541595.1 uncultured Planctomycetales bacterium
TTGATAGAAACAAAGACGACCGTCTTCCGAACCTACGACGAACGTCGGACTTCTATTTTCGTAAACGCCCAGCGTCAGGTCTGCGCCTACCCCGACTATATAGCGCGACGAAGAGAACGCGGGCGGCGTTGGAAGGACAAATTCCTGAAAAGTCGCTCGATTTTTAACGTCGTAAATAACGAAGCGCGTTCCGACGCCAATATGCAAAAGGTAATCGTCGCAGATCGTAACAAGACGTCCGCTACCGCTTAAATCATATTTCAAGTCGCGCGTGCTAATCATAGGACCGCGAAGCGGCAATTCATTACGCGTATTGAGAAGCGATTGTTTGGCGATATTATAAATTACTACGTCGCAGTTGGGAGCGGCGTTTTCCGCGATATAAATATGTTTTTCGTCGGCCGAAAAAACAACGTACGAATAATCGCGTCCCGACAGTCCTTCAGCTTTAATTTCCTTCCAGCGAGTCGGCTTCTCCGAAGCGTCCAGAAGATAAAGTTTCTCCTTCGTTCCCGCGACAAATTTTTTGCTCGACGGAGCAATGTCGAAAAAGAGAAATCCGTCTTTGGGGGCGTCGGTATCAGCGACGAGAATCGAGTCTTCGACGCGCTCGCCCGTTTGAGCGTCGTAGACGGCGAACGCGCCCTTTGCATCAAGCGCGGCGACAAGTCGGCGACCATCTAAAAGGAAGAGTCGTGCGTCTATAAATTCGGTTCCGGTCAGTTGTTTGACGATTTCGCCGCCTTTGAAAAATGATAGTAAATTATGTTTTAAAAGACTCTTTTGAATTCCGAACCAGTTTCCGTTGGAGTCGACGGCGCTCAACGTTGTCAAATTCCCGAGGTTATTTTCCGATTCTTTGCCGCCAAACGAGTTTGTTTGCGCGCTCAAACCATTTGTGGAGAAATCGAAACGCTTAACGTTGCCAAGACCGTCCAGCGTTAGTAATTTTCCGTTCTCGGTTATAAAACACTCTACGCCTTCCGAGACGGCGTTTTTATCCGTTTTATTTCGTAAGCTACCGTTAGGAACGGCAATTAGATGAACTGATAGAGGATGAAGCTTAATTGCGGGGGAATGTTGACGCGCCGACTCCGAGGAACCTTCTGTTGTCGAATTCTCCGTTTCTCCTTTGAGTGCGTCGAGGACGTCTTTCATACCGTCTTCGCCATTTTCTTCCGAAGAGTCTTCTGAGAAATCTTTCAATTCGTCTTTCGTTGTTGAACTTTCAGATTCCTCCATTATTACCGTGTCGTCGAAAATCTGTTCCCAGTTCTCCTCACCCTCTTCCATTGCTTCGTCGAGGGGCATTTTTAGCGCGTCTTCGATATCAGTTTCTGTATCGACGCAAAAGAGCGTCGTTTGCCCCGATGGAGAACTGACGGCGAGAATCTTATCGTTTGGCGACCATGCAATACCCGTAACGGCGTTTGGACCGGTAAGCGAGAGCGGATTGCCGGAAGATGAATTTGGCCGTTCGTTTTTAAGTGAAACGAAACTCACGTTTTTATAGTTTTCTTTTTCCGCATTAATGGAGTCGTTTGAGTAACAGACTTCAAATGCGTTTAAGTCGACGATTTTTAGAGACCCGTTGGAATAGCCCAGCGCGATTTTGTCTTTGCCGGACGAGAGTTCCAGCGCCGATAATATAAGCAGGTTGTTATAATCGCCTTTTGGAGCTTCAACGACAACTTCGTTTACCAGCGCATGAGATTCAACGTTCCAAACGCGAGTCGTTCCGTTGGAATAGATTTCAGCGAGTTTGTCATTGTCGAGGAAATAAAGCCCGACGGTCTGGATAGGAAAAGTTCCGTCTATGGGAACTTTTTTCCAGGCGGCGATCTTCTTGCATTTTTTGACGTCGTCGCAGTCCCAAAGCGCAATTTCTTTGTTTGATATAGTCGTTTCCACAAGGCGTCGTCCGTCCGGGGACATGGCCATCATAACGGGGTTTGAAATGGAAGGTTGGATTGCCGACGACTTAAACGCACTTTCGGTCGTTGCGATCGGTGTTTGTTGATCCGAGTCGGCGTCGAAGAAATAGATTTTGCCGTTGGTGGAAGCCGCCGCGAAAATACTATTTGATTCAGAAGCGACGATATCCGAGACGATTTGCGCTTGGTAATAGTTTTTCGAATCGTTGTCATACGGGTAATAAACTTTATATTTGTTAAAATCGTTGACGGCAACCGATTTGATAAAACGTCCTCCAAGGAGTAGTTCGTTTCGTTTTGGGAAGAGATGCGACGCCAAATCCCAAGGCATAGGCCACGCGCTTGGCGATCGGGCAATCATTTCTCCGTTTTTAAGATTGAACGCACGCAAGCTGCCGTCCGAGTCGTTGACGACGAGTTTTTGATTAATTGGATCGACCGCGTACGAGCTGACGCCGCATAGTTCTGGAACTTTATCCGTATTCATAGTAACACGTTTCGGTTCGCCGTCTTCCGTTCGTTCTCCAACGTCCCATACGCAGGTATGATCGTTGTAGCAAACGGAAACAAAACGCGAATTGTCCAACCAATAGCATCTGCAAACATACAGAGCGACCATGTTTTCCGTCGGTTCTTCGCGGATTTCCGCGACAACGCGATTCTCGTCGACGTCCCAAACGCGGATTACGCCGGACGCTTTGGCTCCCGACGCGTCGCTAATCGCAAGATATTTTCCGTCCGGGCTTGGCGCGCAGATATATCCGGAGCTTTCGGAGACGTCTTCAATTTTATCCAACCCAAGGTCGAGCTTTTTCCTGTCGTTTCCGTCAAGGGCGCAACTGTAGACGTCCCCCTCTTTGGAACCAATGAGAAGATAGCCGCGTTCTTCCGACAGCGAGAGGGACGCCGGCGTCGAGGGCGCTTCGATTCCTTGAAAATGACGAACAAACTCTCCGTCGGGCAATGAAAAAACGCGGACATCTCCCGATTTCGTCAGGGCGTAGAGGAGTGAAACGCCGTTTTCGTCGGGGCGTGTCAATTGCGGAAACGAGACAAAATCTTCAGACGACAAACCGTCGGGCGTTCGAAGTTCCGTCGTTTTGAATTGAACGCCGTCTTTTTGGTTCAGATAATGGACGAATCCTCTTGCTGTGACAACGATAAAAGGCGAGGCCTTATGAGAGTCGTCGTTATTAACGTCGACGTACGCCGGATTGGCGACTAACCAGATGGAAACTCCGTCTGGAGCGACGGGGATTCTGTCCGCAAAAACAGTCTCGTATTTGTCGGCGTCCCAGATCGAAAAAAGTTGAGGTTTTTCGCAGTAAGTGGCGAAATACTTTCCGTCTTTTGAAAACGCGACGCGTTCCGTCAGTAATGAAAATCCCGACTGTTCTTCAAGTTTGAGCGAGCCGATTTCCGACGTTTCGATTCTGGAAAAGACTTCGGGAAAATACTTGGCGTATTTGAGTATCCCGCCGTACATCGCCGTAGCTGCTTGTTTGCGTCCGTCTCTTTCAAGATTGGCGATTTGAGGCGCGAGACTATTTGCAAAGCCGACCGCAAGGGATCGTTGGGCTTTTTCCTCGGCCGCCAGTTTGGCTTCGAGGTTCTCTCTTGATTTCTTTTCGCTTGCCGCCAGAGCTCTTGCTTTCCGCTCGTTATCCTTGGCGAGATTCGTACTCTTATTTGCTTCTTTCACATTTGCTTGAGCCAGAGCTTCATTATTTTTTGCTTGTCGCCAACTGAAAACGGAAAGCGCGAGAATAAGCGCAAGCATAACGCCCGCCGCGATTTTAATGAGTTGAACGCGTTTGCGCTCTTTGTATCCTTTCTCGAGCGACAAAGCGAACTCGTTCGATTCGCGCCGAAAGTTATTCAACCTTATCGTGTCGGAATTAAGTTTTTTTTCGTACGACGAGACAATATCGTTAAACGAATCAAGCAACGCGGACGCTTGCCCCAGGTCGTTTAGCTTAAACGTTTCTCCGAGTTGGAATGAGCGCGCTTCGAGTTCTTTTTCGATAAAGCGACTCGGTATTGCCACCGCAGGCTTGGGAGATTTTTCTTCAGCGCTCCTTTCGTTGCGGAG
>CAMNJU010000291.1 GCA_946541595.1 uncultured Planctomycetales bacterium
GCGCCGGGAGCGGTTCGTCGCCTTCGTCGTAGATATCCTCGTCGCCGCGATACTGAGCCGGAATGGCGGCGAGCCGGTTCTTGGCCATCGAGTAGAATTTACTGTCCGGATACTGATCGACGATCATATCGAACGCAATGAGCGCCTTAGTAAAGTCTTTCGCGCGCAAGGCGATCTCGCCCTTCAGGAAGAGGAGATAGACGATAATCGCGGAGTCCGGCTGATTTCCCAGCGCTTCGTTGACGAGCTGCTCCGCACGTTTGTCGTCGCGTTCGTCGGCGTAGAGCTGCGCGAGCGCCCACGTCGCGTGGCTCCAGTAAGGGCTCGACTTAAAGTCGCGATGGAGGCGGTCGAACGCCTCTTTCGCGCCGCGATTATTGCCGCGTTCGCGTTCGTTAAGCCCGAGGTAATAGAGCGCGGCGTCGGAGAAGGGCGTCGTAACGCCTCCGCTTGTGGCGCGGCGGAGGTATTTCACCGCGTCTTCCGTTCGCCCGACGCGGTCGTAGCTGAATCCGATAAACGCGGCGGCGACGGTCGCTTCCGGGGTATTGGGCGCGTTGTCGACGACGTCTTGGAACGACATCTGCGCTTCGGACGTCTTGCCGAGCGACACGAGCGCGTTGGCGCGCAGGAGCGCGATTTTCGGCGCGACGGCGGGGCAGTCCTGCCAGAACGTTTCGGACGACGTGAGCGCTTCGTAGAGCGTGTCGTTGCAGCGCTCGAAATCCTGATTCCGGAAGAAGTTTTCCGCCTTTTTGAGGGTCTTTTCCGCGTCGGCCGGAGTTATGCGTTTGCTTTCGTCGTCGGCCGGATTGTTTGCGGCCGGAACTGGAACGCCCGTCGTATTCTGCGGAACGGGGTTCTGCTGCGCCGGCTGGACGTAATTGGCCTGCTGAGAGTTATCGGTCTGCTGCTGCGGGACGTTTTGACCGGCGTTCTGCTGCTGGCCGTTATTGTTCTGCTGCGGGACGTTTTGGCCGGCGTTCTGCTGCTGGCCGTTATTGTTCTGCTGCGGAGGGTTCTGGCCGTTGTTCTGCTGCTGGCCGTTATTGTTCTGCTGCGGAGCGTTTTGGCCGTTGTTCTGCTGCTGGCCGTTATTGTTCTGCTGCGGAGGGTTCTGGCCGTTGTTCTGCCGATTGTTGTTATTGTTATTTGCGGGCGCGTTGTTGTAGGAGCTCGAACTGTTCGACGACTCGTATGTGTTCGGGTTCGACTGATCGCCCCAGCGGTAGTTCTGATTCTGGTAGTAGTCGTACGGCCTAATCTGCTGCTTCGTACTCCCGTAGTTGAAGTAATCGGGGCGCGAGTAGCGGTCGGATCGGGTCGGGTCGACGAACTGGCCTGGCGTCGTACTGTAGCCGTTCGACGCGTAAGGGGTAACGATGTAGTACGGATCGTTGGAGCCCGCGATAATCGGGGTAACGAGCGCGTCGCGGCGCCGTTTGTCGATATTGTTGACCAAGAGCGTGACGGTCGGTTCCTTGAGCCAGTTCGCGAAGTTCTGCGTTTCGTAGTAGATCGCTTCCTGAGCGTCGTAGTCTTGCTGACTGTGCAGACGCGCGTAACGGCTGGCGTACGCGAGAATGAGCGTTTCGCACGCTTCAACGCAGTCGAGCGCGTCGAGCCGCTCGCCGCCGACGTTTGAGAAATAGCCGATCGTCGCGTACGCGCCGGTCGCGGGCACATAGTTCGCCTGATACGTCGTATAGGTCGGCGCCCCGTTATACGGCTGCGTCAGAGGCTGCGGCTGGATCGTGGGCAGGGACGACGAACTTGGAGGATAGGTTGAATTGTACGTCGAGGTTGGGGCGTATCCGGAGCCGGTTCCGTACCCGGCGTTATTGGGATTGTAGCCGGAGCCGTTCGGATTATATCCGGACCTTCCCGGCACAACGGCGTCGGGCGCATAATTGCCGTTGTTGGCGGGCGTATATCCGGAACCGGGCGGGTAGGAGCCTGACCCGTTGTAACTGATACGCACCTGAAGGAGATTCGTCAGCGTCTGAATAGCGCGGTCGTAGTTTCCGCGCATGAGGTCGATAAGCCCCCGGTACGCGACGACGACGTCGGGGGAATAGCGGCCGTAATTCGTACCGGCCAGGCTGTTGAGAATTGCCTCGGCGTCGTTGACGCGATTGATCGCGATATACAGTTTGATCTTTAAGAGGGCGACTTCCGGGGGCAGATAGGAGTAATTGCGCTCGAAATTGTTCTCGATAATGGAGATGGCGCTGTTGTAATCTCGGAGCGCGTAATATGCGTAGGCCTCGTAGAGATACGCGGTGCGAATCGATTCGGGCGCGTATCCGGACGTATCGTTCCTGTAGCGGCGGATATAGTCTTCAAGGACGCTGATCGCGGCTGAAAACTGCTGCTGAACGATTCTTAGCAGGGCGCGCTGTACGGCGACCTGGCCGGCGACGTCGTACGGCAGATTGGCCGTATTGGCGAGCTGAACGAGTTCGTTTTCCGCCGCCTGATAATTGCCCGTCTTGCCGACGAGAGTCGCGTGCTCAAGCTGGCAGTTCCACGCGAGGTTCGAGTCGGGATAGCTGCGGAGCGCGCGTTCGTAGTACTGGAGCGCGCCCGTCTGATTACCGAACTTTGTTTCGCAGTTCGCGAGGTAGTAGAGGACGTAGGGAAGATAGGCGTCGTTCGGATAGAGCCTCAAAAAATCCTGAAAACGCGCGCGCGCGATATCGTAGTTCTCCATATCGTACGCCAAATGCGCGGTATGAAATAGCGCTTCCTTGTAGAAGCGCGCGTTCTGGCCCTGATTCAAAATGTAGTTAAAATGCTGCTGAGCCGCCGCCGCTTCTTCTCTTGTCGTGTACTTGTGAAGGAGCATATAGGAGTGCCCGGCGAAGAGCTCGGCGCGGTTGCGTTGCGAGCCGTTCGGATATCGGCGCAAATAATCTTCAAAGGCGTTGATCGCGCTCTGATAATCCTGCGAGGAATGCAGGCTGAGCCCCTGGTTGACGATATCGTCGCCCACCTCGGCGCGCGCCGCGTTCGGCGAGCCGAACGTAACTAAGGCGCTCAGAAAGAACGCCAAGAGGGCCGCGGCGCGCGGCGCTCGGCGTACGTTGCGCAAGCAGGATGGAAATCTCATGGGAACGCCTTTCGTGGAAAAAGCCAAACGGATCAACTGCGGTTGGGAGTTCGGCGCCGGTCTATTTTAAAATAAAAACCTCCGAAAATACCCCGACTCTAGAGTATAATGAAAAGACCGCGGTCGGGCAACCTAAAAAAGCGGGGGCGTCTATTTTGTCTAACGAAAAAAACGGTTTTTCTGGTAGTTGTACGATTTTTACCTATTTTGCGACCGTGCCGCTTTCACTGGTTGCGCAGTCCCAGCCCGTCAAAACGCGGAAAAAGCTCCGATTTACGGGTCGGCGCGGCGCCGCGCGTTGTATTTACAACCGTTATTACCGTTATAGTATGCAAAATCAGAGCGCGCGTCTCAGAGTATTTGGATTTCTTTGCGGCGCGCGGCGATTTCGCGCCGGTTTGGCGCGGAGAAGGGCGCCGTGCTCCGAGTCCTAACGTCGCGTTTTTGTGGATCCTTTGCCGCTTCTGACGGGGATAAATTTTTTGCGCCGTCGCTTGTAAAATATTTTCCTGTCGGTTAAAATTAGGGGAGCGCCGGTTGCGCGGCGCGTCGGCGTCCGCAGTCCCGATGCGGCGCGTTCGCCGTCGACCTCCGTTTAATCGCGAGTGGCAACACTCTTTAATTTGCTATCAACGCCGCAAGGAGACGTCACATGGCCAATTCTCCGAATTCAAACGAACCTTGGCGTTCCGGCCGCCCTTCGATTAAGGCGTACTATCCGGAAATGTTCGTCCTTGGAATTATTACGATCGCCTGTATCGCGCTCGGCGCCAAGTGCAGCTGCAGCGTAATTAAGAATGCGAAAGACGCCAAGCCCGCCGAAGTTACGGCGAGCGCGGTCGATTGCGCGTTCCCGGCGTCCTGCGCGTTCGCGCAAGACGCGTCGCTCGACGAGCTT
>CAMNJU010000292.1 GCA_946541595.1 uncultured Planctomycetales bacterium
ACCCTCGACAACGACATTGGCAACGTCGTGCTCTGCCAACTGAGCTACGCCCGCAAAAAATATCTCGAACTTAACGCTCGAAACGCGGATTCTATCCGAATCCGTAAGAGCGGGCGAAGGGGTTCGAACCCTCGACAACGACATTGGCAACGTCGTGCTCTGCCAACTGAGCTACGCCCGCAGATACAAGCTGAAACGTCTCGCGACTATCCCGCTCGTCAATAGGGGGATTATAACAAACCTTTCGTAATAGGCAAGGGGTCTTTTGAAAATTACTCCATTTTCTCACGTTCCGCTCGCTCCTTTCCAACCGAGGTTTAAATGAAAGGACGCGCGCCTGTGCGGATTTTATAAAGTTTTTATAATCTACCGTTCAAACTTCTTGATTCTTGCGTCAAAAACGTATATATTAGAAACTGCGACGCGTCGAACGCCGCGTCTGATCAAGTCGACGCGCCCCGAACGAGACGGACTTTTTCCGGCGAAAGCGTTTCCAACCGTATTTAAGGTGTGTATTCCAATGGACGTCAAGCTTACAATTTACAGCGACGACAAGCAGTATTTCTCCCACGCAGTCAAGCTTCCTTGCGTAATTGGGCGAGCGCGTCAATGCGGAGTCTCGATCGTCCATCCGCTCGTGAGCCGTCAGCATTGTGAAATTTACGAGGAAAAGGGACAGGTTTATGTTCGCGACCTCGGCTCGCTCAACGGCACGATATTTCAAGGCGTTAGAATAGGTCGCGGAGTCCATGTCCCTTACGGTTCGGCGTTCTCTATCGGCGGCGTGTTTTTCCTGATTGAAGCCGCCGACGATACGTCGCAAACGACCGACTATATCGGCCAAGTCTCTTCTGAAGTCTCGCATACTTCGGAAGAAATCCGCTTGGAGATGGATCGGCGCGTCTCGGAAACACTAAATCGAATCGATCCGAGCGGCGAAAACCAAGACTCTAAAAAAATCGGGCTCGAGTCCGGCGGAAACGCGAACGATCCCTTTACCTCGACCAGCGGGATCGAACTTGACGACCTCGCAAGCGACGGATTCGACGAACCTTCAAGCGGCGAATTTTGAAATCAAAACGCAAAACGGCAAACCGTTTTTGTGAACGCGACAGCCGACGTGCGCGATTTCTTTCTGGCGCGGCGTCGGCTCTCTTTTTAACTTAACTGTTTCGGAGAACATTATGTCCTCAGCACGCGTTATTTTCCGGCGAACGGTTCTCGCCGCGCTGGCCGTCGCGCTCGTCGCGGCGACCGCTCAGGCGCAAGAGAAGAAGACGCTCCCCGATCGCTTAAATCCGGAAGTCGTCGGAATCAACAATTTGGCCCCGCGTTCCATTTTCGCGGCAACAGCGTACAAACAACACACTCTCAACGGAGATTGGAAATTCTCACTCGCCCCTACGCCGGAAGACGTTCCGTTCAACTTTGAGGCGGAAGATTTTGCCGACGTCGATTGGGATACGATTAAGGTGCCTTCGAACTTCCAGACGGAAGGATACGGATACCCCGTCTACACCAACATACCGTATCCGTGGGCCAAGCCTTGGACTCCGCCGCAAGTCCCGGACGACGTCAACTGGACCGGTCTGTACCGTCGCGAATTTAACGTCGACGCAAACGACGTCGCGCGCGATAAAAAAGTCATTCTGCACTTCGACGGCGTCGAATCGTGTTACTACGTCTATGTAAACGGCCAAGAGGTCGGTATGGGAAAAGACGCGCGCACGTTCTGTGAATTCGACGTCTCAAAAGCCGTGCGGCCGGGCAAAAATATTATCGCGGTTAAAGTTTATCGCTGGTCCGACGGTTCCTACCTTGAAGATCAGGACTTCTTCCGTCTGAGCGGTATCTTTCGTTCGGTTTACTACTATGTTCAGCCTGCAGTCGCCGTCGTTGATACGAAAGTCGTTAGTGAATTTAAAAACGACGAACTGACCGACGCGGTCGCGCACATTGAAGTTACCCTACAGAACAACACGCGGGAGGAACAGTCGGGCACGGCGGTCGTCTCCATCGCCGCGATGAATCCGACAAACGTGAATCTTCCCGACGCCAATATTGGCGGCGCGGCTCCGAATAAGGGCGACGACCAGGAATTCACAATTAAGGCAAAAGAAAGTCAAACGCTCGTATTCGACTTGCCCGTCAAAGCGCCGTATCTCTGGTCCGCAGAAACGCCTTGGCTCTACCCCGTCAATCTTAAGGTCTATAACGAAGATTACGACGTCTCCCTCGACGCCAACTTCAATATCGGTTTCCGAAAAGTCGAAATCAAAGACGGAGAACTCCTCGTCAATAACAAAGCGATCTTCGTAAAGGGCGTCAACCGGCACGAGCATCATCCGTTCTCCGGCCACGCGCTCACCGAAGAAGGCATGCTTCAGGATATCGCGCTCATGAAAGCGCTCAATATCAACACGGTTCGTACGTGCCATTATCCGAATGATCCGCGCTGGTATGACCTCTGCGACAAATACGGTCTCTACCTGATCGACGAAGCCAATATTGAGTCGCACGGCATGGGATACGGAAAAGAATCGCTGGCGAATCCGCCCGAATGGCTCGCCGCTCACATGAACCGCACGCAGCGCATGGCCTATCGCGACCGCAATCATCCGTCTGTTATCGTCTGGTCGTTAGGCAACGAGGCGGGCAACGGCCCCAATTTCTTTGCTACCTATAAATGGCTCAAAGAATTTGATCCCACGCGCCCCATTCAGTACGAGCGCGCTCAGTACGACGCGAACACCGATATCTTCTGCCCCATGTACGCGTCCGTACCGAGCATCATCGACTACGCGAAACGGGAAGCGCAGAAGAAAGAGGGGAAACGCCCGCTCATCCAGTGCGAATATTCGCACGCTATGGGCAACAGCAACGGCAACTTCACTCTCTACTGGGACGCTATCCGCAAATACAAGCATCTGCAGGGCGGCTGCATCTGGGACTGGGTGGATCAAGGGCTCGCGATGCGCGTTCCGAAACAGTCCGTCGAAGACGCCTCGCCCAATAAGTATCCCGTCGATATCGTCGGGATTATCGCGCCCAGCGAAGAAATCGGGCAAATCTTTATCGGCAGCAAGACTTCCCCGCGCAAGGGCAAGAAGGGTCTGAAAGGATACGCGATCGTCGGCGACTGCAAAACGGCGGATAAAAACGGCGTCGGTTCTGAGTACGAAAATTACGCCAAGAATATTGAAAAACTCAATTTTGTAGGCAAAAAGCCGTTCACGCTCGAAGCGACCGTCTGCCCCTATTCGAACGACGAAGGAACCTACGTTGGCAAGTCCGATTTCCAGTACGCACTCAAGCAGCAAAACGGCGGCGTTCAGGTCTACATTTATAACGGCGAACGCTGGATCTCCGCGACGGGCAAAGTTAACGACTGGCGCATGAAATGGCACGACGTCGCCGGCGTCTATACGACGAACGAGCTCATCGTATATATCGACGGCAAAGAAGTCGCGCGCACGGCGTGCTCCGAGGCGATTGCCGAATCGCCCTTCCCCGTCGAACTTAATCGCAACTCCTATCATACGAACCGACTGGCAGGCGCGCTTCTGGCGAGCGCGCGCGTTTATAGCCGCGCTCTGAGCGCCGACGAGATCGCGAAGAACTTCTACGACCGCGAAAACCGCGACGGCCTCGAGCTCTTTGTCGATTTTGACAAGGCGCAAATCGAGCCGACCGACGAAGTCTACTACGGCTACGGCGGGAATTTCGGCCCTGTTAACGTTCCTTCCGACCAGAACTTCTGCATGAACGGAGTCGTTTCGCCCGATCGCGTTCCGCATCCGGGCGCGATTGAAATCAAACACAACTACGCGAACGTTCTTGTACGTCGCGACGAATCGGATCCGTCCTTTACCAACTTCTTCATTAAGAACGAACATTCGTTCCGCGATCTCTCCGGAATCGAGCTTCGCGCAACTTTGCTCGAAAATGGCAAATCCGTTTTCAGCAAGACGTTTAAACCCGGCGTCGATTTCGAAAACGCGCC
>CAMNJU010000293.1 GCA_946541595.1 uncultured Planctomycetales bacterium
CGATCTGGAACCCTGCCTCGACGAGAACCGTTTTCGCGCCCATTCGCGCCGCCTGTACCGCCGCCGGAACGCCTGCCGAGCCGCCCCCCGCGACGACCACGTCGACTGCGTCGACGCGTTTCGGAACGGGCTGCGCTTCGGACGCTGGGCACGCGGTAAAATACGACATGCCGAAAAGAACGGCGAGCAGTAAGCGGCGTAACATGGGCTATCTCCTGAGGCGTTAAAGGGAAACGGACGCGGTCATTATAGACGAAAGAGCCGCGCCGTACAAGCGAGCGCGCGCCAATAAAAAAAGTCCAACTGGGCGCAAACTCAGTTGGACTTCATTCTTAACGCGGCGCAAAAGGGATTAGAAGGGCGGATCGAGCGGTTTGTCCGGCTTCGGCGCGTCCTTGAGCGCGAGCTTTTTCGTAACGCGTTTCTTCGGCGCGGCTTCGGCGGCTTTGACCGTCTTCTTGGCGGCCGTTTTCTTAACGGCGGTCTTCTTTACCGCTTTTTTCGCAGTCTTTTTCGCCGTTTTCTTTACGGTCTTCTTAACGGCTTTCTTCGCCGTCTTTCGCGCGGCCTTTTTGCGCGTGGACGGGCCTTTCGCGGCGCGGATCTCGAGGAGTTCGAGCGCGCGCTCAAAGGAGAGCTCCTGCGGATCTAAATCTTTCGGCAGGGACGCGTTCGTCGTTCCGTCGGTAACGTACGGGCCGAACCGTCCGGATAGGAGCTTGACTTCGTTTCCGGTCACGGGCGACTTCTCAAAGACGCGCAGCGGCTCCGACTTCTTTGCGGCGGCTCGGCCCCCGAACTTCGGCTTGGCGAGGAGTTCGAGCGCCTGTTCGAGCGTCACGTCGAGCGGGGACACGTCGGCCGGGAGCGAACGCGATTCCGAACCGCGTTTGACGTACGGGCCGTAACGGCCGTTGCACGCGGAGACAGGCTCGTTGTCATGTTCCGGATCGACCCCGAGTTCGCGCGGAAGATCGAGGAGCGCGAGCGCCGATTCGAACGTAATATCGCCGCTCTCCATACCGCGGACGAGGGACGCGTTCTGCTTGTCGGCGTCGTCGTTTTCGCCGCGCTGGACGTACCATCCGAACCGGCCGTGCTTCAGATAGATCGGTTTGCCCGTCTTCGGGTCGCGTCCGAGCGGCTCGTCCGCGCTCTTGCTCTCTTTGAGGAGCGTGAGCGCGACGTCGAGCGTAAGTTCGTCGGGTGGCAGATCTTCGGAGACCGACGCCTGAGAATCGCCCTGTTCGAGGAACGGACCGAACCGACCGACGCGCAGATTGACCGGCTCGCCGTCGGTTCCGTCTTCGTTTTTCGGCGTCCCGATATAGAACTTGCTCACTTCGCGCGCGTCGATTTCGCCGATCTTATTTTCAATGAGCGTTTTCAGACCGGGCGCGAACGATTCCGGGAACGGGAAATTCGCATTTTTCGATCCGTCCGGATTCTTATCGCCGTAATAGAACGCGCGCAGATAATCGACTCTGTCCCGCTTGCCGAGGCTGATTTCGTCGAGTTCGTTCTCCATATCGGCGGTAAAGCTGTAATCGACGAGGACCGGGAAGTGCGTCTCCAGCAGCTTGCAGACCGCAAACGCCGTCCATGTCGGCACGAGCGCGCCGCCTTTCTTAAAGACGTAATGCCGGTTCAAAATGACTTCGATAATCGACGCGTACGTGCTCGGACGCCCGATCCCTTTGTCTTCGAGCGTCTTCGTGAGCGCCGCTTCGGAGAACCTCTGCGGAGGCGTCGTCGTATGCTCGACCGGCTTAAGCGATTCGCACGCGAGCCGCGCGCCCTTGCGAACGTCGGGCAGAACCGTTTCCTGGTCTGCGAGTTCGGCGTCTGGATCGTCTTTTCCTTCGACATAGGCGCGCAGATAGCCGGGGAAGTCGATCGTCTTGCCGCCGACGTTGAAGAGCGCGTCGTCTATCGCGACGGTTATCGTCTTGCGTTTTCCGACCGCGTCCTTCATTTGGCTGGCGACCGTGCGTTTCCAGATCAGGTCGTAGAGCCTGTATTCGTCGTTCGAGAGGCGCGAGCGGAGTTCTTCCGGGAGGGGAAAGACGCTGCCTGCGGGCCGGATCGCTTCGTGCGCTTCCTGCGCGTTTTTGACTTTCGTCTGATAATAGCGCGGCTTGTCGGGCAGGTACGCGTCGCCGTAATGCGTCTGAACGAGCTTGCGCGCGGCGTTGATCGCTTCCTGCGACAGGTTCGTCGAGTCGGTACGCATATAGGTAATGTACCCGTTTTCGTACAGGCTCTGCGCCACGCTCATGGTGCGCCGCGCCGTAAAATTCAGTTTTCGGTTCGCTTCCTGCTGGAGCGCGCTCGTTGTGAAAGGCGCGTAAGGATGCGTCGTATACGGCTTCTCGTCGACCGATTGGACGACTGCGCCGCCGGACGCGTTCAGCCGGTCGACGAGCGCTTTGACCGCCGTTTCGTCGAAGAGCGCGAACTTTTCAGGATGAATCAGCGCGCCCGTGTTCGGATCGAAATCCTTGCCGCTTGGAATCTGCTTGCCGCCGACCGACGAGAGCGTCGCTTGGAACGCGCGCGCGTCTTCCGGAGCGAAGACGCCCTGAACGTCCCAGTAAACGGCGTTCTTGAACGCGATCCGTTCGCGCTCGCGCTCGACGATGAGGCGCACCGCGACGCTTTGAACGCGGCCTGCCGAGAGATTGTTGCGGATTTTATACCAGAGCAGGGGGGACGCCTCGTACCCGAAGAGCCGATCGAGCACGCGCCGCGCTTCCTGAGCGTCGACGAGGTTCTCGTCGACGTCGCGCGGATTCTTGAGCGAATCGAGAATCGCCGTCTTTGTGATTTCATGAAAAACGAGCCGGCGAACCGGAACGGTCGGCTTGAGCGTTTCGCGCAGATGCCAGCTGATCGCCTCTCCCTCGCGGTCCTCGTCCGTCGCGAGATAGAGCGTCGACGCTTCTTTAAGGGCGCGCTTGAGCTTTTGAACCTGTTTGAGCTTGTCTTCCGGAACGACGTAGATCGGTTTGAAATCCTTGTCGACGTTGACGCCCAGCCGCGCCCAGCTCTCCTTTTTATACTGTTCCGGAACTTCCCGCGCGCCTTTGGGCAGGTCGCGGACATGGCCGACGCTTGCTTCCACAATATAGCCGGGGCCCAGATATTTTTCGATCGTCTTCGCTTTGGCCGGGGATTCCACAATGACCAGCGCGGGCCCGTTTGCGTCAATTTTATTTTGCGTCATTAACACGTACCGTCGTCGTTTGCCTTCGTTCCGTCGTTCGCGCCTGTGCGAACGCGGCGAAGTCGGTTCAAATTCTCGGCGCTTCGAAAAAAACGCCTCCTGCGGACGGGGTAAGCCTCTCTCGGCCCGCCCGTTTAGGTTATCTTGATAACCCCGCGTTTGATTTTTGTCAAGGTGAAATTTTACTTTTCTATAAAATTAATATGGGCGTTTTGGTTAATTTCGCCCGCCTGCGGCCCGCCGCAAAGAATGGCGCGGACGCGTTGGCCCGAGTCGCAAGCGTCCGTTTCGGGGAGCCGCGTTCTTTTCTCCTTTTTTTCGGGACGCTCTTTGACTTTCAGCCCATTTGGACTATAATTTACGCGGTTATTTTTCGCCTTTTTCCTCGCGGACGCGTCCGAAAGGAACGGGCGGGTCTTAAGCGGAGTCCTTCCGCCCTTATTTCAGCTTTGTCGGAAAGACGTTATGACCGAAGCAAATTGGACCGCCGAACTCGCGCGAGACCGCGTCAATATCGTCCCGTCCCTTCTGGCCGCGAATTTCGCGCGGCTCGAAGACGAGATTCGGCGCGCGGAAGCCGCCGGCGCGCGCGCTCTGCATTTTGACGTTATGGACGGCGTCTTCGTTCCCAATTTCAGTTTTGGGATACCCGTTCTGGAAGCGGTTCGCAGAATTACGCGGCTCAAGATCGACGTTCACCTCATGATCGTCGAGCCGGAACGCTACTTGGCGGCGTTTCGCAAGGCGGGCGCCGATTCCATTTCCGTGCATGTC
>CAMNJU010000294.1 GCA_946541595.1 uncultured Planctomycetales bacterium
CGATTTGACCTTAGTAAAGACGGAAGACGGCGAGTCGGCAAATCGGTATTCGTGCAGCGAATCGCACTTAAACGGAAAAGGGCCGCCGCGGTTTTCCCGAAGCGTGAGGTACAACAGGCGCTCGCACGCGCCGTTATAAAGAGCGCAGACGTCCAAAATCTGCGCGTTAAAAACGGAGTCGTTGCGCGCGTTAAGCGCGGGGTTAAAGACGTAGTGGTACGCGTAAAGCGCCGACGACAGATAGAGCCGCGCCGCCTGACGGGGCTGGCGCAGTTCAAGCGAACGCGCCTGAAGGTACGCCGTTTCGACGTACGTATAGACAAGCTCCGGCGTCGGATTGGCGTCGATCTTGGCAAGAATAGAATCAAGCTGCGGAAGCGACGGCTTCTCCGAAAGCCCGTACGCGCGAAGCGTTTGACTCGCGCCCTGACTGTACTGTGGCCCGGAAGGGGAACCGACCGCAAACCGCCGATCCGCCGCGTTGAGACGCAAAGCGCCCAAATACGTCGCGCACCCGGCGTTCGCAAGCGTTAAAAAAGCGAAAGTCAAGGCAAGCGCGGCGCAAAACAAACGCGGAGTCGAAGCGTTTTCGGCAAACACGCGCATTAACTATTTCTCTTCTGAGACAAGCAAACGTTTGAATTCGCTCAGGTAAGAAGCAATCGTAATCGGCCGGACGTCGTCCCAGCCCGCCAGCTTATGCGAAAGAATGCCGACTTTAACCTGTTCAAACGCTTCGGCAAGATCGTCCGGAAGAGCGTCGAGTTTCGCGATCGAATCGAGCACGTCGGCGGTAGTAAAGCGTTCTTCCGTTCCTTCCCAAGGCTCCGATGCGCCGGCGAATTCGCCAAGTTCGCTTCCCTGCCTGTTTTTAGATTCCTTCTTCTTTTTCGATTTCTTTTCCGCGTCGTCGCCGGAAACGTCGGCGCGACCGGGAGTAATCGCCGCGTCGGAGCCGTCGTATTCAGAATCGTTGTACGGATTGACGTCTTCGTCCTTCTCGGAGTCGACAATGTCCTCTTCGCGAGGTTTATGATTGAGCTTCGCTCCGTTCTTCTCCCAGCGCGCCACGCGCGTCTGCGCGACCGAAAGTTTTTCGACCGACGCTTTTTGCAGCCATTCGTCGGCGTCGTCCCAGTCGAGCGCCGCCTGATAATGGCTCCAGAAGAGATTCGGGAGCGGCTCTTGCGAACCGAACCGTTCGTAGACGCGGCGGAGACGGCCGACGTGCTGCGGCGTTACGTTGCCAAGCCGCTGAGAAATCGCTTCGTCGGAATAGACGCGGCGCGGAAGACCCGCTTCGATGAGTTTCGTACGCCACGAATGAATGACCTTCCCCTTCTCCCAGTTCGTTTTACTGACGAGCAGATTCCAGAATCCGACGTATTCCGACGCGATTTCGTCGATGAGCGGTTCTTTCTCGGGCGGAATAGGCGCGTCTTCGGGATCGTCGGCGCCGTCGGACGAACCGAAACTGTCGAATTCCGAAAATCCGATCGGCTCCTCGGTTACGGCGGCAGACGACGTTTCCGTTTCATCCCAGGGGACGGTTTCCGAGTTCGATTTCGACTTCGACATGTGAGTTTCCTTCCAAGCTTTATTAAATTCGCGAATTGCTAAACGGCGCGCCGCGGCGCAAACCTGACGCGTCACGGTGAAGGATAGCTAATTCGGCGATTTCAATCAAGCGCTTTTGGAAACCTTTTAGCGCGCGGCGCTCAGAACCAAACGCAGTCCCAAATCTCGGCTCCGGGTCGTCGGCTCTCCTCCGCTGCGCGCGGCGGCGCGGCATAACTCCGCGCTGCTGAACCAGCTTCCGCCCCGATAAACGCGGTACGCGCCCTCTCGAGCGCCCGGAGGATCGATTCGGTCGGAGTCATACTCGCCGTACCAATCTTCGCACCATTCCCAGACGTTCCCATGCATATCGTAGAGATTCCAGGCGTTCGGCCGTTTCAATCCGACCTCGTGCGTCGTTCTGCCGCTGTTGTCGTAAAACCAACTGATTTCCGCGGGGGTCTTCCCTCCGTACGGGCCGTCGTACCCGGCTCTGCAGGCGCGTTCCCATTCCGCCTCCGTCGGGGACCGGAAAACCAGCCCTGCGGGCGCGCAGCCGGCCGCGTTCAATTTTTCAATAAACTCGCGCCGATCTTCCCAACTCACATTCTCAACGGGCAGGCGGTCCCCTTTGAACTGGCTCGGATTCCCGCCCGTCACGGCCCGCCAAAGATCCTGAGTTACCGGCGTCTGCTGCATCCAATAGCCCTGGGTAAGCGTAACTTCGTGCAGAAGCTCGTCGTCGTCGCGGCCGTCCTCCGTATCGGGGCTCCCCATAAGAAAGACGCCGGGCGGAACCCAGCAGAAAACGCAGTCGATTCCGGCCGCCGTAACCAAAGCGCGCTCGCCCGCAAATTCGCCTTCCAGAGAGCGGGCAAACCGCGCCCTCATGCGCGCCGTCTCCTCCGCCGCTTCCCGCTCCGCCGCCTGACGCGCCGTTTTCTCCTGCGCCTCTTTGCGCGCGGCGTCTTCTTTCGCCTTGGTTAATTGCCGCTCCGTATAATTCGCGTAGACGAACTTCACGTCCTCAAAACTCTTCGGCTGCGCGATTTCATCTTCCGGATACTGACGTATAAGCCGAGTAAGATCCTCTAACTGCGCTTTGAGAGCCGAGACCGTTTTGCCGTCCGGACGCATCCCCTCGACCGTAATAAGCCGCTCGATTTCCGCTCGAAGCTCGTCCGCGCGCGCCGTGCAGAGACGCCGCGCTTCCGAAACGTAACCGGGGTACCGTTTCGCTTCGGCCGTCGTCTCTTCTTCGCACGCTTTTACTTTAGGACTTTCTTCGTAGTAATCCTCGAGCAATTCTTCGCGCCGCGCAAGAGCCGCGTGATACGTTGCGCGAGATTTCTCGACCCGCGCCACAGCCTCCTCTAAGGAAACCGCGTCCGCGTCGAATTCATTCGAACGTTGCCCGTTGCTGGAATCCATGTTGAATTATCCTGATGCAAGATTGCGATGAGAAACCCATTCCAAACGCCTACGCGCTTCTATCTACTAATATTAAGCGCTTTTTAAAAAAATGCAAACATTCGGGCGGCTATTTCATCGCAAAAAAGTATTGAGATTACGCGCGTAATGAAAAAACACGATTAATCTAAATAAAGCGTACTCCGCGGCAGCGCTTATTTAGTAACGGAGGTTCTCGATAAAAACGTTGACGGCGCTTCGGATATAATTCTATCCATTATTTGCAAAGCGCTAAATTTCTCAAATCTTTCTCTTACGGGAATTCGTTTCGCGGGACCGTCGGGGGCGCCCCTCAAATTGACGACGTGCCGCGCCCTAAAATTCTCCATTTTGCGCGACACAAAAAACCGGCCAATCAGGCTTGAAACAAACGATCGCCAAAAACAATTTAATTTAATCGTTTCACCGTCCGATAAATGGGAGTGAGGCTCATTATGCGCCGTCGCCTGCAGGACGTTTCCTGCGTATTTTAACTATATTTCCCATTTACTCGAAATGAAACCGTCGAACTCTCGCAAGCATACGACCCGCCCGTGCAGTCAAGCGCTCGGGCTTGCGCTCAGTGTTGCAGCAGTCTTAACGTTTGGTAGTTTCCAGGCGCCTCCGCGCGCGGGAGAAATCCGGTTCAATTCGACAGACTCTAATTCAGCGGCCATTGAGACGCGCCCCGTCCCGCAAATTGGAGTTCAGGACGACGCGCAGCTCTTCAAAACGCTTGACGCCAGGCTCGATCATCGACATCTGAACGTTGCGGAAAAAGCGCTCGACGAACCCGCCGCGCAACAGCCCGTCCAAGAAGAGCCGGCCCCCGTCGTGAACCCGACCGCGGAGACGCCTGCCGAGTCTGAAACGCCCCAAATTGAATCTGCGGCCGTCGCGGAAACGCCGGCG
>CAMNJU010000295.1 GCA_946541595.1 uncultured Planctomycetales bacterium
CGAATTCGTCGTTCCATTCCCAAAAGACATGCTCCAATGCGTAATAATCTTCAGACCTTAGCGCTACGTGAAAAAGGTCAGACGTGTGCGACAGCCAATTATCGTAATCTTTCTGCCCCTGTTCGTTTAAAGGAACGGTAAGATAACCGTTGTTCCACCCCTTTGCCAAACTTATTTCGTCAGTCATGGCCCGTCCATCTCCTCTCGCTTTTAAATGCGAAAATGAGTTACTCTTAGAAAATTCTCTTTCGAACGACCTTGTCGTTTTCTTTTTCGTTGACAAAGTTTGATTGTTCTTCGCCGTTGATTCCCCAATAATGCGGCGGCTTCTGAAAAACGGTCAAATCTTCTCCCCTTAAATAACCGCTGTCGGCGTCCGCGACTATTTTAACAGTTTTCTTCTCATCGGTATAGGTTATCTTTCCATTTCCAATAACAGCCATGACGCCCGTAAAAAAAACGCGGCGGACGCCTTTCGCAACGCCGCCGCGCTCACTCGGTCGATCGAGCCCCGTCTTTTGGGACCGCCGGCTATTTCTTCTCTTCGTAATAGTCTTTAATCGACTGCATCGTTTCAGTCGGATAGTCGGTCGCGAAGGACGCGGATCCGCAGTCAAGCAGCGTCTTGTACGTCAGGTACTTATCGCCGTTCTTCCAGGAGAGCGTCTCGAAGATAACGCCCTTTTTGCGCAGTTCCGTACCGCAGTAGCGCAAGACTTCCGGGGTCGGCTTAACGTTCCCCTGATCGTCGACGACGACGTGTACCTGCAAGCCCCACAGTCCGGCGAAATTATTGTCCTTAATGACGTCGAACCGATCCTTGAGATCTTCGGGCGTTCCGCTCCACGTGGTCGGCATCCAGAGCATCGCCTTCGAACGGGGCGCAAATTTTTTCCACGTCTTAATCTGATCGTAACTTGGCGACGCCAAAATGATTTGCGGATGAACCGATTCGGTCGCTTTCGCCAGAATTTCAAAGTCGATCTGCTTGACGTCGAAGAAGATCAGGCGCTGCGGGTCTTCTTTCAACGCGGCGATCATCTCGTCAAGATCGACCATCTGCTGCCCTTTGAACTGCTCGCCTTTATAGGCTCCGACGTCCAGCTTGCGGCATTCCTCGTAAGTGAAGTCCTTAACGCCCTTTTTGCGCACTTCTTCGGGCGCGTCGGGAATAATGCGCTGGAAATCGTTGTCGTGGAACGACATGATAACGCCGTCTTTCGTCATGCGGACGTCGGCTTCCGGAATGAGCCCTTTCGCCCACGCGGCGCGGAACGTCTCGAGCGTCCCTTCGGGCATTTCGTTACCCATGCCGCGGTGGCCCTGAACGGCGACCTCGTCGAGCGGGATATTGTCGCGGATATTCCAGTCTTCCGGGGACTCGGCGTAGAATTCGTCGATCGCCTGATAGCAGCAGTCGGGCCGGTCGGTTCCGAATCCCATCGTGCCAAGACGCAGAAGCTGCTTATAGAACTCGATATCGGTTTCGGCGTGCGGGCAATCCTTCGTTCGCCAAGGCATCGTCTGGAACTCGATTCCGCGTTTGCGGAGTTCGTCGGCGCGCGCGCGAATGCATTCGGGCGACGGCTTTAAGTTCCCGTCGGCGTCTTTCGCGATATGAATCTGGAGCCGCTTAATCCCTTTGAAATTCTCGGCGCGCAGCTTTTCAAACCGTTTGTCGACGTCCGCGTCGGTATAGGAGCCCAGCCCCATCCACAGCGTGGCGTCCGCGTCCGGCCCGCAGATATCCGCCCAGTCCGCGAGGTCTTTTTCGTTCCCCGACGTGAGCGTTATCTGATATTTCACGTCCTTGACCGCGTCGGCGAGCTTTTGGAAATCGACCTTCTTAACGTCGATTACGACCGAACGGCGATTGTCCTTTTTGAGCGCCTCGACGATCTCTTCGATCGAGACGACCTTTTCGCCTTTGTACTTCTCTCCTAAGTACGAGCCGATATCGATCTTGCGCACTTCCTCGTACGTGAGCGATTCGACGCTCGACTTCTTAATCTCTTCGGGAGCGTTCGGGCACACGCGCGCAAAATTCCCGTCGTGGAACATCATGATGTGCCCGTCTTTAGTCATGCGGACGTCGACTTCCGGAATTCCGCCCATACCCCAGGTAAGTTCGAGGGACGAGAGACAGTTTTCCGGAGCAAGGTCGCCCGCGCCCCGGTGCGCGACTACCGTTATCGATTCGCGCGCCTTGTTGCGAATCGTCCATTGCGCCTCCGTGGCGAACAGGGCGGAAACCGCGCCGAACGCCGTCGCGCAAAGAATCGCCGACGAAAGCCATGTGAGCGAACGTTTCATATTATTTTTTCCTTTCGTACTAAAACAATTCGTTTCGGGCCATGCCCAACGTCTGTTCATTGTAGCGGCCGGAGCCGCGCAATTCAAGCCGCAGAGAAGAATACCGGCGGTCATTTCCTCGCGATTACGGCAAGCCACGGCTTATTCTCGCGCCGCTCGATTCGAACGTCGGAAAAGCCCGCCGACGTGAGCGCCGCGGTAAGTTCTTCCGCGGTATAGCATTTCATACCGTCGATTATCTTCTCGAAATTGCGGCCGACTTCGTCGACTCCGTCCGATTCGTTGAAGATTAAAAACAATCCGCCCGGCGTCAGAACGCGGCGTACTTCCGCAAAGCATTTCTCCAGATCGGGCCAGAAATAGACGGTTTCAAACGCCGTGGCGAGGTCGAACGTCCGCACGCCGAAGGGGAGCTCCGCGACGTCCTCCTGCAGCGCCGAGAGCCGCCCCGACGCGACGGCGCGCGCGTTCTTTTTGCGCGTTCGCTCTACGGACAGCGCCGAATAATCGACGGCGGCGACCTTTGCGTCCGGATACCGGCTCAGCGTCTCTTTGACGTTCCTGCCCCCGCCGCAGCCAAGATCGACGATCGACGCCGGCGCGAAATCTTTGAGGAAATCGAGCCCCCAGTCCGCGGCCCTCGCGTGCGCCACGTTCATACAGCCGAGCATGATCGAGCCAAGAGCGCCCTCCGGCTTGCACATTTGCGCGAAAAACTTTTTTATCAGGCCCATCGAATCTATTCCCTCTCTGTCAAAAGCGGAAAACCGCGCGGCGTTCCGATTCCGGCATATACCGCGCTACAAAAAAAGGACGGCTTACGTTTTCTGTTTCGTAAACCGTCCTTTCTGCAAATCATACGACCGACGGTTGCCCGCCGTCTCGGTCAAGCGCTTTGTGAAGCGTCCGCCGAACGCGCCGGAACCGTTACGGGCGTCAACCGCGCGCAAATCAGTTTTGCGGCGGTTCGCCAAGGTTTTCGGCGGAATCGATATCCCCGCCCGCGCCGCTGTTGAGCTGCATGCCGCCGCGGCCCCAATAATGACGGCGAAGCTCGTCGAACGCGTTAAAGACGCGGCTCGGCTCGTCCATATCCTTCATGGGGATCTGAGGATCGGTAACGTCTTTCGAGAAGAGCGTAATCGTCCCGACGCCACCCTTGAGGTACTTCTGAATAAGCGACTGAGAACTCTGAATATCGGTAATCTGACCGATGTGGAGCGAGTCGGTGCTCTTATTAAAGACGCCGCGCGTAATGAGGAACGTCGTCGCTTTCGGATTGTCCGGATCGCTGCGGATCTCGTAGCGGATACCGTAGATGCGGTAGATCCAAACGCAGCCGCGCCATACCCAGAGAATAAGGGGAACGATCATGCAGCCAATCCAGATAAGCGCGACTTTCGTGCCCGTCTGGAAATTGAAGAGGTTCGCAAACCAGCCCTTCTTTTTCGCCTTTTCCGGAGCGGCCGTCGGCTCGGCGGGCGTTTGAGAAGCGGTCTCGGCGACCGGTTCGACCGCGACGGGCTCCGCTTCGACCGGCGCTTCAGGCGCGGCGGGCTCTTCAGCGGCGGGCTCTTCAGCAACGGG
>CAMNJU010000296.1 GCA_946541595.1 uncultured Planctomycetales bacterium
CAACTTTTACGCGTAAAAAACAATGCCATCCGTATCCTGCTCTTGCTTTCGCAGTTCGTCAGATCCAAGAGCTCAATAATAAACGTTTCAGTTAGTATAACGTCAAAGAATAAAGGCGTCAAGAGGAACACGCACATAAATTTTCTAGAAAAGAAAAATTATGCGCATTTCCAAAAACACAGTCTTTAAACTCAGCTTTATAATGAACTTACGGATTCATAAATAATGCAATCGTTCCATATCTATGGAACGCACTAAATATAATTATGGCATGAAGTTAGCATGTTTCTAAAGGCAAAAGAGCCCGCGCGAGCGCCGACTATCGGCGTTTTCTCGGCTGCGGGCCGTATTTGTTCGGGCCGGGCGTCGGCGGAAGGGCGAGCAGAACGATAATAACGAGCGTTAAAAGCAGCCAACTGACCGCCATGCCCAACGCGATTCCTTGCGCGTTCAACTCGCGCGCCGCTTCCGGATCCGGAACGGGGGCAAACGCGTCGACTATCGTCGTCGCAAAGCCTAAAATCAGCCAGAAGCCAACGAGCCAGCCCGAACGGTTGGTATCGTGCAGGCGACGGCACGCCGCGAAACACGCGGCAATAAAAAGCGCCAGCATAACCCACGGGCCAATCCGCTCAGTTGCAAAATCCGCGATCCGCGACCACGCGGCCGCGCTCGGCGAGCCGGCCGCCTCAAGTCCTCCGGCAATTCCCGACGGAAGGCACAGCAGAAAGAGTATCAAAAAGTACCACAGCGCAAAATACCAAAACTCCGACCGGCTCGCCCGGCCGCGCGTCGTTCCGAACTTGCGAAAACACGCGGTAAACGCGCCCGTAAAGCCGGGGATATCCGCGGCCTCGAGATCGGCAGCCGGCCCCGCCGCAGAATGCGACGGCGTCTGAGAACCCGCTTCAAAGGGATTCGCCGCGCGCCGCGCTTCCGCTTCCGCTTCCGGGGTCTGCGCCGCGCCGCACTGAGTGCAAAACGGCCCATGCAGTTCCGCGCCGCACTGACTACAAAAACTCATTCCGCTCTCCTTTACGCTTGGGAATAAAATGCGGACGCCGGGTAAAAAACAGACGCCTACGCCGCTTTAATATAGCGTCTTCTGTTTGACTTTTCAAGCGCCGGATTTCCGTTCGATTTCTATCGGCGCTTCCACGGCTGCGGCCCGTACTTATTCGGGCCTGGCGTCGGCGGTGCGGCGAGCCGCATAGTCAAAATCGCCAGAAAAAACATCCAAAAAGCAAACGTGCAGAAAGCCAACAAAAGGGCCGTCGTGGGATACGGCCATCTCGTAAGCTCTGTCGCAACACAAGCGCCGACGCCTATGGAAAGCCCGATCCCAAGGAACCAGCCCGACTTATTGGAATCGTGCAGACGCCGGCACGCGGAGAAGCACAGAGGAACGAACAGCGCTAAAACGACCGGCCAGCCAATCCAAGTCAGCGCGGAGCTTAAAGCCGTCGGGGAGCGCCGCAACAGCACAGGATCGACAGGTCCGGAAGAAGCTTTGATCAGAACGATGAGGAGAACGAGCGCAAAAAAGAACCACAGCGCAAAAAACCAGAATTCCGAGCGGCTCGCGCGGCCGTGCGGCGACGCGTATTTGCGAAAACACGCGGGAATCGCGCCGAAAAAGCCGGGGATATTCGGAGCGCTCGGATCAGACGGCGGCCGCGTCGCCGAATCGGCGGCGGAAGGATTCGCAGGCTCTTGCGAACCGGCCTCAAACGGATTCGACGCGCTCGTGCGAAGGGGCTCCGCCGCGTCCGGATTCTGCGCCGCGCCGCATTGCGCGCAGAACGGCCCGTTCACCTCAGCGCCGCATTGGGAACAATAGCTCATCTCTTATGATTTCCTTCACGGTTAAAAGCCAAACGCCTACCGGCGCTTCTTCGGCTCCGGACCGTACTTATTCGGGCCAGGCGTCGGCCGCGAGGCGAGCCGAATGGAAAGAAGCGCCAAAAAAGAAAGATAGTATACATGCGGACTGATAACCAACAAATCGCTAATCGTTTCGTTGGACAACGTCTTAAACAACGTTACCGCCGTCGCAACGACCGGGACGCCTATAAGAAGACCGCCCCCTAAGAACCAGCCCGACTTATTGGAGTCGTGAAGCCGGCGGCACGCCGCGAAGCACAGGGGAACGACCATCGTCATAATAAGGAGTCCGCTTATCAGTTCAATCGCGTCGCATAAGAAGGAGGCGCGTCTTGACGCTTCAGGGTCGCGGGAATTGTGTATGTCTTCGGGCATAAACAGGGCGTCCGCAACTACCGGGAGAACGAGCGCCAAGAAGAACCACAGCGCGAAAAACCAGAATTCCGAGCGGCTTGCGCGTCCGCGCGGCTCTGCGTATTTGTAAAAACACACGGCAAACGCCCCGAAAAAACCGGGGATATCCGGAGCGCTCGGATCAGACGGCGAACGAAGCGCCGACTCGCCGGCGAAAGGATGCGCGGGTTCCTGCGAACCGGCTTCAAACGGATTCGACGCGCTCGCGCAAAGGGGCTCCGCCGCGTCCGAATTCTGCGCCGCGCCGCATTGCGCGCAGAACGGTCCGTTCACTTCAGCGCCGCATTGGGAACAATAGCTCATCTCTTATGGTTTCCTTCACGATTAAAGGCCAAACGCCTACTGACGCTTCTTCGGCTCCGGTCCCCACTCATTCGGGCCGGGCGTCGGCGGCGCGGCAAGGAGAAAGGACATGACCGCCGTAAAAATCCCCTTATACGCAAGCGCCGCGCCAGGAATCCACCCGCCTCCCTCGAGAGGGTTCTCCCTCGTCGCGATTTCAATTGCGACGTAAAATACGAGCATGATAAAAAGTCCAATCCACAAAATTTCGCTCGATTTACCGGCGTCGTGCAGGCGCCGGCACGCCGCAAAGCACAGGGGAATGAAAAACGCCAACCAGAACAGCTGGAGCGCTATTAAAGTCCGCTTATCCAGAGCGCCAAGCAAACTGAAATGAAAAACGGCGCTCGGGCCAAAGAAAACAACGACGGTTATCAGTCTCAGAAAAAAGTTCGCGATAAAGAACCACAGCGCGAAAAACCAGAATTCCGAGCGGCTCGCGCGGCCGTGCGGCGACGCGTACTTCCGAAAGCAAGCGGTAAACGCGCCCAGAAAGTCGGGTATATCCGGCGCGTTCGGATCGGACGCCATTTCCGGTTCCGGCGTCTGCGCCGCGCCGCACTGCGAACAGAACGGCCCGTAAAGCTCCGCGCCGCATTGGCGGCATAAACTCATCCTGTAATCTCCTTTGCCATTTATGAAAAAAGACCGCGCGGGCCCGGTAAAACGCAATAACGCCACGCCAACAATATAACGCCTTAACAACGTCGTCACAAGCGCCGGCCGTCCGCCGTCTATCCCCGCTTCTGCGGCTCCGGGCCGTACTTGTTCGGGCCGGGCGTCGGCGGCATGGCGAGTAAAATCGACATAACAACCGCAAAGAGAAGCCAATAGCCTAATATGACAGCTGACGCAAAACTGGAGGATTGTCCTACCGACAACGCAAACGAAACCGACAGTCTTCTAAAATCCAACATAACGCCAAAAAGAAGTCCGCCCCCAAATAGCCAACCAGAACGATTGGAATCGTGCAGGCGCCGGCACGCCGCATAGCACAGAGAGATAAAAAGAATTATCGCAACCAAAGGACAAACTATTTGGAACGTTAAGCTTAAGACGAACGACAGCCATTTCGTATCTTCAGAAAGAAACGATGCAAGGAATCCTACAAGTACGCCAACCAAGGCGATAAGAAAAAGCGAGAAAAAAAACCACAGTACCGAATACCAGAATTCCGGTCGGCTCGCGCGGCCGCAAGTCCTTGTGTTTTTGCAAAAGCACATAACAAACGAACTCATAAAGCCGGGAATATCCGGCG
>CAMNJU010000297.1 GCA_946541595.1 uncultured Planctomycetales bacterium
AGAGCCCGCGCCCGCGCCTGCGGAAACCGCCCCTGCTCCGGCCGAGCCCGCGCCTGCGCCCGTTACGGAAGAGCCCGCCGCCGCGGCCGCAGCCGCGACGGAACCGGCCGCGGAATCCCCCGCAGAGGAACCGGCCGATCCAAAAGACGAACCGAAATCGAGCGCGGCGCTCAGCCCGTCCCTTTCGTTAGTCGCGGCGTCACTTTTTTTTTCAGGGGCGCGTTCGGCTCTAACGAGCTCGTTAACGAACGCGCTCATTCTTGACGGCGGACAGGACGCGCAAGAGGCGCAGGCCGTGCCGCAAGCGCCCGTTACGGAAAACACCGCGGAACCGGCTCCGGCGCCGGAGTCCGCCCCTGCGGAAGAGGCCAAAAAGATCGAAGCGGCGCCCGGCGTTTACGTCGTTGTGAATCCGGACGGTTCGATTCTCCTTTCGTCGAGCGACGAAGCCGCGCTCGAAGCGTTTCAGCAGAAGCTGGCGGAAATAGCCGCCGAAAAGAAGGCCGCGGCGGAACCTGCGCCGCAAGCGGAGCCCGCCGCGCATGCGCCGCAGACGGCGGAGACCGCGCCCGCGACGGAGACGGAGAATAACGTCCAACTGACCGAATCAGAGGAAAGCGAAGACCGAAACGACTTTCTCTCGCAGAACGGCTATCTCTCCTACATGACCGAAGAGAATATGGAGAAGGCGCGGAGCCGCGTCTTAATGGAGAGCCGCAACTATACCGTATACCGCGTTGAAAACGTCGGCGTCAATCAGATCGTTCCGCGCCTGCAGACGTACCTCGCCGACCGCATCAACCGCCGCAACGTAAATAATTACTACGATTACTATTCGTCTTCCGGCGTCAACGTCCAAACGATCGGTACGAACACAAACCTTACGTTCCAGGCGGACGTCGCGCTCAATACGCTCATGGTCTACGGGACAAAAGCGGACCGCGACGCGGTTGGCGCGTTGCTCGTCGTTCTCGACGACGTCACGCTCTTCCCGCAGCCGATCACCAAGCCGTACAAGATCAAGGTCGAAAACACGTCCCCCACGCGTATGGCGCAGCAGGTTCTGAGCGCGTTCTCGCGCAAGTTCCAGACGACGCTGCTCCCCGGCAATCTTTCGCCGAGAATCATGCCGAATATGGCGACGAATTCGCTTGAAGTTTACGCGCCCGAAGCGCTCGCAAAAGAGATCGAAGAGTACGTCAAAGAAGTCGATAAAGACATTCTGGAAGAGAGCGTGCGCAAAGTGCGCGTCGTCGAACTTCATTCGATCAATTCGAAAGTGCTCGCGCAGTACCTGACGAATCTCAGAACGCGGCAAACAGCGCCGCAGACCTTTTCTACCCCTTATATTGGCGGCGCGGGAATGTTCTCGCCCATGACGAGTCCCGGCATGATGAACGCCATGGCGCGACAGCGCGCGCAAGGCGGATACGGAGGCTACGGCGGAGGCTATGGCGGCGGTTACGGCGGCGCTGGCAGAACTGGCGCGCCTTATCCCGGCGCCGGAGCGGCGGCCGGCCGTACTCCGCGCGGGTTTTAACGCCGTCAACGCGGTTGATTAGAAGAACGAGAGCCGAATGAGAACTCGCGCCGCGGTTCGATTTCGGCTCTTTTTTTACAGCGCTGCTCAACTTTTTAGAAACAAGAGAAAGAATATGCGTCCGCAACCCTATACGCAGGAAGACTTCAGCGTCAATCCGCTCATGTTCTATTACGAGGTAACGCAGGCGTGCGATCTTGTCTGCAAGCACTGCCGCGCGTCGGCTCAGGAGAACGCGGCGCCCGACGAGCTCTCGACAGAGACGGCGCTCGCGCTTCTGGAGGACGTCGCGCGCTTTCCTCGCAAGCCGACGATCTGCTTTACGGGCGGGGATCCGCTCAAACGCGCCGATCTGTTCGATCTCATTCGCCACGCGACGGAACTCGGTATCGGCTCGGCGCTCACGCCTTCGGCGACCCCGCTCGCCACGTTCGACGCGTTCAAAAAGGCAAAAGAGGCCGGCGTGTCCGCGATCGGAATCAGTATCGACGGACCGAACCCGGAAGTCCACGACGCGTTTCGCGGGTTCGACGGCAGCTTTAACAAGGCGCTCGACATGCTCCGATACGCGCGCGACTTGGAACTGCCCGTCCAGGTCAATACGTCGATTACGCGCCGCAACGCCGCGCTCGTCGACGAGATCGCCGATATGCTCGAAGACAAAGGGATCATGATGTGGTCGGTCTTCTTTCTCGTTCCGGTCGGGCGCGGAGTCGAAGAGATTCGCATTACGCCCCCGGAATACCGGGAAGTTTTTGCGAAGCTCTACCGGCATTCCCAGACGAAGCCCTACTCCGTGCGCACGACCGAAGCGCCCCATTACCGCCGATTCGTTATGGAACAGGGCGGCTCGCCGACAGCCGCGCCGAAAAACAGGCCGAGTTTTCCGAATTCCGCGTTTGCCGCCGCTATGAAGACGCAGCCGACGGAGAACAAAGACGCCGATAAGCCAGCGGGCGGACATGGACATGGGCGAGCGCCTCTGGGCGTGACCGACGGGCGCGGAATTATGTTCGTCGGGCACAATGGGGAAATCTTCCCGGCCGGCTTTCTGCCGGTCGTCTGCGGGCGGTTCCCGAACGATTCGGTCGTCGACGTCTATCAGAATCATCCGACGTTCAAAGCGCTCCAGAATCCCGATAATTATCACGGGCGCTGCGGAAAATGCTCGTTCCGCCACAGCTGCGGCGGGAGCCGGTCGCGCGCCTACGCGCTTACGGGCGACTTCCTCGCCGAAGAGCCCGACTGCGATTTCGACGTTTGAACGCCTATGCGGCATAATAAAAACCGGAGGACGGGACAAACTCTTGCGTAAGCAAACGTTTATCCCAACCTCCGGTCCGATAATATACGCCAATTCTCAGACTGACGGCGGTTTATTGACGCTATTTCTCAATAAATTCCGGCAGAAATCGCCCGACCGTCTTACGGTTGTTTGGAAGCGAGCCAAACCTCTACGTCAACCGCGGGAACTCCCAGCAGATCCGCGATTTCCTCGACAGACCATCCCCTCTGGCGCAACTTTTCCGCCGTGTTTTTTTTCTCTTCGACTCGCCCTTCGATAAGTCCTTCTTCTCGCTGTTGAGCCAAGACGCGTTCCTGATCATATTCCGTGATACACATTCGTTTTACCTCCGCTTTATTGTCCATGAGAAATTTTTTGAGCGTAGAATTATCGGGAAGTTCGTTTAACGCCTCGTCGATAGCAAGGTTTAACTCCATACCGCGTCTTCTTTTTTCACTCGTTTGATAGACAAACCACGAATAATCATACAGCGGTTTACAGGCGTTAAGCAATTCCTGATTATGACCGTAGTTGATATTGAGCATTGTTACCGTAACTTCAATATCCGAAACAGATTCTTTATCAAAGCTGTCCGAAAGCTTCAGTATGACACGGTCCTCTTTGTCGGCGGCGCCGTTGTAGAAGCAGACGAATTTCGGCGCGGGAGCCTTCTGTAAAGAAGAGCTGTAAATTCTGTACGTCCATGTATTTCGGACGTACTTGTCGTAAAGCATGCCCGCGTAAATTAAAAAACGCATCGGCATATTAGGGTTGAACGTACTCTGCTGTTCGTAAAGATTCAACGTATCGTTGATTAAAAACGAAACGTCGTTCTTCATTCCCAAATAGACGGCGTCTTCTATCGTATTGATTTCTATCGCGTTTTCGTCGGTGTAGCGCGAACCGTTGACGGCGTTGTAGAGACTCAGAGTCCAAGCCTTGTGAGCCGGATTGCCGAAAATAAATTTAAAAAGCCTGTCGCGGTATTGGGCGTTTACTTCATTAGACATGATACAAACCTCCCTGATTGCATTGTATCATCTCTTAGCGGCACGGTCAAGCGCCGGGCG
>CAMNJU010000298.1 GCA_946541595.1 uncultured Planctomycetales bacterium
AGCAGACCCGCAGTCATGCCCGGCAGACGAAACGTCTGTCATGCACTCCCACGGGCCCGCACTCCATCAATTTAATAATTTTTTCTGCGTCTGATCAGTCCGGCCACGATCAGAAGTACACCGATCAGTGCGAGAACCGGGATCGGCCACCAGAGCTGTCCGGTCTGCGGAAGTTTTCCGCCCTCTGTCGTCGGCTGCGTCGGCGTAAACCCTTTGAGCGTCGTGCCGACTGGGAGGTGAACCAGCTTGCCGTTCGGCGTTTCGAACGAGTCGTACGCCTGATACTGATACGAGCCCGGCTCCAAATAATGCTCGTCCACGCAGTCGAGCGCGTATCCGGACTGCGTTTCAACCGTCGCGAAGACCTTGGCGCCGGCTTTCGCAGCTTCGACCGTCGCCTGCGTGTACTCCCGAAGCTGCTGCAGATACGGAAGAACGGGCGCGAACCAGGAGATTCCGCGCGTTTGACCGGGCAGGTCGCGCCGAAAGAGGCAAAATACCTGTTCGGCGGGGAGATAGCTGTATCGGGACGAGTCATAGAACGCGCATTCGAGATCCGGGAGATCGTAAACGCAGTAGCGCCGAACGTTTCCGAATTCGTCGAGCTCGACGCCGTCCTGCTCGCGCCGCGACGACGGGCGCCCGTTCGGATTCCCGATTCGCTGCGAGTCGATTAGAACGGCGCCGATTCCAATTTCGACCGCTGGATTCGGAACGAGCGAAACGAACGCCTCGCCGTCGACGACGACCGACTCCATCGCCTGACGAAGCAGAACGGCGAGTCCGATTTCGTCGGCAAACCGGTCCCAGCGGTATTCGACGTACTTTTCAAGATCCTTGTCGACCGTTCGTTTGAGATAACTGCAGAACCCTTTGAAGCGGAGACGCGGCCCGACTCCGACGACGTACAGACCGAAAAGGCGCGCGATTCCCGCCGCGTGCGGATTGTTCTCAAATTCGAGCCTTGCCTGGCGCCGGAGCGACGCGCGGGTCTGCGCGTTCTGGGCGCGCAGCGTCGTCTCTTGCGGTAGCGACTGCAGGAACGAACGCAGCGTGTCGGACGACGGCTGCGCGGCTCGGTACGCCGCCGCGATCGGCGCGGATCCTGAACGGTTCTTTTTCGCGTGCGCTTTCTTGGCGGCGCGTTTCTTCTGTTTCTTCGACATGACGTTACCGTTTACGGATAAAATTTAGTGACTCGGATTCCTCGCTTCATCGACGCGAGTTTAAATTCTTCTTCTTCGGCCTGCAGTTCCGCAAGACGTCCTTTGGCCGCCTGCTCGCGCGACTCGATCGCGTACGATTCGCCGGCCGTTGAAAAGCTGACGATTTTGCGTCCGTCTGCAGTCGTTAAATCGTCCTGCGGGTTAGGATTTGCGGAAGTTGACGTTTGCTCTTGAGTTTGCGGCGGTTCTTGCGCCTGTTCCTGTTCTTCGCTCATGCTTGCGCCTCTTTCGGATTGTATTTCGTATAAAACTTTACGCGATAGCCTGGCCGAAGGTACTGCCAGTCCCAGTATCGACCGGAAACGGAATCGCGCGCGCAGTCGTATTTCACGGCCGTTTCGTCGTCTGAAAAAACGGTCAGCGCGTCGCCGGCAGTCGGCGGAGAGAACTCGCCGTCCGCGGTCAGGTCCTCGACGGCGCACGTCCATTCGCGAACGACTAACGCCGCGGGAACCGTCGTCTTCTGAAATTCTTCCGTTCCTTTCTGTTCCGGCTTAACGGACAGGTCGAAAACGCGCCCGTCGCTTTTCGTCAGCTTCGCGCGATGGGAAAAGACGCCGGCGATCCTGCTCAGTTGACGGTATGGGTTCATTGATTATCCTCTCCGCTGTCTTGGGGTCCGCCCGACGCGAGGTCTGCGCCGACGCCCGACTCCGCCTTCGTTCATCCGCGCGGAAACGTCCGGAAACCGCGTCGATTCAGCGCCGGAAACTTCGCATCCGACGTATTCCGCGAGCGCTCTGCACGCCGCGTCCGTATCGAGATATTCGTTGTCGGAAACGGCCGGCTTCTTCATCTTCCAGCGCCGATATTCGATTCCCGATCTGCGAACCGTAACAAAATCTTCCGCGGTCTGATGCCGGCAGAATTCGGCGAACGATTCTTCGTCGCCGCGTCCGTCGCAGACCGTCGCCGAACCGTCGCGGCCAAGCGGCGTCTTCCAGGCGGAATCACGCCGCGTCTTGGCCGTGTTCGAGTCGTAATTCAGACAGGCGTAGACGTTTGGAAAGGCGCGTTTTACGTTGCGCCGGCCGTCCGGATTCTCGATCCAGTCGTATCCGGCGTTCGTTTTGCGCTGCCGGCGCCATTCGCCCGTTTTGAGGTCGTAGTAACGCAGCAAGCGCGAACTTGCCTCGACTCCGTAACAGGGAATCGCGCGCCCGAAGAACCGTCCTCCGTCCAGCCGATGAAACGCGTCGCACGCACGCCAGAGCTCCATCTCCATATCGCCGTCCGCGCAGTCGATTCCGCACAGCGCGAGCCGGCAAAAACGCTTGGAAGACATGCCCCGGGCGCGCGCGTGCTGTTCGAACGCGGTCGGCTCGTCGACGTCGATCGGCTCGCCGTATTCGTCGAAATAGGTCTGGCAAAAGATTTTTATCAGCAGGTCGAGCGCCGCTTCGCGCAGACGGTCGAATTTGTCGCCGCGGTCGTATACGTCCTGCAAATCGACGGCGTACCGTTTTTTCGACGCGACGTTATCAGGCTGTTCCGGCCAAATTCCAAAATCGACGACATGTGCGACGGTAAAATCGCGGGAATACGCGACGACCTCGTAGTTGAGGTAATGCTCGCCCGCGTCGATATGCGCGGTCATGACCTCGCACGCGTTGGGGACCCAGCATCGTTTGAGCGCCGTTCCTTCGGCGTTGACGCGAAGTTTTCTCGCGATTTCCACGGCCGTCAGTCCTCCTCCGGATTCGACGGCGGCGCGCCTGGCGTCGTTCTGAAATTCGCACCAGAACGACGATTCCGACGCGGCCCAGTAGTCGACCGCGTAATGGACTGCGTCGACCTGCCAGTCTTCTTTCATGCGCGGATCGTCGACCTCGACTCCGGCTCCGATCGTTTTGGCGCGCGCTTTATAATATTCGGCGATCGCGCGCCGGGCCGCCTGAACGTCTTTTGCCTTGCGAAGCGCCGTCTCACGGTAGTCGCGATACTCTTTCCACGCGTCGAACGAATTTGGAAGTTTCGTTACGAACGGAAGAACGACCGTATTGAACTCCGGAGTCTCCTCGATCATGCGCTCGGCGACGTCGCATGGCTGATTCTGCGTAATGGCAGAAAGGACGGTCAGCGATTCGCGCGAACCGTCTTTGCGTCGGCCGGCGAGTCCGCGAATCGTCTTTTGGATCGTCGCCATGATCGCGTCGACCTCGACGACGCTCTTGGCGGTCGAATCGTTCTGAACGTCGTCAAGCATAACGCAGCGGACGCGAAAGGATCCGACGCCGGGGATCATGTGATTCGCGCCGCGAATGCCGCCCGACGAAATCGACGTGAACCGGAGAAGGGAGCCCGCGCATCTGGCTCCGGGAACGTTCGGGAGAACGATTCGGTCCGATTTCATCTCAATGAGAAGCGGCTTGCCGTCGCAAGTCAAAGGGCGCTGCGCCTTTCCTTCGCGTTTCTGAAGCGGATATGAAATTTCCGGATACAGTCGCGTAAAGAGGCGCGCGTCTTCGCCCTCCGCGCCGTAATCGTCGTAAAACGCGGACGCGAACCACGCGCTCGCCTGCGCGACCGACGCGCCCCCTTCGGCGGTAACGTAAAGCGCGTGCCGAACGACGCCTTGACAGAGCGCCTTGCAGAGCAGACCGCTGAGAATCGTCGTCTTGCCGATTCCGCGGTACGCTTCGAAATTGCGCCATTCGCCGCGAACGA
>CAMNJU010000299.1 GCA_946541595.1 uncultured Planctomycetales bacterium
CGCAGAGCGGCGGCTTGTGCGCCTTGCGGGTTATTGCGCGTCGGTTATACCGGCCGAAACGGCCGGTAAGGGATATGCGCCGGGACGGCAATTCCGGGCAAGCGACCAACGGGAGCGAAAACCGCAGTTCCGCGCGGTAGCGCGAACCGGGAACCGCGCCGCCGCGGGGTCAGACGCCGCCGAGCGCCTGGTCCAAGTCGGCAATGAGATCTTCGCAATCTTCAATTCCGAGCGAGAGCCGAATCATATCGGGCCCGACGCCGCATGCGGCGAGCTCTTCGTCGGAGAGCTGTCGGTGAGTCGCGTTCGCCGGATGCAGTACGCAGGAGCGCGCGTCGGCGACGTGCGTTTCGATCGCGGCGATCTTGAGATTCGCCATGAACTTCTCCGCGGCCGGGCGGCCCCCTTTAACGCCAAACGAAACGACGCCGCACGAGCCGTTCGGCAGATACTTCTGCGCGAGCGCGTAATAGCGATTGCTCTTGAGGCCGGGGTAATTGACCCACGCGACGCGCGGATCCGCTTCGAGCCATTCGGCGACCTTCTGCCCGTTCTCCGAATGCCGCTTCATGCGCAGATGAAGCGATTCGAGCCCCAAATTGAGCAGGAACGCGTTCATAGGCGACTGAATCGAGCCGAAATCACGCATGAGCTGCGCGGTACACTTCGTTATAAACGCGCCGCCCTGCCCGAATTTCTCCGTATAGACGATTCCGTGATAGCTCTCGTCGGGCGTGGTCAGGCCGGGGAACTTGTCCTTGTGCGCAGACCAGTCGAAATTGCCGGAATCGACAATACAGCCGCCGACGCCGGCCCCATGCCCGTCCATATATTTCGTCGTCGAATGCGTTACAATATCGCAGCCCCATTCGAACGGCCGGCAGTTAATCGGGGTCGGGAACGTATTGTCGACAATAAGCGGAACCCCATGTTCGTGCGCGACTTTCGCAAAACGCTCAATATCGAGCACGGAGAGCGCCGGATTCGCGATCGTTTCGCCAAAGACCGCTTTCGTATTCGGCTTAAACGCCGCGTTGAGCTCCTCTTCCGACGCGTCCGGCTGAACGAACGTAAAGTCGATTCCCATACGCCGCATCGTTACGTTGAACAGATTGAACGTGCCCCCGTAAATCGAGGCCGACGAGACGACGTGGTCGCCAGCCGACGCCACGTTAAAGACGGCAAAGAAATTCGCCGCCTGGCCCGACGACGTGAGCATGCCCGCCGTTCCCCCTTCGAGCGCCGCGATCTTCGCCGCGACGTAGTCGTTCGTCGGATTCTGGAGCCGGGTATAGAAATAGCCCGCCGCTTCCAGATCGAACAGTTTGCCCATCGCTTCGCTCGATTCATAGCGGAAAGTCGTACTCTGGACAATCGGGATCTGGCGCGGTTCGCCGTTATTCGGACGGTAGCCCGCCTGAACGCATTTCGTTCCAATATGTTGATTCATAATATTCACGTCCTCGGAATGATTAGAGGGAAAGCGCCGGCGTCTTGATTTCACGGCGCCGCGTCGGTATATTGTCGGTATAGGCGCGAAGCAAGACCTCGCGCCCGTTACGTTCCGCATATTATAGCGCCGCCGACAAGGCGCAGAAAGGTCCAAGATGAAATTTTACCCCCTTAGTCTCCGCGGCGCGGCCCTTGCGGCGTTCGCTGCCGTTCTCATCGCCGGCGCCGCGTTGGCAAACGACGCCGAAATGAAGGAAATCGCCGCGCGCGCGGCCAAAATCGCGCCCGCCGTCGCGCAGGCGCCGACCTTTGCCGACCGGCTCGCAGACCGCGCCGTCTGGTCGCGTCTGGCGCAGCTCCCGAGCGCGGACCGAACGGTCCGTCAGGCGGACGGCATGCTCAAGCAGGCGAATCCGGAACTCCCGGAAGAGCTCTATAAGGAATTCTATCGCAACGGGAACCGCTCGCATTATCAGAACGCGTTCGGCAAGCTGACGGGCCGCGTCCGCATACTCGCGCTCGCGGAACTGCTTACCGATCAAGGGAAATACGTCGACGCGCTCAACGAAGCGATTCTCTATCTGTGCGATCAGCCGTCGTGGGTCCTGCCCGCGCACGACAGAAACGCGGAAATTTACGACGGCAAACTGGTCTATTCGGACCTTTCCTCGACGGCCGTCGGCGGAAATCTCGCGCTCGCCCTGAAACTGCTCGAAAAGAAGCTGCCCGCGGCGACTGTCGAACGCGCGCGCGCCGAAATTAAGAAACGCGTTCTCGACCCGTACCGCGAGTCGGTCGACGATAACGGAACTCCGCCCCCCGCCGGCGTGAGAATGTGGTGGATTCGCACGGAAAACAACTGGAACGCCGTCTGCCATGCGGGCACGGTCGCCGCGGCGATCGGGCTTTGCGAGTCCGCAGACGAGCTCGCGTTCTATCTGGCGGCGGCGGACTATTTCTCCGAGACCCGCTTCATGAAGGGCTTTACGAACGACGGATACTGCTCCGAAGGGATGGGCTACTGGAATTACGGGTTCGGGAACTACGTCGAACTCGGCGCGCTCTGCCGAAACGCGACGCGCGGCGAACTCGATCTCTTCCGGTTCCCGAAGATTCGCGCCGTCGTCGATTTCGCGCCCAATATGGAGATCGACCGAGGCGTCTACGCCGCGTTTGCAGACTGCTCCCTTACCGCGGTTCCGACCCCAATCTACGTCGGATATCCCAGCCGCTTAAAGAAGTTCGGATATACCGACTTCGAGACGCGCGGGCTCGGCGACAATATCGGCGCGTCCGAACTCCTCAGCGTCGCCGCGTTCGGATTCGACTCCGACGTTACGTTCGCCGAACCGACCGGCGAAACGCAGAAGTACGAACCCCCGATCCGTTCGGAATTCCCCGACGCCGGCGTCCTTATCTGCCGCCCGAACCCGAACGCGCAGGGGAAATATTTCGCCGTCGCGCTTAAAGCGGGCCATAACGGCGAGATGCACAATCACAACGACGTCGGATCCTATACCCTCGCGCTAGGGGACGCCGCCGATCCGCAGGGAAAGGACGCGTTTATCTGCCGCGATCCGGGCGGGGAAACGTACACGGCGCGCACGTTCAGCTCGCGCCGCTACGAAGGACAGCTCCTCAATTCGTTCGGACATCCGGTTCCGCGCATCGCGGGCGTTCTGCAGTCGCCCGGCGCCAAGGCGCGCGGCAACGTCGTCGAGAAATCGTTTACCGACGCGGTCGATACGTTCGTCTTGGATTTCACGTCCGCGTACAACGTGCCGACGCTCCAGAAGCTCACGCGGAAATTTGAGTTCGGACGCGCGAACGGAACCGAGTCCGGATACTTCCAAGTTACCGATTCCGCCGCGTTTAAAGAGGACGCAAAAGAGACGTTCGAAACCGCGATTATTACCTTTGAGACGCCCGAAATCGAACAGAACGGGGACGCCGTGAGAATTAAGATCGCGGGCGCGGCCGTCGACGTTTCCGCAGCCGACGCAAACGGCGCGCCGCTCAAGCTCGTCGCCGAAACCGCAATCGTCGGCGAGAACGACGAATCCGCCGTCAATAAGCCGACGCGAATCGCGCTCCGCGTCGACGGGCCCGTCAATTCCGCCGTGATTACCCAGCGGTTTACTGCCGCGAAGTAGCGCGCGACAGCCCAAGCGCAAAAAAACGCGCCGCCGACCGTACAGAGCGATCGGCGGCGCGTATGTTTTTGGGGCGCTAAAACTCAGAAACGGCGATTATTCTTTCAGGCGGAAATCGCCGAAACAGCCCGCTTAATACAGCGGTTCAGGAGCCCGCGTCGGGCCTGCCGCAGTCCCGCCGCCGCAGTCTTAATAAGGCTCTTTCTTTGGAATAGGCGTACGCGGTCAGAAGCGGCGCGATCAAAACGTAAAACAGGTATAATCCCCAATAAAC
>CAMNJU010000300.1 GCA_946541595.1 uncultured Planctomycetales bacterium
GGTTGCGCACGTCTGAGCGCGGAGCGCCGTGAACGGCAAGCGACCAACGGGAGCGAATATCGCAGTTCCGCGCGGTAGCGCGAACCGGGTCCCGCGCCGTCGCGGGCGCCGTGAACGGCAAGCGACCAACGGGAGCGGTTACCGCAGTTCCGCGCGGTAGCGCGAACCGGGGGCCGCGCCGTCGCGGCTTATTTAACCAAATCGGCGGTTTTCGCTTCTACGAACTTCATGAGCGCGTTGGGCTCAATGACAATCTGCATGCCGCGGATTCCGGCGCTAACGTAAATCTTATCGAAAAGAACCGCCGTTTCGTCGAAGATCGTCGGGTACTTCTTCTTCATGCCGACGGGCGAGCATCCGCCGCGTATATAGCCCGTCAGGTCTTTGAGATCCTTCATCGGGATGAGATCGCACTTTTTGACGCCGAACGCGCGCGCTACCTTTTTGAGATCGAGTTCGTCGCGCGTCGGAATACAGCAGACGAGGCACTCTTTCTTTTTGCCCTCTTCCATGAGTACGAGCGTCTTAAATATCTGTTCCGGGGGCAGATTCAGCTGCGCGGCAATGTGCATGCCGGAGAGATCGGTTTCGTCGACCTCGTATTCCAAGGTCGTAAAGGAAACGCCCGCCGCTTCTAACAGGCGCGTGGCGTTGGTTTTCGTTGGCGACGTCATAATGTGAGTCTCTGTGAATCGGGTCGGAAAAGGGCCGGCGAAATCGCGGCCGTCTCTCTGATTTTATGGTCCGTCAGGGGCGCCGTCAAGTCGTCGGCGCGCGCTTCAGGGGGTTGAAAATCGAACGCGCCGTTCTATAATTGTCTAGAACTTATACGACGTCGCGAATTTTCGCGGCCGCCATTGAAATTTCCGAGCGCGGCGCGCACGTCCGGTCCGCCGCGCCGCAGTCGCCGTCGTAAAAAAAGAACGAGGTTTATTATGCCGAACACGCCGAATCTTCCCCCGATTGAAGAAACTACGCCGATTACCGAAATTCTGGAGCGAAACGCGCTCCTGTACGGTTCGGACGTTTGTCTCGTTGAGATCAATCCCGAGGTGGACGAATCCCGGCGTATTACCTGGAAAGATTTTGACCTCGTTCAGCCGTCGAAGTGCGCGCCTTCCGGGCATCGCCGCTCGACGACCTGGTCGCAGTTCAACGCGCTCGCGAACCGATTCGCGAATCTCCTGCTCAGCCGGGGTCTTAAGAAGGGCGATAAAGTCGGTATTCTGCTCATGAACTGCCTCGAATGGCTCCCGGTCTACTTCGGCGCGCTCAAGGCGGGCGGGGTCGCTGTGCCGCTCAATTTCCGGTACGCGTCCGACGAAATCAAATACTGCGTCGGGCTTGCGGACGTCGATTTCCTCGTCTTCGGCCCCGAATTCATCGGCCGTATGGAAGCGATCGCCGATCAGATTCCGCGCGTGCGCGGCCTCTTCTTCCTGGGCGAGAACTGCCCCTCGTTCGCCGAACCGTTCCACGTGCTCACGAGCTACTGCTCGTCCGAAGCGCCGGACGTCAAACTGACGTGCGACGACGAAGCGGCAATCTACTTCTCGTCCGGCACGACCGGGTTCCCCAAAGCGATTCTTCATCCGCACCGCAGTCTGACGTCGTCCTGCTTTACGGAGCAGAATCATCACAAACAGACGCGCGCCGACGTCTTTCTGTGCATTCCTCCGCTCTATCATACGGGCGCGAAGATGCACTGGTTCGGGAGTTTTCTCGTCGGCGGAAAAGCCGTGCTGCTCAAAGGCGTTAAGCCGCAGACAATTCTGCACGCGGTCTCCGAGGAACGCTGTACGATCGTTTGGCTGCTCGTTCCGTGGGCTCAGGATATTCTGGACGCGATTGAGTCGAAGCAGGTCGATCTAAGCGAATACGTTCTGGAGCAGTGGCGGCTCATGCATATCGGCGCGCAGCCGGTCCCGCCGAGCCTCATTAAACGGTGGAAGGCCGTCTTTCCGCTCCACAGCTACGATACGAACTACGGCCTGAGCGAATCGACCGGCCCCGGCTGCGTCCATTTGGGGCTCGACAATATCCACAAAGTGGGCGCGATCGGCGTGCCCGGCTATCGCTGGCAGGTCCGAATCGTCGATCCGGACCGGAACGACGTGCCGCGCGGCGAAGTCGGGGAGCTCGCGGTCAAAGGCCCCGGCGTTATGCGCGAATATTACCACGATCCGGAAGCGACCGCCGCGACGCTCGGCCCGGACGGCTGGCTCTATACCGGCGACATGGCGATGCAGGACGAAGACGGATTCTATTTTCTGGTCGACCGCAAAAAGGACGTTATTATTACGGGCGGCGAGAACCTCTATCCGGTTCAGATCGAAGATTTTCTGCGAAGCCATAACGATATTAAAGACGTCGCCGTTATCGGCCTGCCTGACCCGCGGCTGGTCGAAATCGCCGCCGCCGTCGTCGAACTCAAGCCGGGCTGTACGACCACGGAAGAGGATCTCGTGAACTTCTGCGTCGCGCTCCCGCGTTATAAGCGCCCGAAGAAATTCATCTTCGCCGAAGTTCCGCGCAATCCGACCGGCAAGATCGAGAAGCCGAAGCTCCGGGAACGCTATTGCGGCAAGAGCCTCGTCGCGACCCAAATTGAACTGCAGTAAACGCGGAAAGACGCGCCGCGTCGCGCTGCGTTTATACCGTGAGGCGCGTTCCCGCCTCAAGGCCCGCGCGCAAGGGGCCGGGGAACGCGCCGCGTCCATGTCTGCGAACCGCCGGTTCGCGAATAGAAGTCGCGTTGATTCGCGACGGTTTAGGAGAATTTATTATGGCCGAAACGAACCGTTACGCTGGAACTCAAACGGAAAAGAACCTGCAAGCCGCGTTTGCCGGCGAATCCCAGGCGCGCAATAAGTACACGTACTTCGCGTCCAAGGCGAAGAAGGAAGGATACGAGCAGATTGCCGCGATCTTTCTGAAGACCGCCGACAATGAAAAAGAGCACGCCAAGATGTGGTTCAAGGAACTCAACGGAATTGGCGACACGGCCGCGAATCTCGCCGCCGCCGCCGACGGCGAAAACTTCGAATGGACCGATATGTACGAAGGGTTCGCGAAGACCGCCGAAGAAGAAGGGTTCGCCGATCTGGCCGCGAAATTCCGCGCCGTCGCCGCGATCGAGAAACGTCACGAAGAACGCTATCGCGCGCTCCTCAAGAATGTCGAGACCGCGCAGGTCTTCGAGAAGAGCGAAGTCAAAGTCTGGGAATGCCGCAACTGCGGGCATATCGTCGTCGGTACGAAAGCGCCTCAGATCTGCCCCGTCTGCGCGCATCCGCAATCGTACTTCGAACTGTGCGAAGAGAACTACTGATCGGCGCCGCAAATTGAGAACGGGCGCGCTGTTCGCTTCGAGCGAAGCGCGTTCGGGCTCCTAACGTTGAACCTACGTTAAAGGAAGCGAAAACATGGAACTCAAGCTCTACAAGAGCGCGTCCGGCGAGCTGGCCGTAGCGCTCCTCAACGCCGGCTCGCAGACCGCGTTCGGCGCCGAGCCAATGACGGAAGTAATTCCGGGCACGACCGACGCGGCCGTCGAAAAGCATGTGCCGGTCGCCGCGGTCGACGGGAACAAGGTCGCCGTTACGGTCGGAAGCGTCGAGCATCCGATGACGCCCGCGCACTATATCGAATGGATCGCCATTAAGACCAAGCGCGGCGTCGCGATTCGCACGCTGGAGCCGGAAACGCCCCCTAAGGCGGAGTTTACTCTCGAAGACGGCGACGAACTCGTCGACGTCTACGCCTACTGCAATCTGCACTCGCTCTGGAAGGCGTGACGCGAGACCGCGCCGCGGCTCAGGCTGCGGAAAATAAGAAAAGCCGAAGCGGGGGAAAGGAGAAAACCCGCTTC
>CAMNJU010000301.1 GCA_946541595.1 uncultured Planctomycetales bacterium
GTAAGACCGCCCATGCCTCCGCCCATAGCGCCGCCGCCCATCGGCCCGGCGCCCATGCCGCCAGCCATTCCTCCGCCGCCCATGTTGTTGCCGGACGCAGAGATCTCGTTGTACATGATCGCCCCGATGCACGCGACGGCTTTGAGGTTTTCAAGCGGAAGCGGGACAACGTTCGGGCGCTTGTTTTTATCGGGGAAGAGGGACTGTTCCCAACGGGTCGGGGTTACGTATTCGTTGACTTTAACGCCGCTCTTAATGAGTTCGGCGTATTTGTCGTAATCGAAGATAACGACCGATTCGTCAAACTCTTTCGGCGTAACCTTGCTATTTTTGATATTCTCGTCCGCGCGGCTCGAGGAGTCGTTAATCTGATTGGGCGTAAGCGTGAATTTTTCCAAACCGCTGCCCATGGCGACAAACGCGCCCGCAAGAACGATACCAACGGCGGCGAGAAGCCATTCCCCATGCAGGACGAAGAAGTTGTATTCGTTCGCGCCGGCGTTCTGCTTTTTCTTCGGCTTGGCCTTGCCTTTGGCTTTCGCCGCGGCTTTTTCCGCTTTCGCCGCCGCTGCGGCCGCCTTCTTCGCTTCTTTATCTTCTTTGGATTTAGCGCACATGGCGTTTCCCTGACTCTTTATGTTCTAATATCGAAAACGTTTCCGAAAGGTGAAGTTCCGAGGTTTGCGAACGGCGCGACACAGGAGCCGCGCCGTTAGTTTCCAGCCGTCACGTCGCGGCGTCAGGCGCGGGTTCGGCCGGCGTCTCTGCCGCAGGAGCTGCGGGAGCAGGCGCGGCAGGCGCGGCAGGCGCGGGCTCAGCCGGAGTTTCGGCCGGAGTCTCAGACGCTTCCGAGTCGCCTTCGGCGTTTGCAGCGTCGCCTTCAGCGTTTTGATCGCCCTGCGCGTTCGCTACAATTTCTTCCGCTTCAGCGTCGGCCTTTTCCGCATTGTCGCCGGTCGCGAAATTCGCTTCGTTCGGTTCGTTAAAGATATTGATAATGCCATAGACTTCGACGCGGATCGTATCGGCGCCATATTCAGACTGGCTCAATTCGGACCGTCCAATTTCGACGCCGCCTAAACCGCTGTCCATGCCGCCCATGCCTCCCATACCGCCCATGCCGCCGTTCATACCGCCGTCAAGGCCGCCAGCCGCGCCACGCGCGCCGCCGCGTCCGCCACGACCGCGTCCGCGACCGCCCGAAGCGTCGGAGGAGCCGCCCATGCCCATGCCGCCCATCATGCCTTCCATACCGCCCATCATGCCGCCCATCATACCGCTGGCGCCGCCTTCTGCCGACATGTTCTCAAGCGGAATCGGCATAACGAACGGGATGTTGTTGTCCGGGCAAATACGAATGTGTTTGACGTCGATAGGCATCGAGCAGTTCGCGCAGCTCGCGAGCAGCTCCGGAATCTTACGTTGATCGATAGCGACCTTTAAGCAGACCGGCATCTTATTGAACTCGGCGTACGGGGGTTTATCTTCCGCAAGGAGCGGCTCGTCTTCGGCTCCGACGTAACGGCCGATGACAATCTTAGTCAACGCCTGATTTTCAGCGGAACCGGTTAGAATCGACGTTCCGCCCGCGCCGCCCGCGCCGCCCATCGCGCCCATCGTCGAGGCCATCGCTTCGGACGACATAGACGACAGGTCGTTCGACATAGCGCTCTTACCGGTAAGGTCGCCGATCGTCTGCGAAAGGGTTGTGAACTCGACAGCCGCGTTTTGACCAATGAGCATCTGTTCGACGCACTTAACCGGCGCTTTCGTGATATTGTCGACGTATTCTTCGCTCGTTGAGTTAGTGGCCGCGATAACGCTGATAAGCGCTTCGTAGACCCAGAGGGTTTCCTGAGCGTACCAAACTTCGATAGAGGTCGGGTTGGCGTTGGCGTCCCAAGTTGGGAGCGAGTAGATTTCAGGTTCCGGCCAATCGACGTTGCCAACGATACGGCGACGTTCTTTATAAGGAGGAAGACCGGGGAAGAATCGCTGCGACCAAGAGGGATCTTCGACCGCAGTCGCGCCGCCCATGCCGCCCATACCGCCGGCTCCGCCAGTACCGCCCGTCATATTCGAGGCCCCCAGTCCGCCTGTGCGGGCGCCTCGGCCGCCGGTCATTCCGCCGCCCAGCGTCGTGGAGCCCAAGCTGCCGGCGCCGCGACCGCCCGCCATGCCGTTCATTCCGCCGCCGGCCCCGTTCATTCCGCCAGACAAACCGCCGGCGAGATCTTCCAGCGAGGTTCCGGCAACTTGCATAACGGCGGGATCGTATCCGTCGCCAGGAATAGCGCCAATGCCAAGCCCGGCAAGGCCGCCGCCTTCGCCCATAGCGCCGCGCGCGCCGCTTTCGCCAGCGCCGCTGCCGCCGCCAGGACCGCCGGATCCGCCGCCGGGCCCCGCCATGGGCGAGGCCGTCATGCCGCCCATACTGCTCATACCGCCCGCGCCGCCGGCTGCGCCGCCTTCGGCGCCTGCGGTCGAGATCGCCTGCATAATGCTTTGCAAATCGGAGTCGTTAACCCCGTACATGATGAGCTGTTTAGGCTCCATGATCCACGGGTCGACGTCGCGCCAGTACGGCTCGGGCTCGGTAATCGCCTTGAGCTGATCGCGCAACGCGCTGTCGTCAATAGGGGAAACGAGACAGTCGTTCACGTTCGGCTTCACGTCGTAACGGTAAACGTCTTTAATCGGCGACTTTTCATCTTCCGGATCGGAGTAAATCGCGAGGTAAGTAATGCGGTTTCCTTCGGCGTCAGAGGCGACGTATACCGGCCAGAACTGCTCGTTCAAGCCCGTAATGCCGAGCGCCGACATCTCGTTTTTCTTCAAAAGCTTATATTCTTTGACTTGACACCGGCGGCGATTCATCTCTTTCAGAAGATCGGGAAGGTGATTCGCGATAAAGAAACCGTAGTCTTCAAGGAGGTACGGCTTGCCGACGCCGATCGGATCGCGGAATTTAAGTTTATTTTCCACAAGGTCGCGGAATTCGCGCGAAAGTTGGCTCGGCCAACGGTTACGTTCCTTCTGGTCGCTGTACATGAGCTCCCACGCGTTGAAGACGTTCTTAGAAAGAACGCCCGTTTCCGCTTTAATTCCGTCAATCGTCGTGTCGTTCGGATGCTTCGAATTGCTGGCAACTTCGTCGACGCCCTGTTTTGCCGCCGTAATAGCGCCGGTCTTCTCGACGTAAGCCTTCTTAATTTTGCTTTTCACGACAAACGTGAAGGCAATGGCGAGGACCAGTATTAACGGAAGGACGATCCAAAAATAGAGTCTTTTAAGATCCTCCGGTTTAAAACCACCTTTAGCTTTTGCCATTCTTATCACCTTTACATCCCTAACGGCGCCAGCGTCGGCGACGCGTCGGGGAACCGCTCGGTATTCTGCGGGAAATCGGTAAGAAAAACGCGTCTTGCGACCGCTTTTTCTAACTGTCTCGACGCTTCGAACCCGAAACGACGAGGGTTGTTCTTTCTAAAAGTCGAATAGTAAGGACGTTGCCAACAATCGCGCTTCGATTCAGTCAACGACCGACAGAACGACGCCGTTACAGAACGCGCGACCTAGAAAAGATCGCGCGCGAACATGAAATAGTTCAGGTCGTTTCGGGCTCAGCCGGAGCCGGCTCGGCCGCAGGCTCGGCGTTTGCGTCGGCGGCCGGTTCAGCCGCGGGCTCGGCGCCTGCGTCGGCGGCCGGTTCAGCCGCGGGTTCGACGTTTGTCTCAACCGGAGCGGTTTCGGTCGCGGTTGGCTCGGCAGGAGTCGTTTCGGCGCTCTCGCCGCCGTCCGTCGTTTCGGCGTTTTCAGTCGTTTCGCCAGCTTC
>CAMNJU010000302.1 GCA_946541595.1 uncultured Planctomycetales bacterium
GACTCGCCAAAAAAGAAAAGCCTTTGCCGGAGATTAAGGAAGATGAGATTCCGTTTGAGATTCCGGATGGGTGGAAGTGGGTGAGATTGGGAGAAATTGGAAACTATAAGAAGGGGCCTTTTGGCAGTGCCTTAACTAAAAGTCTTTTTGTCCCCAAGGGAAAAAACACCATCAAAGTGTATGAACAACAAAATGCTATTCAAAAAACAGTAGAATTAGGAAAATACTATATCACTCGCAAATATTTCGAAACTAAAATGAAAGGCTTCGAAGTTCATCCGGGAGATATTATTGTAAGTTGTGCTGGCACAATCGGGGAAACTTTTGTTTTACCAGAGGATATTGAGCAAGGAATTATCAACCAAGCTCTAATGAAAATGATAATTTTTAACCCTGTGAATATTCCTTATTTTCTACTTTTTTTCGACTTCCTTCTCAAAGGAAATGCGAGAAAAAACAGTAGGGGGTCGGCAATAAAAAATATCCCACCATTTGATATATTTAAGAAATTTTTAATTCCCCTACCTCCACAATCAGAACAAAAACGAATCGTCTCCCAAATCGAAAGTCTCATCTCTCGAATGGAAGAAGCAGTCGAGAAAGCCAAAGCGGTCATAGAGCAAATCGACGTCATCAAGAAATCGATCCTAGCGAAAGCGTTTCGCGGCGAATTGGGAACGAACGATCCGACGGAAGAAAGCGCGTTAGAAATACTCAAAAGCTCCGGCGCCGAACGCAAGAAGCGCGCAAGTTAAGAGTATATTCAACATGTCTCTTTCAGAGCCGAACCGATTTAAAACTCATTCCAAAAGCAAGGGAGAACGTTAACGATGCAAGGCCTGTTTGACTTGAATATTGAGCAAGTTCTGGAGAATTGGTCTATTGCCGACGCGCTGCGCGAGATTATCGCCAACGCGCTGGACGAACAGACGCTGACGGGCTCCCAAGCTATTGAGATATATAAAGAAGGAGACGCATGGCATATCCGCGACTACGGCCGCGGAATACGCTACATTCACTTCACGCAAAATGAAAACGACGAGAAATTGAGTTCCGATAAGCTGATCGGGAAATTCGGAGTCGGATTAAAGGACGCGTTGGCCGTGCTGCACCGCCGCCAATGCACGGTCGTTATCAATTCGCGGCACAATCTTGTAACGGTGGAAATGGCGCCGAAATCCGGATTCGGAATAAACACGCTTCACGCGAACTTTAAGCCGCCGGTCGATCCTGAAATGACCGGCACCGATTTCACGGTGTCAGGAATCTCAGACGGGGACATGGAGGAAGCAAAGAGCAGATTTCTCGTCTTTAATCGTTTGGAACGGCTGGAATCGACAAGATACGGAGAGATTTACGCCCATTCCAACGGCGAGGCGGCGATCTATATAAACGGAGTTAAGGTCGCCAATGAAAACAACTTCATGTTCAGCTACAACATCACGTCCATTAACGCGGCGATAAGAAAAGCTCTCAATCGCGAGCGGAGCAACGTCGGACGCACGGCTTATTCCGACACGGTCAAAAACATGTTGAAAAACTGCCGTTCCGACGCCGTCCTTACGACGCTGGTCGACGACCTGCAAAACAGGATGTCGGGAAGGAACAAAGACGAAACCGCTTGGGTCGACGTGGCGACTCACGCGGCAAAGACGCTCAATCAGTCGGGGAACGTCGTCTTTATGACGCCGTATCAACGGGCCGATTTGACCAATCAACAGGTTGAAATTTTGGAAGAAAGCGGCAAACGCCTGTTTATGGTTACCGACGACGTTTACGGAAAGATTGAAAACGCCGTTTCCACATTTCGCGACATCTACGAGCAATACAACAACAGTTTCCAGTATTCCTTTGTCGATTATCTGGAATTGTCCCCTCTGGAACGGCAGACTTTTGATTTGAGAAAAGACGTTGTCGCTTCTCTCATACCTAAATTCAGGGTTGTTAGCGACATACATATTTCGGAAAAAATACGCGTCGACGAACATGGGGACTCGGCCGACGGAGTCTGGGACGGAAGTAAAGTAATAATAAAACGGAGCGTTCTATCAGATCCAACACGTTTTTGCGCCGTATTAGCGCACGAACTTTCGCATGCGCAACATAACTATACCGACAACACAAGGGCTTTCGAAGGCGACCTTACCGATATGCTCGGTCACCTCATTTACCGATCAATTGTTCAAATGAATAAGGCAAATCCTCCTATTGCAGAGAAACCTGTTTTGTCGGCGCCCCCTCGACCGACAGCGGCTCCCAAACCGATAGCGGCTCCTCGACCGTTAGCGCCTCCTCAACCGATAACCGCTCCCCGCCCCAAACCGGCTCCCCAACCAATTGATTCTACGGAACTAACAGAGGAGCCGCCCATGGCGTTGGAATACCCTCCTCTGTCGAAAATACTGCGCGACAAATGGAATAGCTTCAAAAACAGGATTTTTAAACGATAGCTCTTTCGGCGCGCCGCGTTTTTGGCGTTAATGGGCGCGGCGCCGTTTTTTGTTCGCGGTTCAAGGCGTTGAGGAAACGGCGTTGCGGCGCTAAGTTACGGCGAACCGGACGTTCGTCCGGCTGGGCGCCCTGACGGGCGCGTGCGCGGGCTTACGCATCGCGGCGGCCGTCTGCGTTGTGAATTCATTCGCGTCGGTTAGACCGGCCTTCCGGCCGGTTGGGGGTATGCGCCGGCTCTGTCGGCAAAACAAAATTTTTCTTTCGTATTTTTTTAAGAAAATCGCTCTTTTTTATTAGAATTCAGTTGACGCCGCTGTCAGAATATGATACTATGAAACGTTAATCTGAAAAAAGGAAGGGATTGTTAACCGTTTTTCAGGTCAAAACAACTAACAAAGGAGGTGTTAACTTTATGATTCACAGCGGTTTTATTCTACGCTTAGCGGCCGGCGTCTGATTTCAGTCGGCGATTCTCCCAGATCAAAACGCTTCTAGCGGACTTGCAACGTCCGAATGCGTATTTGATTCGAACGACGTCAAGAGCTTTGGCTCGGTAGACGTCTCAAACGACAGCGGTATTCGCCCAAAATGGCGGAAAGCGTCGTGTTTCCCCCTGCCGCTCAAGTCTTCCTTTTCGGGCTGACTTGAGAAGGAACTTGCGTGCGTCCACGCGCATTCAGGTTTCAGGCTTCGTTTACACCCTTCAGTCGGGCTCTTCGTGAGTCAGACGTAGGGCGACGTTTAAAAACAACACATACCGCCCTGCTTCCTTCGGGTCGCAGGGGTAAGGGGCCCTTTTGCGCTTTTGCGTTCGGCGGTCCCCGACGGCAGCCCGTCTGCTGTGAAGCTCGGCGTCGGTTCTTTTATGCCGGCGCCGTCTCGCCGCGGCGTCATGGCTTCTGAGCCCGAGCCTGCGTTCTGGAGCAGGCCGTTCATGAGCCTTCGGCCTCCTCTCGAGGCCGGGGTCGGGCTCAAGTCCTCGCCATGCCGCCATCTTTGGCGTATGGGCTTCCGGGCTGCCGTCGGCGGATTCGTCGATCGCTCAGCGCGAAAAAGGGTCCTCGCAACGGAACGCCCCTCTAGGGACAGAGAGGAGGGCATGCGGGCGTTCCCTTCTCTTGCGGCGCTCTGTCTGGCATGAGAGCGTCGCTTCTGATCGTACGGCGCGCCTGTCTTGGGCATGAGGGCGGGAATCAGGCGCGTTTCTTTTTTCACAGAGGGCTTCTGACAACGCCCTCTGTTCTTCTGGGGTTGGCGGGTTTCTCGGGGTTCTATTCTTCTGGGGCGGGCGGGTTCTCTGGGCGGG
>CAMNJU010000303.1 GCA_946541595.1 uncultured Planctomycetales bacterium
CGCTACAGATGGAGTGTTTATTATGTTAGTGCCTATGGACGCACGTCCGGTTCGCCATAATTTACGCAGTTCTAAGCATTAACGAAAAACCAAATTTCAAAAAACACCCCCGACGCAACAGCCGCCGGCGCCGCCGGCGGACGCCCTGAATCAGGCGTCGCGTTTCCGGCGTATTTCAATCGCAATTCCGTCTTTGCCTTAATTTTGGCTGCTTCTTTAATGGCGACGCGTCGCTAAATCCATACCGAACCGGACGTTGCGTCCGGCTGGGCGCCCCGCGTTGCGGGTCGCGTGCGCGGCCATGCGCGTTGCAGCGGCGATACGCCTCGCTAGGTATTACGCGTGGGTTATACCGGCCTTTGGCCGGTTTCCGGAGGCCGGGACATGCGGCTGCGGCCAGCGACCACCGGGAGCGATTATCTCAGATCCGCGCGGCAGCGCGAACCGGGTCCCGCGCCGTCGCGGGCGGCGGTCTCAATCCAAATCAGGAATCGCCTGGCGCAGCATATCGGCGATCGCCTGCACGACTTCTTCGCGCGTCTTTTTCTCTTTCGCGAGCTTCGAGACGCCGGGCAATTTGCGCCAGTCCCGGGCGGTAAATCCGGGATCGGCCCCTTTATTCATCTTCGAATATTCGGCGAACGCGGCGTATTCGGCGAGCAGGCCCGCCAGGCCGGGAATCGCGATCTTCGGCGCGTTGGCGCCAATTTGCGACTGCGCGGAATCTTCGAGCGCCTTGCCGCGGCTCTGCAGCTTTTTGGCCAGATCGACGCCGCGCGCAAGGAGCGCTTCGACGACGTTCTGCTGAACGCGCACGGTCAGCGTCTTGCCCTTGGAGTCGTACTTCGAATTGTACGCCAGCGCGCCGCCGCCCCCGGCGAGTCCGCCGAGAAAACCGCCGAGCATCGCGCCGGTTCCGAACGAGAGCCCGCCCACGCACGCGTCGATCGCGCCGCCGAGAATCGCGCCGACGGTAACTCCGACGCCCCCGCCGACGCTCACATGCCGTTTCGCATCCGCGCCGAAAAGCTGATTCCGCTGATTCGCGTCGTCTTCGACCGAGAGCATCTCGCGATCGAGCACGCCGACGTGGAATCCCCACGCTTCGAGGAGCGCGACCTGCGCTTCATGCTCGCGCGTAATCACCGTCTGCTTCAGAACCTCTTCGAGCCGTTCGAGTTCAAGCTGCCATTCGTTCTGCCCGACGTCCGTCTTAATTTCGCGATAGGCGGCGACGTCGAGCAGGAGTTCCGCGACGACGTGCCGCGACGTCTGCAGCCGGCGCAGCTCTCTTGCGCGCCGCTCACGAATCTCGAGCCGCAAAACGCGCTGCGTGAGCGGATCGCGCGCGAGCGCCGCGAGCTTCTCAAAGAGCTCGAGCTCGTCGTTGAACGACCGAATGTGCGCGTCGTACTCCTGCACTAAAAAGAAGCTGTTTTTGCGGAGCGTCTCGTCCCACTCGGCGCGGTAGTCGGTAACGCCCGCGCCCGTCGCGTCGACGGAACTCGCGCTCTCGACGTGCGTGTTATTGTACGCGACCACGACCGGCTTGCCGATATTTTTAAGAAGCGCAAGCGTATATTTCAGCAGCGACTGCTTCGGATTCTCAACGACGTTCACGACGAAAATAACCGCGTCGCAGCGCGCGACCTCCCGCCATGCGCGCAGGTCGTGCCGGAAATCGTCGTCCTGCTGCGGCACAACCCGAAAGAGATCGTCGAGATCGAACGCGCCGAGCCGCTCTTGAACCGCTTCGTCCTCCATGAGCAGCTCGTAGATCTCGCCGGACGTCTGAAAGCCGGGCGTGTCGACAAGCTGGAGAATCTCCACGACGCCTTTATAGAAGATCTTCTGAATTTCAGCGCGGACCGTCGTGCCGTTATAGGCGTTGACCAAGCCGAAATTCGGATCGCTCGTCAGCGTGCGCAAGATCGACGTCTTGCCCTCGTTCGTCGGCCCGACGACGGCGACTACGAGCGGCTTTAACGCGCGAAGTTCTTCGTTTGTTACCTGCATGGCTTCCCCGATCTCGAAGGATTGCGATTAAATTCTGTTTCGTAGAGACGTTCGACGCCGCGTTAAGCGCCGGGCAAAAGGGCGCGGGCGCCGTTTAACGCGCGTTCGATCTCCTCGAGCGAATCGAGATTCGACGTCTCGACCGGCTCGAGAATCTCAGGCGCGGCCGACGCGATCGCGTCTTCCGGCAGCCCCTGTAATTCGAGAACCGTTTGCCAGGTCGCGGCGACGCACACAAGCGCGGCCGCCGACTCGGCTCTTTCGCGCGCCGCGTCTGGCCCGATCCCGGCGCCGCCGGACGCGCGCGGCTCCGGCTCTTTGTCGGCGCGCGCGGTATGAAACGCGCCGTGAATCTTAGCCGACAGCTTCTCTTTAAGCGCCGACAGGGACATAGGCGCGACCGCCCCAAGCGCGCCCGCCGCGACGCCCGACGCCACGCTCGTCGGAAGCAGCGTTCCGAGCGCGCCGAACGCGGACGCGACCGCAGTCGCCGTCGCCGCGCCCCCGAGCAGCGGCGCAAACGCGACGAGCGCCGGAATCGACAGCCCGACCGTCGCGGTCGCCGCGGCGCACTTCGGGCTCAGCTTCGAGCAGAATCCGCGCATCTTTTCGCTCAGGCCCCACGCGCTCATAACGCGCCGTTCGACGAAATCGGCGCTCAGGCCCTTCTCTTTACAGCGTTCGGCGAGCGAGTCCATAACGTTCGCGCCCCCGCCGGTCAGCGCGGACGAAAACGCGGTCCCCGTCTTCGCGGCCGCGGCGCGCGCTTTCTCCAGTACGGACGCGCCGCCAAGTTTCGCCGTCAGCGCGGCGGCGCCAAGTTCGGAAACGCGCTCCGTCTCCGCCTGATAGACCTCGAAAATATCGGCGCACACCTGCGCGGCGCGCCGACGTTCCGTCTCTTCGTCAGTCGCGAATTCAGACGCGCCGAAGATCGCGCGGCATTCGGACAGCAGCCGTCGCGACGCGGCGTCCCACTTCGCGTAATCGCGGCGCCGAATTTCGCCCGACTCACGCGGATCGCCGCCCGACCGGACAAGGTCGCGCAGCCGGCCGCGCTGTTCCGGAAGATCAAGATCGGCGTCGTAAAAGAAGACGGGCAGAATCGGGAGTCCGGACGTCCGTTCGAGCGCGCTGAGCGCGTTCGTCCAGTCTTCGAGCCGCTCGGCGACCGCGTTCGTCTGCGAGCCGTACTTAACGCGCAGCTTTTCCGCGCCGGTCAGCACGACGTAAACGCGCGCGTTCGGAATCGCGGGCGTGAGGACTTCGCGCATGAATTTCGTATAGTGCTTTGCGGGCGAGAGACCGACGTCGGTTACGTACACGCACAGCGCGATCGTACCCCCTTCGGAAGCGAGGAATTCGCGCAGCGCCTTTTTGCGCGCAAAATCGCCCGCTACGTCGCCAAAGAGCCGAGGCTCCGGCGCGACCGGAAGAATGGCGCGCCACTGTTCCGCGGTCAGTTCCGCGTCGTATCCGAACGCGAGCGTTTCCGTCGGCTTAACTACGACGGGAAGCTCGGGTTCCGGCTCCGGCTCTGGAACAACGGGCGCGGGAACGGGCTCGGCTTGCGGCGCGGACGGCTCCGCGGCGCTCGGCGCGGCGGACGCGCTCGGCGGTTCCGATCCGCTCGGCGGCGCGGCAGGCGCGGATTCCGTTTGCGGGGCCGTCGGCTCGGCCGGACTCGGCGCCGGAAGAACGGCGGGCATGGGCGCGGCGGACGCCTCGATTGGATCGTCC
>CAMNJU010000304.1 GCA_946541595.1 uncultured Planctomycetales bacterium
GGGCTCGGCGCGCAACCGACGCAAGGCGGCGCAGTTACGCGCCGCCTTCTTTGTAATTTTAATTCACGCCGACCGTACACGAGGCCTGTTTCATGTCGAACGACGAACGTTCTTCAGACGCCCCTGAAACGATATCGCTCTGCGATCAGAGCGACGGCAAAACGTACGCGTTGCTTATTGGCGTGGATAAGTATGTTGCATTCGAAGAGCTAAACGTATGTGAAAATAACGTAGACTTGTTTAGCGATTGCCTTATTCGCAGCGTCGGCGTTCCCGAAGATCAAATTTATTGTTTGAGATTTGGATTTGCAAAAGATGAGCCAGATAATTTTACTTACCAGCCATTCCAACATGTAATCGAACAACGTTTGGACGATATCTTTAAAATAGCGGAGAAGGATAATAGAAATAAACTCGTCGTTATGTTCTCCGGGCACGGTTTTGAAGTAGACGGAGAAGCATACCTCGCGCCGACTGACCTTCGTATAACTTCGAAAGAAGAGTACATAAAGGAAACGGCGATTGCTTACAGGGATTTAGTCGCTCAATTGGATAGGTGTAAGGTAAGATTTAAATGGCTGATCATTGACGCGTGCCGCGAACCGGGGAAATTAGCTAACGATAATCGTTTGCAAGCTTTTTGGCGCGTTTTAAGAAGCCGTAGATTTCATAAGCCAGAACGGAGCGTAATTCTTCGCAGCTGCGAATCAGAACAGAAAAGCCGTTTCGTATCGCCCGACGGTTTCACAAACTATAGCATATTTATTTTGGCGCTTGTCGAAGCTCTGCGGGGTTTTGGAACAAGCGGTCAGATAACGATGAAATCTGCTGTAGATCATGTGATAAAAGAAACACAAAAAAGATCCTACCACCATGGTTGGGAGCAAGACCCATGCTTTTCTACCACGTTTAACGATCTCAATAATATTATTTTAACCGATAAGATAGAAGGGCTGACAGTCTCCCAGTTTAAAAAAGGTAGAGATCTGATTAATAAAGCCAAACGGTTGTTCGATGAATTTCTGTATCCAGTACAGTCGGGCGGAGAACTGAAAAAGCTGCAGGAAGCGTCTAATATGGTTCAGGAGGCTTTAGACTTGAACCCTGACCCTGCCGGGAATTTATACCACGAAGGGATAAGATTAAAAGCTGATATTAACAGAGAAGTACAAAATCGGATAAATAAACAAGAGCAATTGAAAAACGAGAGAACGATACGACGGTTAAAAAAACAGTTAAAAGAACTGGAGGAAGAAAAAGGCACAAAGTCAAACGAGTTGGGGAAACGGCTGGCGAGTCAAAATACATCGCAGACAAAGGAAGAAAGTATATCGTTAGACGAATATAAGTTAGAGCAGATAAGAGAGCCTGAAAACGATACAAAGAGTCGTGACGATCGAAGCAACCGGCCAAACATTTCCGATTTGCCTTCCTCGCTGAACAATAATTCAGACGCCGCGCCGTTGTCGAGCGAGCGTTCGGACGACGAGCCGCCGTTAAACGACAACTTTGAGCAGGGTAATGGAGATAAGTATATTTAATACGCTATTTGCGTGTTTTATCATAGCTTCATATTGTTGTTTTTTATGGATGTTTCAAATAGTCGTCAATTGCCCAGGGGATTAATACATGCAAAACATTTCGAGTTCGAACCTTCCCGAAACTTTAGCGCGCTGTAAGAACGGCGGAGCTACGTACGCGTTGCTCATTGGGGTTGATCGGTATGCGACAACTTCCCAGCTATACTGTAGTAAAAACGACGTGGATTTGTTTTACGACTGTCTCGTTAAGGACGTTGGCATCGACAGCCGCAAGATTGTTCGCTTAACTTCTAACGAACCTGCGCTTGGCATGCAGCCGTTTCACCACATAATCGACAGCTGGATTGATTTTCAGTTAAGAAACTTGAAGGAGAATGATAAACTCATCGTTATGTTTTCCGGACACGGTTTTGAAGTAGACGAAGTCTCATATCTTGCGCCGGCCGATCTTATTGTAAATCTTAACTCTGAGTATGATACCAAAACGGCTGTTTCTTTCAAAGAACTGACCGAGCGATTGAACAAGTGTCCGGCGGAGTTTAAATGGCTGATTATTGACGCCTGCCGCGTCAAGGTCGAACAAACTAAAGGCGATAGCTTGCGCGCTTTTGGAACTGGCGGGCTTCCCCTACCTGAGGGCAGCGTCATATTTCAAAGTTGTCAATCTGGCGAAGTCAGCATTGAGGACATAAAGGAGGGGCACGGCTTATTCATTCAGACTCTTGTCGCCGCTTTGCAGGGAGAAGCGGATTATAACAAAGACGGAGTAATAACGCTAGGAGACTTGGAGCGTTATGTGACAGAAGAAACTCCAAAAGCGGCAAAACTGATCCAATGCGAACAGACTCCCTGCTGTTATTTCAAGTCAAGCAAACTCAAAGGATTCGTGGCGAGCGATAAGACGGAAGGTCTGTTTCACCGTCAGATAATAGAAGGTGAAAAGCTTGTTTCGGAAGCGCGTCAACTTATTGGCGAGGCGAAGATTTTAAGACAAAACTCAGACGCAAGCCGTGTAGTCGAACCGTTAAAGAAAGCCTATGATAAAGTTCAAACAGCGTTAAATCTGAAGCCTGATTCAAGCGGAACATATTACAGGAATTGGACCGAGCTGCTTGATTCCATCCAAAAAGATTTACGGATAATCGAGTTGGAAAATGAAATAAAGGAACTTCAAGGTCAAATATGCCTGACAAGGAGCCAGTGTCCAACCAATCAATCTTTATCTTGTCAATCTTCCGGCACAATGATACAACATGTTGTGAAGCCTTCTTCTTGCGAGTCGGATCAGAGTATAGAAATAGGCGACGCTGTCTACACTTTTCGCTATTGCCCGACAGGTTCCTTTTTAATGGGGAGTCCCAATGACGAATCAGGACACATGGACAGCGAAACGCTGCATGAAGAAATTATTTCTCATTCTTACTGGATTCTTGAAACGCAGGTAACCCAAAGGCTTTGGAAATCTGTAATGGGAGAAAAGAAGAGTCCCAGCTTCTTTAAAGGCGACGACCTGCCTGTAGAGCAGGTTTCATGGAACGATTGTCTCGAATTTTTGGACGTTCTAAACAAATCAGCGTTTGCACCGACGGGCATGACGTTTCGACTTCCTACCGAAGCACAATGGGAATACTCGTGTCGAAGCGGTGAAAAAGGGGCGTACGCTTTAAGGTTAGAAGAAGCCGGATGGTTCAATTTAAACAGTTTGGGCTGTACCCACGATGTTAAGACTCAACTTCCCAATAAGTGGGGAATCTACGATATGCACGGAAACGTTTGGGAATGGTGCCAAAACAGTCCATATGATTATGAGAGCAACAAGATTACCAATCCTGATTTACGCGCGTTGAGGGGTGGAAGTTGGGCAATGCCGCGCGAACGCTGCCGCTCGGCCGCCCGTTTCAGCAACGTTCCCAACTTTAGGGTGTATACGGTGGGATTTAGAATTGTTATGTGTAAAGACGAATAAGCTAACTTGAAATCAGATCAAGCGTTGAAAATGCTATGGCCGCCTTTCGCTCAAAGTATTATCGCGAAAGACGGCCGAGTTTTTTATTGTCGAATCACTCGACGCTCTTAAGCTCGCGTACAAGTTCCTTTTGCTCGGATTCGATACGCATATCGGCGGCGCACGCCCAGTCTCCGGACGAATTGTCGGCGTCGCCGGCGTCGGCGATAACGAGCAGCGAAATTTTTTGCCCGGCGTAAGGCGTGAGGT
>CAMNJU010000305.1 GCA_946541595.1 uncultured Planctomycetales bacterium
CTCAAACTCCTCGGCATGACGGCATTTGACGCGATATCTCACGCGTTTTCCGTCGTCGCGCTCGGCGGGTTCAGCTCCCATAACGCGAGTATCGCCTATTTCTCCGCGTGTCCATCGACGAACTTTCTCGCCGTCGAGTTGACGCTGATCTTCTTTATGGTCGTATCCGGCACGAACTATTGGCTTCTGTACTGGGTTGTTATGAAGCAGCCGGGCAAGCTGTTTCGCGATTCCGAATGGCGCCTTTACGTCGGTCTGCTCTTGGCGGGCGTCGTGATCGCGGTCGGATTTGGCATGTGGAAGGGCGACTTCCGCACGAGTCCGGCGCCCGCGGTCGCGAAAGGGGAGGCGTTTGACGTCGTCGACCATATCGATAAGACGCAGTTCAACGACGGGTCGGAGGATCCCCAAACGATGAATCGGCGTCCGAACGTTACGGTCAATACGTCGGCGGAAAAGTCGGGGCTCGGCTCCGCGGTCGTTCGCGCGGCGTTTCAGGTCGTTTCGCTCGCCACGGGCGCGGGATTCGCGACCGATCGGTACGAATTATGGAACGCGAGTACGCTCATTGCGTTACTCGTTCTCATGTTTGTCGGCGGATGTTCCGGGAGCACGGCGGGCGGCGCGAAGGTCTTTCGTGTTATTCTCGCGTTCAAAGTCTTTTTCCAGAGCCTTGCCGAGAGGTTCAGTCCGAACGTCGTGAGGGTGACGCGCGTCGACGGCGAGAACGTCGATAAAGACACGCTGCATTCGGCGGTTACGTACATTTTCGCTATGGCCGCGCTCGTCTTCGTTATGACGGCGTTCGTCGCCGCGTACGAGCCCGATAAGATATGGCTGGCGCGCGGAGAATCGCAAGTCGAGAAAATTGCGGATATTTACGTCGCGTCCGTCTCTATGTTCGCGAACGTCGGGCCGGCGTTCGGCGCGCTTGGCTCGTTCGAGAATTACGGCGAACTGTCGGAGCCGACGAAGTTTCTCTTCTCGTGGGGAATGCTGCTCGGACGTCTTGAAATCTGGACGGTTCTTTCGCTCTTCGTCCCGAGTTTCTGGCGCAATCGCTGATTCATAACCGTATACGCCGCAAAAGAAAACCCCGTCGCGGACAGAGCGTTCGCGGCGGGGTTTGGCCGTTTTGCGCGGCGCGCGCGGTTACTGCAGTTTCGGCGGATCGATCTTCTCGCCGTTGAGCTGGCGCGCCTGTTCTTCCGGGTCGTAAACGCCGTAGAACGGCACGTTCGAGTCCATCCAGAAGTAGAGCAGTCTGCGTTCTTCGTCGGTCAACTTGGCGACGTCGCGGTGATAATCTCCGTCGATAATCTCCGCGAGGCGCGACATGTCGGCGCCGCATTCGCCGGGTACGGACACGACTTGACGAATCGAACTGCCAAGCCATTCGTACCATCTCAAGTAGGGCCGCAAGTTGTTATACGAGACGGTGAAGCCGTCTTCCGGCTCTCCGGTGAGAACGGGTTCCGGGGACGCTTCTTCGCCCGAATGGCACGTCGCGCATTTCTTATCGAGAATCGGCTGAATAAGAATCGGATAACTGAACGGGTTCGTTCCTACCGGGCCGGGCTTGAGCGCCGAGGGGGCGCGCAGCGCGGCGGCGACCCGCTTTTCCGAATTGGAGAAGGTCGTCTGCTGCTGTTCGTGGCATCCGACGCAGCCGCGGTTTTCGCCCGGCTGAAGATAGACTTCGCTGAGCATCGTCTGAACGGCGCGTCCGGATTCGTCGACGGCCTGGAAATAGAGCGGCTTTCTCGCGGGCGCGGTAAAGTAGGCGCTCCCGTCCTCTTCGACCGGAACCGAGCCGAGATAGAGCCGCGCGTTGCCCGCGTAATCGTGCCCGATCTTCGGAACGTGGCCCTGATGCGACGGGAATTTCGGCAGCAGCTGATAGACGCGCAGCTCTTTAATTTTGCGGTCGTTCGGGAACGGCCAGAGCGACTCTTTGACGTCGAAGAGGGTGAACGTGCCCGTTTCGTCTTTTCCTTCCCTTTCGTCGCTCGCTATGGCGTCGACGTCCGAGAGGGATTCGTCTTGAAGCTGGGACGGCACGATCGCGGGGACCGTCTCGCGTTCGCGGAGCGGGAGCGGATACCGGCAGCTGTATTTTTCGTCGTCGAAGAGGAGCTCTAAGTTGCCGAACCTGTCGCGGTAATAGAGGCCCAGCTTTCCGCTTCCGACGGTATCGGGCGTTAGCCGTCCGTCGGTCGTGAGGTAGCCGTTGGCGGGTTCATAGCTGTACGAGACGAGGAAGAAATCTTCGGAGAGGGGCGTGGGGCCGTAATAATACTGGTCGGGCAAATTCATTTCGCCGGTCTCTTCGTTCGGCGTTTCCGGGAACGGAATTTCCGGCGTTATGCGCTCGATGGAGTCGGGCAAGTCTTGGCCGGTTTCGGGATCGTACTTGACTTTGGTCGGATCGAGCACGACGATCGAGCCTCCGACGGCGGTATGGTGCGCGGTCGCGATAAAGACGATCTTATTCGAGTTGGGAATGGGGCGCGCCTGAATGCACGCGACCGGGCTTTCCGTGTAGTTTCCGAACAGTGCGACGGCGCCGGTTCCGTCCGGGTTTGTGAGCCATAACCCTTGGAATCGCGCGGCGTTGCGGTCGACGTAGTCCCACCGGGTATAGAGAATGCGGCCGTCGTCGAGGACCGAGGGCGTCCACTCGTTCGTTTCGTGCCACGAGAGCCGGCGTACTTTCCCTTCGGGCGTGAGCTTATGGAGCGTGGAGACCATAATCGGCTCCCAGCTCTGGTTGCAGCGCGCGAATCCTCCGCGGCGCGTCGACATGAACGCCAGACTGCCGTCGGGGAGGAGCGTCGGGTCGAAGTCGTCCCAGGGGCCGTCGGTGAGCTTCTTCGATTCGCCTGTTTCCAGATTCATACTGTAGAGGCAGTATTTTCCTTCCGGCTCTTTGAGGAACTGGGCGACCTGCTCGGTCGCGTCGCCGCCCTGCGCGAGATAGTACGCGTTGAGAATCGGCGCGTCCGGATCGGGATCCTGAACTTTCGAGAAATCGGCGAACGCGAAATAGAGCGTCTTGGCGTCGTACGACAGACTCGGGGTAACGAACAGCCCGCGCGGGAAATCGGCGGTAAGCTCCGTCGTCTTAAAGGAATAGCCGGGATTCTCGAGCCGGAAAATGCCGCCCCCGTGCTGGTTGGAGTAGCGTTCGTAGTAGGAGAGATATTCCTGTAAGATCTGGAATCCGAACCGGTTCGCTTTCTCGAAGATAATCGGAGATCCTTTAATGAGCGAATTTGCGAAGATCGCTTCGCGTGAGGACCAGCGGAGCGCGCGGTACGCGTCGGCGATCTGATCCGCGCCGCCGGGATTCGAGTCCATGAACTTTTGCGTTTCGGCTATTTTGGCGCGGAACGCGGCGAGCGTTCCGGCGTCGACGAGCGACTCTTCGTCGAGCCGGTCGGCGAGCGCTTCGGACCGTTCGATTAATTCGGCGAGCGCGTCGGGCGAGCTCAGGTCGCGGCCTTGCGTCTCTTCCTGCCGCGCCCAGTCTTGTTCTATCCGAGCTCGAAATCCGGAAGTCGGCTCGTCCTGAGCGGCAGCAAATACGGAGACGAACGCCGCGACGGCGAACGTGAACGACGCGATAAGGTTCTGTCGGAACGTCGGTTTTCTCATATCTTCCTCCACGTGGAAACGTAAATTGCACTGGCGCGGTTCGCGGAGTACGGACGGCGCCCGCTCTGATTGTAGCGCCCAGAGAGGGCGCGCGC
>CAMNJU010000306.1 GCA_946541595.1 uncultured Planctomycetales bacterium
CGTCAATATTGTCGAATCGAATAAACTCGACAACAGTCCTGAACTTCTCGTGATACTGCGGCGCGACATATCGAGTGACGCCCACAAGATACTTGCCGTCCGCCGCCAAACGCAAAGGCTTTTGCCACACCACCCATTCGGGCGGAATAGTTACGTCAGAGGAATCGTTGGAAGTTCGCGGCTGCGCAATTAGCTGAGGCTCTGACCAAGTTTCGCCCAAATCGTCGCTGTATATGCCGGTCATTAAGCCCGTGTGCTGACGATTCGTAGAAACTTTGCCAGGCTGATACTGGTTATATATGATATATATACGACCTGATTTTGAAACCATGGCAAAGCCCCAACTCGCAATGGGAACGTTGGAATCAAACGTCTTGGGACCGGCAAGAACTTTCGGCTCGCTCCAAGTTTTACCGCAGTCGTCGCTTCTAAGCAGAGCAATGTGCTGATCAAGCGCGCCCTCGCACGTTGCCTGACAAACGGTCGCGAATAGCTTTCCGTTCGGGCCGTCGAACACCTGAAAATGATCGTTATAGCAATCTCCCAAATTCTCAGGCTCTACTTTGGGTATATAGACGATAAAATCCGGATTTGACGTTTGAACGTCTTTTGGAAAATTGGGTTTTTGGGCGCGTCTGGATTCTAAGGTAGATTTAATTCTAGCGGAATACTCTGCTCTCCAATCGTCAACTTTGCCACTCTGCTGCGCCCAAGAAGGAGAAGTCACTAATACGGCGGCTAATGCGAGCGTTACGCAGTAAACGGGCTTCAGACCAAAGATTATCTCATTCCCCAAAAGTCTAAACATCTTACATCCTCTTACTGAGCCTCAGTAGACTTTTAAAAACATAAGGCGAGTCGCAACATATTATACCCAACCTTCAGTAAAAGCGTCGTCGTTTCTACGGTGTTGCGGACAGAGCGATTATCGACGCAATATACTTGCCGATTTAGGGTTACACTGATACAAGCAGGAAAATTTGGGACCGGGAAGTACGCTTGACTCATTTTCATAAGAAGCGCCAGAGGCGGCCCAATCTTCCGCTTCTTCGCTTAATGAGTTGAGTAAATCTTCAATCTTCTGACGGTAAAACGCTATCCCTTCCTTATCCAAATCGGAAGGAACATAGATATCGCCGCTCGGAATACATCGGGCACGCGAACACGGCCGTGGCAACGCAAATTTATCCCAACTGTTAAAGCGATAGGGACGGTCGTATCCAACCCCCATAGCGACTATTGGAATCTGTAGCTTGGAAGCCAAGAAAACACACCCGGGCGCAAGAACGCGGCGCGGTCCCCTTGGACCGTCGGGGGTAATCGTGAGATGCAGTTGATCGCGTTGTTCCTTGCGCATCATTTCACGGAGCGCCTGTAAACCGCCGCGATTGGTCGATCCGCGCACGCTGTCAAATCCGAGCAAAGAAGCCAACTCTTCTAACACGTCCGCGTCGGAATGTTTACTCAAGAGCATCGCTAAATTACATCGTTTCCTCAAATAGACGAAAAACTGGATATACTCGTGCCAAAAAATATATATTCTGCGTTTGCCGTCGTTCTGATAGGCAGGATCAATTATAGGATCGTAATAAGCGACTCGATAATCAAGCGTTGACTCCAAAGCATGAACGCCTAACGAAGCCAATAGACCGGCGGCCCGTATCAATCTCTTACTTTTAATCTTCACTTTAAACCATGCGCATCGTCTTAAGACACAAATCTAAAAGAACCCTTTCTAGGTTAAACAACGCAAAAATTCTACATAAAATGATGAAGAGATACAACAGAAAATACTAAAAAGACAAACGAAAAGGCGAAAGGCGCCACGAATCAGCCCCTTCGCCTGCCGAGTACCAAACCGGGAATTCTCAAGAATGACTTTCCCCTACGACAAAATCCTCGACCACGTCGTCTATCGGCGAAGCCAACCCTGAAAGCCCCCTCGGAACAAAATCGACATTTTCTTCATTCAGGCCGGGCCCCGACGACGTGCGGGAACGATCAACCTCAAACCGTTCGGAGTCCAGACTGTACCTGGAAAGCGCTTGTCGGTCCTCAAATGCAAGGGCGTCGGGGTCAAAAGTCGGATTCACGTACGATGGTTCGCGAGGATCCTTAAGATCCGGCTCTTTCGCTAAGACGGCGGCAAAATCAGAAGGCTCGGTAGAAGCGCAAAGCTTCGCGTTCTGAACCAAGTCTTGCTTGAGTTGATTACGATACTGAAAATCGTAATAGAGAAAAATTCCAAGTCCAGCTAAGGCGATGGAAACAACGTAGAACAAGACATGATCGCCCCTCTTTTGCGGGGGACGTTCGGTTATGGACGGAACCAGTAAGGGAGTCGTCTCAACGCTCGGATCAAGAGGTCGTAACGGATTTGACTTTTTCTCGGGCTTCCCGTCCTCGACAACCTCAATCGCCGCCGACTGTCTTGTGGATTTAGGCGTAGGAGCCGTTGGAGACGACAGAGTCAGAAAACCGTCGGGATAAAAAAGGTCCTCGCGTGTTTTCGCCGGTTGTGGAGGTCTATTTCGGCGTTCCGCGTCGTTAGCCGAATAAAACGTCTGAGAATCCACGTCGGCCGAAGGGAGGAATAGAGCGGCGCCAGTCTGAGACTCGCTCTGTTGCCCATAGGCAAGTTCCACGCTCGCAAACAAGAGAACGGCGCTCCAAAATGCAAGAAACACGAATCCTCCGGCCAAAAATGCTTTGTCTGTAAAACGTGCGAATGAGCGGGAAAATCGGACGACGCCTCGCCGTTCATGATCTCGCGACGAGGTCCGCTCGCGCTCGTCTGAGTCATATAGACGCGCTTCAGCCGACTTTTGAGCAGATTGGGTCATTTCATCGCTTTCGTTCTAGGGAATCTACGTCGCTCCTTCCGGCTTTCTTTCGAAAAACAGTTTCCTCGAAAAACGCCGTCGCACAAACAAAAACACACGGTAATTATAAGTTGAACAACCCCCTCTTTCAATGATTAAATTCAAATAAACCAAGAAAAACTCCCCATCATTCTCTATGTAAACTGGAAAAGTCCGCTAAACTCGCGCAATGTGAACTAAGAATCACACAGGCTCACTGAAATCTAGAAGATAAAAAGAAAAGAAGCGCCGGATATAAGCCGGATTATGTTCTCGAATCGAGAAACGGTCATTTATCTTGGCGAACAGTCGCCTGCTCGCTCTTCGCGGTTCACCTGCGTCTGAAAGACGGATCGCCTTTTATTTGCCAGCGGCAAATACGACGCTGTTTAACCTTGCTCCCAACGGGGCTTGCCGTGCCGTTTTAGTCGCCTAAAACGCGGTGAGCTCTTACCTCGCCGTTTCACCCTTACTCCTACCGTCTCCGATAGGGGCGGTTTGCTTTCTGTTGCGCTTTCCCTGATCTCACGACCGGCGGGCGTTACCCGCCGTTGTATCCTGCGGAGTCCGGACTTTCCTCAAAGGTTGCCCTCTGCGACCGTTCTCCGACGCTCCGGTGGGATTATAGCGTCTAATCCTTTTTGCGCAAGAATCATTTGAGTAGAAACCAAGAAGAACTCGAGAAGTTGCGCTTTCTGACAAAAAACAGAGGAGCGCGCCCTACAAAGGCGCGCTCCCCCGAATACCAGCGGCTATTGAGTCAGACCTCTACGACGTGCGTCGCTAAACCGCCAAGGCTGAAATTCAGGCCTATCTCGCGGAGATCGGTCAACAACCAATCAAGCCGACGCTCAATTGCCAAGATCGAGCTTATTGTTCCTCATTCGTC
>CAMNJU010000307.1 GCA_946541595.1 uncultured Planctomycetales bacterium
TGGAAAAAGCTTACGTCCGGAGAAGAAGTTCGGATTTTGGCTTGGGGCGACAGCGTTACGGCCTGCGGTTTTCTTCCGGACGATCAACGCTGGCAGGTGAAATTTGTCGAGCGCCTGCAGAAAATGTTCCCCAACGCGAAGATTACCCTCCTGACCGAAGCGTGGGGCGGGCGCAGTTCCGATTCATATCGCAACGAACCGGAAGGAAGTCCCAAGAACTATAAAGAGAAAGTTTTGGCTGTTAAACCAGACCTTATTGTTTCCGAATTTGTAAACGACGCATATATGGACGCGCCAACGGTAGCTCAGAAATACGGCGAGATGAAGAAAGATTTCGAAGCCAACGGAATGGAATGGATTATTTTGGGTCCCCATTACGTTCGACCCGACTGGATGGGATTAACCTCTGAACGCGACGTCGACGAAGACCCCCGTCCGCTGATTAAAGGATTGCGCGCATTTACCGCCGCTAATAATGTTCCGTTTGCGGACACGCCTATCCTCTACGGCAAACTTTGGCGATCTGGAATCCCATATAACACGCTTATGACGAACAATATCAATCATCCTAACGCGTTTGGCATGGAACTCTTTGCAGCCGCCTTAGCGAGACTGTTCGAAGAATAATCGACGCAAAATTGGCGTGAACAACGTTAAAAAAGCGCGCAATAAAAAAGGCGGTTTGTTTAACTCCCGTTAAGCAAGCCGCCTTTCTTGGTTAGCTGAAGGGCAAACGAAATCCTAGATAACGTCTTCGTACGTGACCTTCTCGATCTTTTTCAAAAAGGCTTCCATCGAAGGACAGCGCTCTTTAGGATCGGCCTTTATACACCAATGAATTGCGTCCGCCAACGTAGGATTGATCGAAGGACGAAGAGTTTTGATAGGGGTAGGGGGTTGATCATGCGTCATCGCGGCAAGCCCGTTATTCCCGCGAGGCCACGGCAGCTCGCGAGTACAAAGTTCGTACATCGTCACCCCGAACGAAAAGATATCGATCCGCTCGTTAGTAGCTCGGCGGCGAATTAGCTCAGGGGCCATATAGTTGGGCGTACCCGTTCTATTGCCAGGATCGGTAAAGGGCGCCTTATTGGGAACTGAAAGACCAAAGTCAGTCAGTTTTAAAATCGTGCCGTCGCCAGTAAACAATAGATTGCGCGGGCAAAAGTCGCGGTGAATAAAACCTGCTTTATGCACTGCCTGCAACGCTTCCGCGCACTGACGGATATACTGCATACGCCCGCCTGCCAGCATATCCTGTTTGATCATGAGCACGTTGTTGAGACCGGTGCCTTCGAGGTATTCCATGACGAGGTACTGCTCGCCGTCCGTTGTAAAACCTTCGTCAAAGGTCTCGACAATATAAGGATGTTTGAACTGAATTGCAATTTCGCCTTCACGGGGCTTGTGCACGCCCTTCATTCCCTTATATCGTTCTTCTACCTGTTTCGTTTTTTCGGGATCCAATATCTTTAGGCCGACGATCTGATCCGTCTCACGGTCACGAGCCATGTAAAACTCGGACATAGTCCCAGAAATCGCGGCTTTCAACAGCTCATAACGCTTGGTATAGTCGAGCTTTTTTTTACCGAAAATCTTTTCTAAAAACGACATAACAAAACCTGAAATCGAATAAAGGAAACAATGATCTTATGTTTAACGAACGTAAGGCTGCAATTTCCTTAAGTGATATTCTACTCTCTATCCGTGAACTTTTCCATATCAGACGGCAGAGAGAAACGACTATTTTGCAGGAATCTATAAAATTCGCTTTTTTTCAAGCCTTTCGACAACTTTCCGAGACGCAATCGTCGTAAAGCGATTGGTAACAATTTCAATTCTAACAGGTAAAAAACCTCCTGGATCGCCGTCTAGTTGGTATGGAATAGGAGAGGAGCCTTCTGTTTCTTGAGTCAAAGAAAAAGAAACGGCCTGTCCTAACTTCGCGTTCGGAAGAAAGCGGTGTAGACTGCCGCATTGAGCGCAAAGTACCTCAAAAAGAGCGGTAAAAAACTTTCCCCTTTGGAAAATGCAGAAATCCAACTTTTTATCGACGCCAACGCAGTTGGGAACTAACGGGAGTCCCCAACCGTATCTCGGAAGATTAAACACGAACGACCAAGCGCCAACGACAGTTCCTTCCTCAAATTCAGTCTTTATCTTTCCATATTGATAACTGCCAATAGAGCTCAAAATTGGCTTAATATACGAAAGATAGCTGATATGAGCTCCCTTTTTCGACTGGTTTATGTAATTCGCTTCTCGTCGAGCGTGAACTAAACGTACTATTTCCGCGTCAATTCCAGCGCTAACCATGACAAGAAAGAGACGGCCGTTTGCTAATCCCGCGTCAAAAGAGATTCGAGCGCCAGCCGCAATTGTTTCGGCGGCCTTTTCTGGGTTAAAGGATAATTTCAGATATTTTGCGATCAAATTTGCGGTGCCGGAGGGAAGAAGCGTTACCGGAACGCCCGGAACTGTTCGGTTAGTGAGCTCGGCAGCCGTGCCGTCTCCGCCCACCCCCACCAATGCATGGAGAGAATCTTGTGAGAAGAGCTCATTCGCACGCTGTGAAACTACGTCTAAATCCGTATGAAGTTCAACGAGGAATCCTTTACGTCGCAGACAGTCCCGCAAACGGTTCGCACGTTCGACTGGGGAAGAACGTCCTGCCTTAGGATTGATTGAAATCAACACGTGTCGGGCAACGTTAGGCGTTTCCAACATAATGCGACCTTTCGTAAAAGAATCCGCCGTGAACAAGCTGCCCGCGACTATACTCTATTCCGTAGCCAAAACAAACGTTTCATTTCTCTTTTACCGTCTCCGACATACGGAAATGAATTTTTTGGTATTCTTCCTCAGAAATCAAGTAGAACCAATCGGCAAAACGATTGTTCTTTAATTTTGCTTTTTTCTCCCCGTCAGACTCTAAAAAGGCGACTTCCGTTTCGTCTTCAGCGTTTTCCTCTAATATCTTTCGATCGAAAGACGCTTGAGCGAGACATACGCGTTTATCCTCAAATTTCAGGCCGAAAACCAGAACTATCTTGACTCCTTCTTTCATCTTCAGCTCGACGGTTCCGCCCTCGCCGACAAGGGTAGGAACAATCTTATCCGGTTCGAGCGGATCCACGTCGAAAAAGCTGAACCCTAATTCGCCGAGAGATTCGCTTTGCGCAATTAATTCGGAGCCCATGCGACCGTCTCTGAAGATCGCCGAAAGAGCGCTCGGTTTCTTTCTGACTTCAACTACCTTTAGGGCGCCAAGGACGTCGGCTGTAGCGTTTAAAACGTCGTTGTCGGCCGATTCGGGATTAATGGAGGAAGCGTCCTGCCAAGCGCCGTCGGCGCCGAGTTTTAACACTCTTGCAAGGCTCCAAACCCTCGAGAGGGAATTGTCTGGATTCTGTTTAAAGACTGCTACCCCGTTTTGCTGCGTATTTGCCTGTTCAAAACCGTTTTCGGTTTTCTTCAAAGAAAAAGAATAATCGTAAGCAGCTAACGAGACGACGTCCCATCGGCTGATCCTTAAAAGATCTTGATCAATCCAATCTTTTGGATCGAAAGAAACGCGTTCGGGGAATTCCTTGAACTCCACGGATCCGTCTTCTTGCGTTGATTCTCCGGAAAAGTCGACGCTGTATACAACGTCGTCGTCAGGAAAGCGAACAAAACGATTGTCGCGAGTCGC
>CAMNJU010000308.1 GCA_946541595.1 uncultured Planctomycetales bacterium
TCACACTTTGCCCATCTTCTTGAGATTTTCGTAGCATTCGGCGACCGCGTCAAAGAGATTCGACCCGTCGCGGCAGTCTTCCTGCTCGACAATATACCATTCGACGCCGCCGATATTCTCCGCGATATCGAACATGCGGTTCCAGTCGACGGTATCCCCTTCGCCCGCGACGCACGCGCCATGCTTGCCCTTTTCGTTTTCCGCTTTGACGTGCAGAAGCTTGCCGCGTTTCGGGAATTTCGCGACTTCGGCGTACGGGTCCGCGCCGCCGTGCAGGCAGTTGCCCACGTCCATCTGCGCGATAATATCTTCGCGGGTGCGGCTGAAGAAGAGTTCCCACGCCGTCTTGCCGTTCACGTCGGTGAAGTCGTTGTAGTGAGCGTGGAATCCGATCTGCATACCGACTTTCGCCGCCTTAGCCGCGATCTCGTTAAAGAGGTACGCCGTCATCTGATTGCCGGCGTCGGTCGCGCACGACGCGGAAAGACCGGACGCCACGATCAGGCGCTTATTGCCGAGCGTCTTTTCAAATTCGACCGTCTGCTCAAACTGACCTTCCAGCAGCGCCGGAACGCCAAGGTGCGTGCTGATCGCCTGGAGGCCCGCTTCGTCGAGCCACTTGCGAATATCCTTCGCGTCATTTCCGTAATAGCCGGCGAATTCCACGCCCTTATAGCCGATTTCCGCAATTCGCTTAAGGGTTCCGCGGAGGTCTTTCGACGCGTATTCGCGAACCGAATAGACTTGCAGCGCGAGCGGAACCTTTTTCGCCGCTGTTTCGGCGGCCCAAAGGGAGCCGCGGTTAACCGGGGAAACGGCGCTCAGCGCGCCGAACGCGGCGGCGCCAAGACCGGTTTTCAAAAAGGAACGACGATCCATACTGTCCTCCCGAATAGTTTTAAGTGTAAGCGCTAAATCTTAGCGACGGGGTTAGAACGCGGGGCCGAACGGCCTGAGCGCGCGGCGCCCCGCTTCGCAAAATGAAATTATTTCTCTTCTTCGCCTTCTTCGTCGACGTCGGAATAATCGCCGTCCTCGTCGGAGACGTCGGTGTCGTCGTAGGAACTTTCGTCTTCGCCGTCCAACTTCAGTTCCTCCGGCTCACGTTTGGGCTCTTCGGGCTCCTTCTTCTTTTCCTTGAGCGAGAACGTCTCAAAGGCGTCGTCGAGCGCTTCGTCGTAGGCGTCGGTCGGGAATTCGTCTCCGTCTTCCTTGGCGGGTTCGGCGGGCTTTTGAGCCGCAAGGAACATGTCGGACGGCGACTCCTGCCCCTTCTCCGCAGCCTCTTTCTTGAGTCGGTCGCGCTCCTGACGTTCGGCAAATTCCTCACGCGTTAACTTATCGACCACCATGAGCAGCCGCTTCATAGAAATCGGCATTCCGACGGCAAGCCGCTTCTTAGAGCGTTTGGCGTGCGCGCCCCACTTGACTTGATCTTCGTTCAAAAGGAGCACGGCGGGCAGGTCTTTAGTCAGAGGCGAATCGAGCAGCTGATTGAACGCGGCGACCGCGCTTTGACCGAGCGTCTGCGCGTTAAAGAGAACCGCGTCGACTTCCACGTCTTCCAGACGCTGAAGCGCAAAAGGCGCGTTCGAGACGACAAGCGGACGGAAACCCGCGTTCTTAAAGAACTCGCGGAACGTCGCCTGGAGGCCCGTGTTCCCTTCGACGATCATAATCGTCTTCTGAGGCTTTTTGTGCTCTTCCTTCGGCTGCGCGACGGTAAGAACCTCGTCGCCTTCCCCGCGTTCGAGCTGACCGATAACGCGCTCAAGGTCGTTCTTGAACATTTCGGGAGTCTGATACCGCTCTTCCGGCCGGAACTTCAGAGAACGGTCGACGACGGTCGCCACGCACCGGGGAATCGTTTTCGAGACCTCGTGAATCATCTTAACGTTGCGGAACCGACTCGCGTCGAGCCGGCGCGCTCGATCTTTGATTTCGCCAAGCGGCGCCACGCCCGTGAGCGCCTGATAGTAGACCGCGCCGAGAAAATAGAGGTCGCTGCGGGGATCGTCGCGGCGAACGTGGGTCGCGCGCTCAAGAGCCGCGTATTCGATCGCGCGCTGCGTCTTGAAGCTCGAGCTGGCGTCGGTTAGAAGACCGAAGTCGAGGAGCACGGCGCGCCCGGAACTCGCGATCATAATATTCGACGGCTTCATATCGCGATGCTGATATCCGCGCTTATGCGCGTATTCGAGCGCGCTGCAAATATCGTACGCCATGCGCGTGGCGCGTTTCGGGTCAAGATAGCCGTTCTTCTGGGCGGCGAGCATCTCGCGAAGCGTATTCCCTTCGATAAACTCCATGACCATGTAGTGATCGTATTTCGTCGCCTGCGCTTCGTAGACCGCCGCAATATTCGGGTGGCGAAGTTCCATGCCCATCTCGCCTTCCCGAACGAATTCCTCGATCGCCGTCTGGTCGTCGCGGAATCGTGCGCGAAGTACTTTGACGGCGAAAACCTTGCCGGATTCCCGGTGTACGCAGCGAAAGACGCGCGCGAACGATCCGGCCCCGATCAGATACTGGATCCGGTAGTCGCCGTAATAGAACCCGGTCGTCTCGCCCGCCATGAGACGATCGACCTGATACTTCGTGAGATAACCGTACCGCTGCGCCGTGCGAAGAAATTCGTCGGCCGTAAACAGTTTTGATCCAAACGAAGTCTCAACCGCGCGAATCTTATCGAGATCTAACAGGTCAAGAGATAAAAGCCGCTGATTTAAGTCGTCAAGTGAAAGGGACATTTTATTGATCTTTCCTCGTTAGAACGCTTGCGCCGTTCCAACAAAACGGTCGAAGTTTTCCGAAGCGCGCCCTCGAAGCGCTCGCGCAGCTACCCGCAGACGACGGACAGAGCGCCCGCTATATCGCCATTATACCACCCAGGAACGGAAAAGTCATTAGAAAACAGGCGCCCGAACGGCAAAAAGCAGATTTTTCGCCGAAAGAACTGTAAAAAGTATCAATTATTCGTCCGGAGGCGCAGAAAGTAGCGAAAAAACTTTTCGCAGTTGTTGAACGCGCCCACGATTCCCTATATAATACGGGGCAGGCGGTCCCCTGCCCGTTCCGCGTATCGCGCGCGTCGGCGAGCGGCGCGCCGTTAGACCGCCGTTCACGTTCCGCATTTGACAGGTTCAAATAGAGAAAATCCATGTCGAAACACACATTGAGTCTTCGCTTATCTTTTGGCGTATGCCTTCTTGCAGGTCTTGTCTCGTTTGGATGTAAAGAGAAGCCGGCCGTTCCGTTCTCTGAGTATGGGGAAACGATCGATCATCTTCCCGTCGTCCCAGATCTTCCTACCGCGTTCCCAATCGCCGACGAAATCGAAACGAAGCCGTGCGTTATTCGCGAACAGGCGGAAGCGCGCGCGCATCATCATCTGCTTGAATCGCAGGGGCGCGGTATGGAGCTCGAACTCGAACACCGCCAGAAGGAAGAGGAACGAAGGGCAAATCAGCGCGCCGAGCGCGAAAAAGCGGAAGCCGCCGCCGAAGAGCCGGAAATAACGCCGCCTGCGGAAGAGGCCGCGCCTGAGGTAGAAGCCCCGGCGGAAGAAGCCGTGCCTGAGGCAGAAGCTCCGGCGGAAGAGGCCG
>CAMNJU010000309.1 GCA_946541595.1 uncultured Planctomycetales bacterium
AGATTCTGCTGAATCCACTCGGCGATCTGAACGGCGTTCGTGGCCGCCCCTTTGCGGAGATTGTCGGATACACACCAGAAGGCGAGCGAATTGGCCGCCGACATGTCTTCGCGAATACGCCCGACGTAGACTTCGTCGGTATCGTGGCACTTGAACGGAGTCGGATATTCCTTTTTGGCCAGGCAGTCCATGAGGACGACGCCGGGCATGGCGGCGAAGAGTTCGCGCGCTTTCTCGACGGTAATTTTGCGTTCCGTCTCGACGACGACGCTTTCCGAATGGCAGTTCGCGACCGGAACGCGGACCGCGGTCGGGCAGACCTGAATCGAGGAATCGCCGAGAATCTTGCGCGTTTCATGGAGCAGTTTGAGCTCTTCGGAGGTATAGCCGCGCTCTTTCTCGCTTCCGATCTGCGGTATGCAGTTGAAGCCGATCGGGTACGGAAACGTCTCGAGTTCGCAGTCGCAATATTCGCAGTTATTGTCGAGCCACGCTTTGGAGCTGCGGACAAGATCGCGGTTGCCGGCCACGCCCGCCCCGCTCGTCGCCTGATACGTGCTCACGACGACCCGGCGGACGCGCGCGTAATCGTGAAGCGGCTTGAGCGCGACGACCATCTGCGTCGTGGAGCAGTTCGGGCTTGAAATCAGCCCCTTATGCTTGCGGATATCTTCCGCGTTGACTTCCGGAATAACGAGCGGAACGTCCGGGTACATGCGCCAGTAGCCCGACTCGTCGACAATGACCTTAACGCGTTTGCGAGCTTCCGGCACGAAATCGCGCGCGACGTCGTCCGGCGTCGACGCGATCACGAGATCGACGCCGTCAAACGCGTCCGGGCAAAGCTCTTCGACCGCGATCTCGCCCCCGTTAAACGCGATCTTTTTACCGACGCTGCGCTTCGACGCAAGGAACTTCATCTTCTTATAAGGGAACTTGCGCTCCTGAAGCATGCGGATAATCAGCGTTCCAACCGCGCCCGTGGCGCCTACGACTGCTACGGAATCGTACATAATCTTCCTTCCTTGCGGCGGTCTCGGCCGCCGGTTCTCTTCTCTACGGAATTCAGGCCGCGGGAAATCAATTCGAAACGCGGCCGGCCTTTTTACTGTTTTTAAAATTAGCCTTAACTAACTTTTCTTGACAAAATTGAAGCGCTTTTCAAATTTCTGAGCTATTATGAGCGTGTTTTTGAATCGCGCAAGAGGAAAAACAAAAAATACAGGACAAAAACGCCCCGTTTTTACAAGAAATAATTAGACTAGACTAACTTTTATAGCCCGATTCTCGCCCGCGCCGCCGAACAGCGCCCACACACGAAAACGCCCTGACAGAATAAGGGTGAAAGAATCCCAAGTTCGCGCCGGCGCGAGGAGACGAAAGGTTCGCTCCTGATTGAGAGGGCCGTCTGTTCCGTTAATACGGCGGCTATTAGCCCAAAATGGGGATAAAATTATCATCTTTCCCTTTCTTTTTCTTGAATAGTAGTAGTAGTAGTAGTAGTATATTTGAAGGGTGGCAAGCGCCTGTCGCGCTTTTCAATTATTCATGAGCGCGGGCGAACCAATATACAACGTACGACAACCTGTATACTTAGGGGTGTTATTATGGACTTACCCTATCGCGACGGTTCCGACGCCTACGGTCAGGATTTGGAAAAGTTTCTTACTGAATGCATGACGCTGGCGACAGAGCGGCATATGGAGTGGCGTAAAAAACACGCCGGCGTCCTCGGTGGCTCGTGGGGATTTGACGGCAAAACCGGATTGCTGTCGTTCAGCTTCGGAGGTATAGGAGTACGCTACGCCGCTCAGGTTGTCGGCTCCTGGAGCGAGAAAACTCAGACTTTCCTTTGGAGCTGGGCAAATTCGAGCATGCCCGCGGAATTGACGCAAGCGGCGGCGAAAGCTAAGGCTGTCGGCGAAGAACGGGGATGTCCGCTGCTGACGGAACGGAAATTGGACTGCGACGAAAATTTAGCCATGTCGTTAGCTTCCGCCGTTTCCGTAATGACAGACCTGCCCATTTGCTATCGCGCTCCGGCCGGCCCAGGTCTTTACATTTACTTTATCTTTAAGGACAAATCGGCTTCTCCGCAAGAAGAAACGGAATCGGCGGCCGCCGACTCCGGCGGCGAAATTGCTCACGGAACGTTTGGCGATTTTGAGTACGGCGTTTACGAAGACGGCGCCGTTATCATTCAATATACGGGCGAGGACGAAGAAGTAACGGTTCCCGCCGAGATCGACGGCGTAAAGGTTGTCGAGATCATAGAAGATTCGTTCTTCGCAAACGGTTCGCTGAAGCGCGTTACGGTTCCGGAAAACGTTCTGTGCATAGGCGCGAACGCGTTCGCGCAATGCTCCGCTCTGGAAAGAGTCGATTTGCCGGAAAGCCTGACGACGATCGGCTATATGGCGTTTTCAGGATGTCCGGAATTAGCTTCTATTAAAATTCCCAACGGGGTAACGTCCCTCGGCGAAGGCGCGTTCGAAGAGTGCGAAAAGTTAAGCTCGGCCGTTCTTTCCGATAAGATTGCCGTTATTCCGTCGGGCGCGTTCGGTTATTGCGAGAGCTTAACGTCTGTCGAGCTGCCGAAAGGACTTACTGAAATTGGAGAAGACGCGTTCAACTTCTGCAAAAGTCTGACGGCGGTCAATCTGCCCAAGGACGTCAATAAGGTCGGCGTCGGCGCCTTTGCAGGATGTTCCGCGCTGACTAAGATAACCGTCGACGGCGAAAACAAGTCGTTTACGAGTATTGACGGCGCTCTTTTCTCCAAAGACCGCAAGACGCTAATCGCCTGCCCCGGCGGCGTTTCGGGAGAATACGCCGTTCCGGAAGGAACGGAAGTTATTGGCCCCAGAGCTTTTTGCGGATGCAAGGGAATAACGTCAGTAACTGTTCCGGAATCGGTTCGCAGAATCGAGAAATCCGCCTTTTTCATGTGTTCGTCGCTGGAGTCGACCGTTCTTCCGAGTCGGTTGGAATTTTTAGGGGGCGGCGCGTTCGAACGGTGCGAAAGTCTCAAAGAACTGGTTGTTCCCAGCGGCGTCGCCAAGCTGAACGACTATACGTTCTCCGGATGCGCCAGTTTGAAAACCGTAACGGTTCCTGAAGAAACGGCTGAATTCGGTCAAGACGTCTTCAAGAATGTTAAAAAAGTTAAGATCTGCTCGAACGACGGCTCGCCCGCGCAGCGCTACGCGAAAAAAGAGAAACTGTCCTTTACCGCGCTGGACAAAAAGCCGTCGTTTTTGTCCAAAGTCTTTTCTAAGAAGAAGGGGGAGTAACCGCGTTTGAAAAACCGTTCAAGCGCGTAAAAAGACCTGCCGTTTTTGGCTCTGTCGACCTTCGTTACGACGTTGACGCCGTCCTTCTGAAATCTTTGAAGGACGGCGTTTAATTTTGACTGTCGACAGAAATAACACTGTTGAAAACGCCGCAAAATATCTGATATAATACTGAAGGAGTACGTTCCAACGGAAAAAGGCTCCGCAGAAACAACAAAGAACGGCAAAGTAACGCCATGACGAAAAAAACGACAGTTTTATTTGAGGATTACGACCCTTC
>CAMNJU010000310.1 GCA_946541595.1 uncultured Planctomycetales bacterium
ACGGGCGAGACGGACCTAACGCACGCGTCGACCGTCTGGTTCGCGTTCTCGGGACCCGCCGATCCGACGCTCGACGTCTCGGCGCCGAGCGGAGCGGCGTACGATTCCCAGCGCGGACTCTGGTCGGCGTCGATCCCGGCGAACGCCGCCTATCTCGACCTCGCCTTTTCCGTCGTAAACGACGCGTCGCCCGAGTCGACCGAGACGCTGACGCTCTATCTCGTCGACAGGCCGTCGGACGTGAGCGCGTCTTATTCCGCATACGCGATCGGGTCCGACGCGTACGCGACCGCGCAGATTCTCGATTCCGATTCCTGGACGGTCGAAGTCGCGGCCAGTTCCCCGAACGGCGCGGAGCGGCTCGCGGGCGAACCGTCGGCGCCCATAACGTTTACCGTAACGCGAACGGGAACGGCGAATCCCGCGAGCGCGACGACCGTCTACTGCGAACTGTCCGGAACGGCGCGGCCCGGTTACGATTACGTTCTGCCCGGCGGCTTTATCGGCTCCTACGGCTCCGTAACGATTCCGGCGGGCCAGACGTCGGCGTCGCTGACGCTCGACGTCCTCGACGACCGGATTATCGAAGGCTCGGAGACGGTCGTACTTCGCGCGCTCGACTATCTCCCGGCGCCGTATCTCGCGTCCGGGCCGGTCGTTCAGTACGCGCTCGGCGCGGCTTCGAGCGCAACTGCGTCGATCGCGGACAACGAGCTCGCCGTAACCGTCGCGATTTCGGCGCCCGATCCGCTCGCGCAAGAGCCGTCCGGCGAATCCGGCGCCGTTTTGGGAACATTTCGCATCACGCGCGCGTGCGACGACGTAAGCGCCGCGCTTACGGTAACGTACGCGCTCTCTGGAACCGCGGAAAACGGAACCGATTACGCGGCGCTTACCGGCGTCGCGACGATTCCAGCGGGCGCAAGTTACGTCGACGTTTCCGTAACGCCGCTCGGCGACGCGCTTTCCGAGCCGCTTGAAACGGTTGTCGCGACGCTAGTCTCCGATCCTGCCGCGCCGACGCCCTATCTCGTCGGCGCGAGTTCGACGGCGGCGGTCTATCTCGTCGATTCCGATCCGTTCGGAACGCAGTACGCCGTCCCGGAGCGCGGAACGGCGCAGCTGAGCGCGTTTACCGAACTCGACGCGGCCGGCTGGACGGTCGAGTGGGATCTCGACGGCGATTCCGTCTTTGGCGAGACGGGCTCGGGCGCAAAACGGGGCGCCGAGACCGGCCCGACGGCGACGTATAACGCGTCGGCGCTTACCGCAAGCGCGACCCTTTCGGAGAACATTAAGCCGATCGCCGTTCGCGTTTCGACCGCCGGGCTCGTCCGGACGTTTCAGACGTCGGTCGAACTCCGGAACGTCGCGCCGATCGCTTCTGTTTCCATGCCGACGTCGACGACCGTAAATAAGAGTATCCGAATAAGCGGAACGGTCTCCGACCCCGGCGCCGATTCCTTTACGGGAACGATCCTTTTCGGAGACGAAACGCCGCCCGTTACGCCGACGGCGCTCGGTATTCCGTACCGAGCGTACGCGACGTCGCACCGCTACTCCTCGCAAGGTTGGTACGACGTTACCGTTACGGTCGACGACGGCAAAGATTCGACCGCGACGACGCGCCGTATAAAAGTCGGGTCTCCGACCGCGGTCGCGATCTACGAGCCCGCCGCCGGAACGCCCGTCGTATCGGGCGGTTCCGCGCTTGTACTGACGTCGACCCGGCTCGACGGGAACGGAACCCCGCTCGATCCGGAATTCAACGAACCGATCTACCGCCGATTCCAGATCGTCAATCATGGGAACGAGACGCTGACGTTCGACGTGGAGCAGATCGCGCTTCCGGCGAACGTAACGCTCATGAGTTCTTTTCCCAGTTCGCTCGAACAGGACGAATCGGCGTATTTTACGCTCAAGTGGACGGCGAAAGCGCCGCTCAACGGCTCGGTAACAATTCCGACGAGCGATCCGACGCTCCCGTTGTACTCTATTCCGCTTACAGGCTCCGTTCAGACGTACGTTCCGCCCGACGTCGAGTTCTATCTCGACGGGTCCGCGTCGGCGCTCGTTTCCGGCTCTTCGACCGTAACTTTAAAATCGTTTGAGCGCGACTCGTACGGCGCTTTAACCGACGCGAAGTTTAACGAGTCGGTCTATCGCCGATTCCGCGTCGTGAATCGGAGTTCCAATACGGTAACGTTCGGCGCCGATTCCCTCGCGCTTCCGAACAACGTCTCGGTCGTCGGGGACTTCCCGAGCGCGCTCGCGCCCGACGAAGAGCAAATCGTCACGCTCGAATGGATCGCGCGGTCCGCGCTCAGCGGCACGGTCTCGCTAACTGCGGAAAACGGCCCGGCGCCGCTCTTTAGCTTTACGCTTGCCGGCGCGGTCCAGAGTTACGCCGCGCCGACCGTGTCGGCGTTCGGCCTGCTCTACGATTCCGGGGCCGACTCGACCGACGGAATCACGTACAATCCGATCCTTTCGGGCGCTGTCGCCGGCGACTTCGCGCGCGGCCAAGTAGAAATCGAATTCGATCTCGACTCCGACGGCGCGTCCGACGGCTCGGCCGTCTGCTACGCGCCGGGCGCGTTCCAATTCGATCCGCGAACGTCCGACGCATGGACGACCGTCCCGACGTCGCAGGGCGCGCCGGTCTCCGTCCGCTATCGCGCCGTTCATTACGACGATCTGGGCGCCGTTCTCTCGACGGGCGCGTGGACGCAGTTCGGCTATACGGTCACGCCGGCGCCGCAGTCGAACGTTACGGTCTCGAATCTGAGCGCAAGCTCTCATTTTGCGGGCGGCTGGTCGCTTCCGAACGGAGTCGCGCTTTCGGGCTCGGTCTCCGACGCGTCTGCAACCGCCGTCGAAATTGAAGTTGGAACCGAGACGGCGGTCGCGCCGATCTCGGAGACGAACTTTACCGTCGCGCTTCCGTTCGCGTTCGCGTACGGAACCCCGGCGACGGTCCGTGTGCGCGCGATCGCGTACGACTCAGCGAGCCAAATGGAGCTGCGCGGCGCATGGACGGCGTACCAGACGACGCCGGCGCTCCCGTCGGTCGTAACGCAGGGCGAGAACGCGCTCGCGTTCGGCGCGACCGAATCGGGCGTCGGGCTCAGCGGCAAACTGACCGGCCTTGGCGCCGAATTCTGCGAAGTAGAGATTTCGCAAATTACCGTAGAGTCGGGCGTAACGGCGACGACCGTACTCGGAAGCGCGTGGACTGACGGCGAGGGCTCGTTCTTCTTCGCTCCGACCGGGCTTAGCGCGGCGTCGGGCGTACTTTCGGCGAGCGCGGTCTGGCGCGAGGGCGGCGCGGTCGCCGCGCGCGGCTCTGCCGCGACGGTAAGCTACGCGTATACGCCGTCCGCGTCGGCCGCGAATCTTACCGCGTCGCTCCCCGATTCCGCAGCGCCGACGTTTACCGTCTCGGCGGATTTTCCGTCGGACGCGGACCCCGCGTTCGAATATCGCTGGAAGTTCGCCAACGCGAGCGAATGGTCGGCGCCGAAACAGATTTTCGCCTATATCGACGAAGAGGGGA
>CAMNJU010000311.1 GCA_946541595.1 uncultured Planctomycetales bacterium
CCGCCGTAACCGTAGCCGCCATAACCTCCGTAGCCGCCGTAACCGCCATAGCCGCCGCCATATTCGTTCGAGGTCTCGTCAGACGCGAATTCGTTGTAGAAGCGGTGCTTTTCGTGGCAGTTAACGATGCAGCCAAGCAGATTCGCGTTGACCGTCGCCAATGCGCGAACGCCGGATACAACGTCCGGTCGACCGCGGCGGCGAATACGGAAGACGTACAGAACGCCGTCCGTTCGAGGCGCGACCGTCGCCGCGTCGTTCACATAGAGCACCGGCGGCGTGTCGATAAGGATTACGTCGTACTGTTCACGGAGCGTCGCGAGCATCTGGTCAAATTCTTGACCGGCGATGAGTTCCGCGGGCGACCGCTTTGTACGCGAGCCCGCCGTCATGACCTGCAGATTCTTAATCGGAACTTCCGAGATTCCCTCTTCCAACGTGCATTCGCCGAGAAGAACGTTCGAAAGGCCGCGCGTATTGTCCAAGCCGAACATTTTATGAATATCCGGCTTGCGCATATCGCAGTCTATAAGGAGAACGCGCTTGCCAGCTTCCGCAACCTTAACGGCAAGGTTCGAAATAATCATCGTTTTACCGTCGGTCGGGTGAGGACTCGTATTCATAACGACGACGCAACCCGTGCCCGGTCGCTGATTAAACAGACGCGTGCGCAACTGTCGGAAGACTTCGCAAATAGCGTCGTTCGGCTTATAGTACGCAAGCAATTCCGGCTCGGGTTTGTGCGCGTCGCGAAGCTCCTTGCGCTTCTTCGGCGTAATGTCGCGAAGACGGTGCTTAAAGGAAACAAGGTGCGTGAGAATCGGCATATGAAGCGTGCGAGTAATTTCCGCGGGCGTGTGGAACGTCGCGTCGGTAACGTCGATAAGGTACGCCAAAAGGGATCCAAGCGCGACGCCAAGCACAAAACCGGCAAGCACGAACTTCAAGACGTTCGGGTAGACCGGATGATTGTTCTCAACCGCCGCGGACAGGACTTCGACCTGATACGTATTGACGTCGCTCATAAGCGCGAGCTGTTTCAAGTTTTGATCGAGATGTTCAAGCATCGTCTTAGACGATTCGATCGAAACCTTCATTGTGTCGAGCGTTTCGCGGTACTGAGTAATCTCGCGCACTTCTTCGTCGCGATCGTCGACGTACGCCTGGATTTTGACTTTCTCTTCCGTCAGCTCTTCCATTCGGCTTCTCAACGCGCCGCGATACGTTTTAAAGAGTTCGCTATAGTTGATGACGCCAATTCGGCCGCGCGTTTCAGTTTCATTGTCGATCGTGGCCGCCTGACGCTGCAGCTCCTTGATTTGATCTTCAAGAAGAACTACGCTCGGATGGTCAACCGCCAGCGTCTGAAGAAGATTAAGACGCTTGAGTTCAAGATCGCGAATCTGCTGCTGCACCGTAGACGAAGAACTGACTTCTCTAAAACGCAGCGCCGTTTCGTAGTCGTTGCCTCGCGCCAAAGCCGCGATGGTCGTCAGGATAGATTCGCTGTCGCCGCCGCCCATTAACTCGATAAGTTCCGCGTCGGACATGTCTTCGACGTCGCGCGCTCCGACTTTATTATCTAACGAGGCGACCTGATTCTCCAAACGCAAGAGTTGGAAATCAATATCGACCATCTTCTCGCTCATGCCGGTCAACGCCGTTAAAAGCGGACTGTGGTCGTCGCTTCCGATGAAAGTGGTCGGAGAATTCTGGATAAAATCGACTAGCTCTTGCTTCTTAACTTCAATTTCTTTTTCAATGGACAGTTTCGAAGACTCAATAGCCGCTTTTACGTCTTCGTTGCTCTTAGTATACCGCTCGACAAAGTGCTGTTTATACTGCTCGACGACCGTATTAACAATCATCGCCGCTTCTTTCGGACTTTCCGACTGACACGTAACCGCAATCGTATTGGTATCGTGGAATCCGCGCTGCTCGCCGCCGACGCGAATCGCGATCAAGTTGGTAAGCTTACTGACGGCACGCTGTTCCGTCAGAGACTCGCTATCCGGATTAATAGTAACCATCAGCTTGCGCTTTTCGGGATCTTCGCAGATATTGCGCCATGCCTTAGAGATAATCTCATAGGAGCGAATGATCAACGCGTGAGTTTCTATCGAATCGCCGCGCAAATTCTGCGTCGTACCGCCCGTCCGATAAACGCCGTTAAGAATCGACATAGAGTTCGTTTGGGGGATATAAACGGTCGAATACGCCAGATACTGAGGCGTCACCGTCTGGGAATAATACCCCGCAACGGCCATTCCGATAATCGCGGCTAAAATAATGATCCAGATTTGACGCTTGAAAATATTGAGTACGTCAAAGAAATTCAGCTCACGACCGCCCGGATTGCCTCCTGCAACGCCCGTCGGACGGCGCAACGCTTCGATCGTACGTCGGTCAAGACGCACGCCGGCGCGGCTGCGGGAACGATGGGAAGACGAAGAGGATGCGCCCTGGGACGAACCGCTGCGCGCCCGGGAAGACGCTGCGCCGGCGTCTGTCTTCGGCGCATTCGTCGGATCGTTTTCAGGAATATTGGCCATAGGTAATCCTATCCTAATACAAAAGTGGTTCTGCTTTTGATTGATGATAAATAAATTTCGACCGTTTAACGCGTTAAAAGGCGATATCTTAACGTCTAAACAGCGCCGCCCGATTTAATACTTCGCCGTTTATTCAAAGTTGTATGATAAAAATGATTGTACGTCTCGTTCAATCACATATTTACAACAGAACGAATATAACGTTCCTATCGAAAAAAACGGTATCGCGAACATTATAATAATCATTCCAAAAAACTCAAAGAGGTTTTAAGCCAACTTCTTTTAGGACAAGATTTCAAGATAGTAAAAAAAACTGTTTTAATTAAACGACGGTGTTTTTTCTAAATAAATCAAATAAACAAAACACACAAATCTAGCAAGACTACATAGTAATCATCTATACAAATTAGTAAATCCAAACAAAAAATACGGTTAAAAAAAGGTATTATCTAAAAAAAATACTTGTTTTAATAATAAATAAAACTACACAAATTTTAACTATAACAAAAGAAAAACCAGCTTGTCCGGTCAAATGAACTTTTTAAAAAAGACTGTTTTTTTTTGAATTTCTTTCTAGGCCCGAATAATTTCAAATTCAAAAAGCACGAATTTCCAAATTGTTCGCAATGAGTGTCGAACACGATACGTCGCTCTTGCGTTACCATAGAGCTGGTGAAATGCGGCCTAACGAGTTTCACCATGACTGATCCCTACGCCCTCATACTGTTTTATAAAGAGAAATCAAATTTATCCCAACTTCCACGCGTACGTATACGCAATCAATTTCATTAAGATCTAATATACTGAAACTCGTAATATTAGGGAAATATACACGTCCCCCCGTTTCAAAGACTCAGATTTACAATGGCGGCGGAATAATAAATACTTTTAAAAGCAGCGCTTCTTATTTTGCTTATTTGCGAGACGCTCTGTTTTGTATTATGCGGTTCATGAAGAAAGC
>CAMNJU010000312.1 GCA_946541595.1 uncultured Planctomycetales bacterium
CGAAGACGGCGACGAACTCGTCGACGTCTACGCCTACTGCAATCTGCACTCGCTTTGGAAGGCGTGACGCGAGACCGCGCCGCGGCCCAGGCTGCGGAAAATAAGAAAAGCCGAAGCGGGGGAAAGGAGAAAACCCGCTTCGGCTTTTTTTTAAGAGGTGGGAGAAGGGGCTCGAACCCTCGACCTTCGGAGCCACAATCCGATGCTCTGATCCAACTGAGCTACTCCCACCGTCCACGCTCGCAGCCGGAAAAATCAACCGCAAACGACTCTTGTATTCTAATAGCGAATCCTAAACGGTCAAGGGTTTATTTCTATTTTTCCCCGATTTTCCCATTTTCCACGCCCCGTCCGCGATTCTCCTTTGAAACGGTTTGACGCCGTTCGCTTTATTCGTCATAATACGCCGGAGCGGCCGTTCGTCCGGCCCGCGATTTTTACATGAACCCCCAAGACCGGATCGGATTTCTCATGAGTCTGGAAAAAGTCGACGCTTTGGTCGTCAAGAGCGTAGATTACAGCGAATCGAGCCTGATCCTGAACGTCTTTACGCGGGAAATGGGCAAAGTGCGCGGAATAGCGAAAGGGGCGAGGCGGCTCAAGAATCCGTTTGAAACTTCTCTTGACTTACTTGCCTCGATTCGGTTATCTTTTATACGCAAAAATTCCGACGCGCTCGACCTCTTTACCGAGGCGAAGCTTCGTCGCCGGTTTCGGCCGACGCAGCGTAATTTCCGCGGGCTCTACGCGGGCTACTACGTCGCCGAGACGCTCGATTTCGCGACGCAGGATTACGAGCCGTTTCCCGATCTCTGGACGCTCGCCGACGCGACGCTCGAACGCCTGCAGGAAGGCGGGAACGTCGCCGCGCGGCTGGCCTATTTCGAGGCTGGGCTCCTCAAATCGGCTGGCGAATTTCCGTCTGTGCGCGCCTGCGTGAACTGCGGCGAGAATCTGCCGCTCGATCAGGTGACGAACCTTGCCCGGCGCGTCTATTTCGACGCGGATTCCGGGGGCGTAATCTGCGCTCGCTGCCGCGCGGAAGGGCGCTTTTCGCAGCTTACGCCGACGACGATCGGCGCGCTCAAACTTTTCGACGCGGCGCTCGCCGGTTCGGAGGAAACGCTCCGGATCGCGCGCACGCTCGAAACGTGGCGGCGCGCGCTCGAAGAGGAGGTCGCAGGGCTCTCCTCGATCGACCGGATCGAACGGGAAGCGAAGACCCGCGACGCGTTCCAGGCGCTCGACGCAACCGCGCTCGCGCCCTTCGACGCGTTTCCGCAGACGGCGCGCGACGCGTATCGGAAGTTGGCGAACGTCTATGTGCCGCGCGTCTTGAGGCGCCGGCCGCGCTCGCTCGACTATTTGCCGTTCGCGCTCTCCGATCCGAAAACGTTTCGGCCGTCGGGCGCGGCGCGTCAGGAAGACACACCGTCGGCCGAGAATGAATCGAAGGCCGCTTTACAGCAATAACCGCGTCGTAGGAAGCCGACGCACAGATCCGTACGGATTAGCCGGACAGGAAGTCCCAATGCCTTATCGAAGACTCGCGAATTTTATGCGCGCGCGTTCTTTTGCGTCGCGCGCGTGCGCTCTCTCGTTAGCCATGCTCTCGCTGAGTGTCGGCGGTTGCGCGCTCTGGATCTACGACGACGAGCCCTGCTGTCCGCCCCCGCCCCCTGTGCCCGAAACCGTCTACATTGTGCCCGAAGGCGCGCCCGGAACCTATATTTACGCGCCCGGCTCCTACTCGGCGTACGCGCCCTACTACTACCGCGGTCAAGCGAAAGAGACGCGGCAAACCGCTCCGCGGCAGGCGCCCGCCGGCGAAGCGAAAGCGTCCTACTTGACTCGCGGTCAGGACGCGCCCGCGGCGAACGGGCAGTTCCCGACGGCCGACGATCCGCTCGCGCCCCCGGAATCAAGCGAACTTGCCGATTTCGTCTCGAACGGAAGCGGCGTTCCGGAACCGAGCGGGCAGTACGAGGCGATCGACGACAAGACCGACTTCAGCCCGACCCCGAACCGCGAATCGCTCTCCGAACGCGAAAAGACCGAACGCGAACTCGACGACAACTTCAACGAATGGCTCCGCGAAAAGAAGGCCAAAAAGCGCGAGGAGTCGAAAGGAACGAAAAAATATCTGCAGCCGCTCGAAGAGACCGAGTGCGACGCGTTCGACCGCATTAAGGTCGACGAAGCGTCGATTCGCCAGATGGAGTCGAGCAAAAAGACCGGCGAAAAGAACGATATGATCGATACGGTTACGTTCGAGTCGATTCAGCCGATGCTCGAAGAGAACGGGGAGGCGACCCGCGATCTCTACGACTGGGAAGAGGAAGAGCCGACTCCGATTAACTGGGCGAAGTACGCGCCGTCGATCAACCGGCTCCGCGATTGGCTCGGCATGGGCCCGGACGAACGCGCCGCGCTCGAATTCATGCGTCAGGCGTGCCAGAAGCAGAAAGAATATTCCGAGACGCGCGATAAGACCTGTCTGCGCGACGCCGCGCGGCTCTACGAACGCGCCGCCAAACGCTGGCCCGGCCCGATCTTTAGGCCGGAAGAGACGAAGAAGCATCCGTACGCGACGCCCAAACGCAGTACGATCATCGAAGAAGACGGCGTCTTTTACGCCGGCGAATGCTGGTTCTTCTACCGCGACTTCCCGAACGCGCTGAGGTGCTATAAAGCGCTCGTGTCGACCTATCAGAATTCGATCTATAGGAATACGGCGATGAAACGCCTTTTCTATATCGGAACGTACTGGGTCAAATGCTCGGAACAGGCAAGCGGACCGCACGTGAACGTTACGGAAAAGGACAAGCCGATGTTCAGCGCGTTTTCCGGCGCGGAAAAGGCGTTTAGCGCCATCTTTTTGAACGACGCGAGAGACGGCGGGCTCGCCCCGGACGCGCTCTTTGCGCTCGCCAACGCGTATATGCGGCGCGGGGTCGTCCAGGGGGACGGCTCCTTCGAAATGGCTGCGCGCTACTACAAGCAGCTTTACGAACTCTTTCCGGGCAACCGTCACGCCGAAGACGCGAGCCGCCTGGCCATGATCGCGCTTCATAAATCGTATCAGGGCGTATTCTACGACGACGCGCCGCTCAACGAGGCGCGCCAGATCGCCGAAGCGATTATTAAGAGCGGGCGCGGCAATTTGGACGTCGCCTACGAAGAGCTTGAAAATATCAAAGAGGAGCAGGCGCACCGGCTCTACGAGCTCGGGAAATACTACGAGAAGCGCGGCAACTTCGCGTCGTCCCGAAGCTACTATAACCGTCTGGTCAAAGAGTATCCGAATACCGAGTACGCCGTCGAGGGCGCGCGCCGGTACGGCGAGATCGCCGATAAGCCCGCCGAAGTCGATCAGCTTTCGTGGGTCAGGCCCGTCATGCCGTTCCTGCCGAAATCCAAAAACGAGTATTTCGAAGAGCGCCCGAGCGCGGAGCTCGAAAAGATCGCGCGCCGCGACGAGTCGCTCGACGCCATCGGCAAGAGCG
>CAMNJU010000313.1 GCA_946541595.1 uncultured Planctomycetales bacterium
GCGAGCGAATGGTCGGCGCCGAAACAGATTTTCGCCTATATCGACGAAGAGGGGAGCGAATCGGCGTCCGCTTCCGGAACGTTTACCGTCTCCGCGCTCCGGTCGGAGACGTCGGACGCCGACGTCTCCGTTCAGGTCCGCGCGTCCGTCTACGACCGTATTCTCGGCGGTTACGCGCCCGCGAGCGACTGGACTTCGTTTTCGTTCACTTATACCCCGGTCGCGTTCTCTGCGGCGTCGATTTCGGCGCTGACGGTCTCCGACGCGCGCATACCGACCCTTTCTGGCTCCGTCTCCTATTCGGGCGATCCTTCCGGAATCGCCGTTAAATTCTATTCTGGCAACGTCTACTTAGGTTCCGCGTCGGCCGATTCCGACGGCGCGTTTACTTTCCGGCCGACGAATCTCACGCCGGGCGCCGTCGACATTACGGCGTACGCGTCGCAATGGAATCCGCGAACGCGAACGTACGCGTCCGGGCCCGCGTCGAGCGTCTCGTTTACGTACGCGCCGGGTCCCGCGCCCGTTACGGCGCCGCAGCTTGCCGTTCTCCGACTCTGGGACGACACGGGCGCCGACGGCGACGGCGTAACGGCGAACGCGGCCGTTTACGGCAAGATCGACGCGAGCGACGGCGAGTCGACGGCGCGGCTGCTCGTCGAATACGACGTCGACGGGGACGGGGCCGCCGACGGCTGGCTCCGGTCCGACGCGTCGGGCGAGTTCCTCTTTACGCCGACGCTTACGCCGGGCGCATGCGCGGTTTCCGTACGCGCGGCGCGCTGGAACGACGCGCTCGGAACCGAGGTCTGCGGCGCGTGGCAGAGCGTCGCGTTTACGTATCAGATCCCGTCGGTTCCGTCCGCGCCGACCGTCCGTTCGCTCGCGCCCGACGCGTACGTTTTCGACGCGCAGGGCCAGCAGGTTACGCGAACGCCCTGGCTCTCCGGACGCGTCAGTTCGGAGACGGGCTATGAGAACGTTCAAATCGAATATGAAGTTCAGCAGGGCGGAACGGATTCGGGCGTAATCACGGTCGGGCCGAACGGCGCGTTCTGCCTTAATCCCGAACTTACGGCTTCTTCGACCGGCGCGCAGGCGTCCGTTCGCGTTCGCGCCGGACTCTACGATCCGATAGCCGAAACGACGGCGTGGGGCGCGTGGTCAAGTTCCTCGTTCGTCTACGAAAGCGCGTCGGAATCGGTCCTGCTCGGCTGGACGGACGCGGCGAGCGACCGCGCGGGCGCGGGCGCGAACGAGCGCAAAATATCGGGCGTTGCGGCGCCGGGCGTCGGAATCGACTCGTTCTATATCGAAATCGACGTCGACGGGGACGGCACGGCGGACGGCCGCTCGATTCCGAATTCGAACGGCGAATATACCTATTATTTTACCCCGACGCGCGAGACGGTCTCGGCGCGCGCGGTCGACGTTCTGGCCGACGGCTCGACGCGTGCGTCCGAGCAGGGCTGGACGCGGCTGACGCTGTCCGGCTATACTCCGGAAACGCCCCAGCCGTCGTTAGGGCTCTATTTTATCGACTCGGTCTCCTGCGAGCCGTATCTCCAGCTCTTTAACGGCGCGTCGGCGACGGTCGCGCTCGATTACGACTACGACGGGGAGCCGGACGCGTACGCGCAGACGAACGGATACGGCCAGATTACGCACGCGGCGGTCGTCGCGGCGCTTGCCGACGCCGACGTCGAACTCAAAGACGGGTTCTCGGTCGTCTCGGCGCGGCTCTCCGATCAGACGGACGCGGCGTCGACGCCTGTCCCGCTGCTCGTTGGCGTTTCGTTCTCGGACGTCGATCTGACTTTGACCGAGCTCCCTGCCGAACAGGCGCAGTTTAAATCGTTTGCAACGTCGATAACGACGCTGCTCGACTACGATCCGACGGGCGTTCCGGCGCCGAGTTCGGAACCTGACCCCGAATTCGACGAGCAGACGACGGACGAGCCGCCCGCAGAGCCGGAGCCGCCGACCGTCGGGTCTCAGGCCGACTGGAACGTTTTAGAGAATACGCCGATTCCGGAGATCGCGTTCCCGACGCTCGACGGCGAGAACGTCGACTTCAGTCAGGACGCGGCGCTCCTTCTGGCGCTCGACGAAATTCAGGACGCGTACGACGCGGCGGTTCGCGCCGCGGAAGACGCATGGCGCGCCGCGCAGTCGGCGCTCGAAGCGAAGTACGACCGCGCGGTCGACGAAGCGTGGAATACCTATTCGCGCGACTACGAGCGGGACGCGGCGAAATACGCCGAGAAAGAGGCGGAGCTCTGGACGGACTCCGACGCGTATAAGAAGATTAACAAAGAGTTTACCGACGCGCTCGACGCGCTTAACGACGATTATCAGTCGCAACGAACGGAGCTGAATACGGCGCGCGCGAACGCAATTCAATCGCGCCGGTCGGCGACGGGCGTGTCCGATCCGGATCGGTTCGACTGGCACGAAGTCGGATGCGGGTGCCCTTCCGGGGGCCATACGGACGCATGCTGGGCGAATCAGGAGTCGTACCGACAGGACATGCTGAGCATGTCGGCGAAATACGCGAAAAAGGAACTCTCGCAGAGCGCGGACTATCAGAAGGCGGTCCTAAGACTTCGCGAGCAATTCGCGTCAAAGTTCGCGAACGGCGAGCTGGAGTTCGAGACGGCCAAAAACGACGCGCTCGCGGAACTCGCGCAGGCTATGTCCGATTACGGCAAGACGTACGAAGAGGCGTGCGCGGCGGCGTTCTACGCGTACTACGCGGGCGTAGAAGCGCGCCCGGCGCAGGAGCCGGCCGAGCCGGGCGGAACCGGAACCCCGGCCGTGCCCGCGGAGCCGGGGCTCGCGGACGCGGACGAGGCGTACCGCAACGCGGTCGCGGAAGCGGCTCAGACGGCGGTCGAAGATTCCTGGTCGGAGATCGTCGCGGCGGTAGCCGAGTGGCAGACGGACGCGTCGACTCCGGCGGCGTGGGGCGACTATCTCGCGGCGCTCTATACGTACGCGGAGACGAACCGAAACGCGTACGCGGACGCGTACGTCGCGGAGACCGCGGCCTCGGCGGCCGCGCAGAAAGCGCGCGACGCCGCGACCGCGGCGGCCTATCGCGATTATCTTATAAGTTCGGCGTCGGCGACAAATACGGCGGAACGCAGCTCCGCAGTGAATATCCGGAATCTGCACGTCGCGGCGGCCGCCGTTGCCACCTCCGCCGCCGAAAATAATACGGTTCTCCAGTGCAAAGAACTCGCGGCGCAGACGAGCCTTATCGTCTCCGCGCAGCTCCAGCGCGCGGACGACTACATGGCGATCGCGCCGGGTATTCTTTCGGAATATTTTATCGAGCTCCGGACGGGCTCGTCCGCGTGGTACACGCACGCCGACGAATCGTGGCTCGCCGATTCGTTCCGCCTGCTCGATTCGGAAATTGCGCTCTACGGTAAACTTCTGGAGTCGGCCGAACGGCTGGAAAAGGGCGTTCTAAC
>CAMNJU010000314.1 GCA_946541595.1 uncultured Planctomycetales bacterium
GATTCAGAACGTTTTGGAAGTCTTGCTCTTGTCGCCTATTCTTCGACGGAGACGAACGTTCCGCTTACCGTCGACACGCAAGGCTTTTCGCGCGCAATGGCGCTTTCGTCGAGCGACGTAAAACTCGCAAACGTCGAGATATTGGGAACCCCCTGGCCGTTCTGCGAAGGGGACGCCTGCAACGGAATGATCCGCCTTCACCGTTCGACGTTAACCTCCGTAAACGTGACGTTTCCGGCGGCTCAGTCTGCGGCTGACGGAGAAATTGACGCGATCTGCGATTTTGAAAACGGCATAGAAGAGGATTGCGCGTCTGACGGCGGCGAGGCGTTCGGTCTTCCGGCGATTGCCGATTCCGCGCCTTACGGGGGCAGCTATTTCGACGGTTCGCTCTATATGCTCGGAGACGTTCGCGTAACCCTTGTTCTTATGGAGTCGGACGGGACGAACGACGCAAATCAAACGGATTGGTCGATTTCGCAGATTAACGCGATTAAGACGTCCGTTAGACAGGGCTTAGATTGGTGGGAATGCCTTTTTGACAAGCGCTTCCGCGATTCGCGCATGGATCTAACGTTTACCGTCGATTATCAGTACGCGACGACGCCTTTCGAGACCTCATACGAACCGATCAGCCGCGACCATAACGCCGAATCTCTCTGGGTGGGAGAGTTTTTAACTCACGAGGGATACGCCGGGTCTTACTCTTCGGCGCAGTCCCATTTGACGAATATGCGCCAGTTTAACGAGCGCGTTCGAACGGAGAAAGGCGCCGATTGGGCGTTTTCTATCTTCGTCGTCAATTCGCGCGATCCCGCAGGCGTCCGCGTTAACAGCGGAAAGTTTACGGACGGATATTTCGCCTATACGTGGCGGGGCGGTCCGAATATGGTTCTGACGTACGACTGCAACGGTTGGACGGTTTCCCGTATGCCGATAGTCGTCGCGCACGAGACGGCGCACGCCTTTTGGGCTTTGGACGAATACAAGACGGGCGGCGTTTCATACGCGTCGCGATCGGGCTACTACAACGTTCAGAATTACAACTGCGAAGGCAATCCGGCGCCCGGCTTTGTTCAACAGCCGTCGATTCTGGCGTCGAGCATGACCCAATTAACGGCGTTTTCTAATTTGCTCTGTTCCGATTCCGCGATCGAAACGGTCGGGTGGCGCGATTCCGACGGCGATCTAATTATGGACGCGCTCGATCTCAATTTAACGCTGACCTCCGCCGAGGGCGTTTACGACGCCGACGCCTCGACGTATTCCTTTTCGGCGAACAGTCGGCCTGTCGCGCTGGAGAATCTTATTGGGTCGTATTCAACCGGAAACGACGTCACTCTCAATTCCGTCGACGCGCTCGAATATCGAATCGACGGCGGAGAATGGACGACCGCCGCGCGTTATAAAGAGATCGGTTCTGTGAGCGTCGCCGGCGTCGCTTCCGTCGCGGATTTGGCTCCCGGCAGACATTTGGCAGAATGGCGAACCGTGTGCTATCGCAGCGGGGTTGAGTCGGAAATCTTTTTGGGGTATTTCGTCGTGCCGGGCGCGACGCTCGACGCGCCGGTTCTTTCTGCGGAAAGCGTCTCCGATACTTCGCTGCTCGTAACAATCGGTCCGGCGGCGTACGCCGAGTCGTACGTCCTCGAGTATTCGACCGACGAAACGTTCGCGATTTCCGAAGCGCTCGAAACTGCCGAGAACTCCGTATCGATCGAATCGCTCCTTGCCGGGACCGTTTATTATCTGCGCGTTAAGGCGACTGCCGACGGTTTCAACGAATCCGAATGGTCCAACGTCGTCCGCGTTGCGACAGAGCCAACTCCGATTAAGACGCTGACCGTTTCTATGTCGGCGGCCAATCCGAAATACAATCGCCTTATTAAAGCGTCGGCGTATCCGCTCGGCGCCGACGTCCGTTATCAATGGTACCGCGGCGATTCGCACGACTCATGGACGGCGATTAGCGGGGCCGTCGACGCGAACTATCTTCCTCAGGCCGCCGACGTGGGGCGCTATTTGAAAGTTGTCGCGACCGGAACGGGCGATTACGAGGGGATTGTCGCCGAGGCCGCGTCCGAAACGGCGACGACCCGCGCCCTCGTTTCTGTAACGCTTTCCGGTAAGGTTCGATACAATACGTTAGTAACTTCTTATATCAGCCCCGGTTCCGCGACCGCAACGTATCAGTGGTACCGCGGTTCCTCGGACGCCGGTTGGACGGCTATCGACGGAGCGACCGCGCAGAAGTATCTCCCGAAAGCGGACGACGTTGGGCTTTATCTGAAAGTCGTCGCGACCGGATCCGGTTTTTATACAGGCTCGGTCGAACGCGTAACGGCGTCGCGCGTCGCGCGGCCCCTCGTTTCCGTCTCGCTGACGTCCGTTGTGAAAATTGGGACGAAAATCAGGTCGTTTGTCAGTCCCGGCGTTGCGGACGCGACCTATCAGTGGTACAGGTGCGAATTGAAGTCGGGCGCATTTGAACCGATCCCCGGCGCCACGTCTGACGCGTATGTCCCAACGACCGCCGATCGGGGGTTTTACCTTAAAGTCGCAGCGACAGGGATTGGCGATTTTTACGGTTCCGTTTCGCGCGTAACCGCGTACCCGACGCCGGGCGAACTTGCCGCGCCCGTCGTTTCTTACGTCGCGGACTACGGATCTGCCGTTGTTTCCTGGAACGCGGCGCCCGGCGCGGACAGTTATTCTGTCGCCTACAAATTAGCGGCGGAACCGAACTATACGGTCGTAACCGACGTGCAGAGCCTCGAATACACGCTTGTAAACCTGACGCAGGGCGCCGAGTATTCTGTTCGCGTTAAAGCGATTGGAAGAGCCGGAGAATCAATTTGGTCCGACCCCGCGACGGTCGCCGTGCCCGCGCAGACGCCGCTTCGTTCGATCGTGCTCACCGCGCACACGCGCGTTGGCGCCAAAATAACTTCTTATGTGCTGCCAGGGGCCGCTACGGCGGCATACCAGTGGTATCGCGGCTCGCGAGAGCTTGGCTGGTTCCCGATCTCCGGCGCGACGGGTAAATCATGCACGCCGACGTCCCAAGACGAGACTTATTATTTAAAGGTCGTCGCGATTGGGTACGGCGATTATGTCGGCGAGGCGAGTAAGACTACAAGCGTCGCGGTTCCCCCGTCCGAAAATTACGAACTGGGTTCCGAAACGGCGATTTTGGACGAGGCTTTTCTCAGATTCGAAGACGACTGGTTTAACGCGCTTGCCGCAGATCTTTGCTAAACGGTTCGCGCGAATTAGCCGGGGTTTTCATTTTCGCAAGCTTCAGTTTGAACAGGGCAAAGCTTTTTCGCTTGTATTATACTATTAGTTGAACGTCCGACTTTGGATCGGTTTTTTCAACTGATCCGTCCCCTTCAGGGATAACGAAAAATGAAATCAGACGACAATCAGACAACCGTTTCAACCGATACCGACGCGGACGCGCCTTTGCG
>CAMNJU010000315.1 GCA_946541595.1 uncultured Planctomycetales bacterium
GGGGCGTGCGCCGGGACGGCAGTTCCCGGCAAGCGACCAACGGGAGCGGTTACCGCAGTTCCGCGCGGGAGCGCGAACAGGGAGCCGCGCCATCGCGGCCCGCGCGGCAGCGCGAACAGGGAGCCGCGCCGCGGTCTCCAATAACGATCTCGCGATCGCGGAAGTATTAGCGATATTGTCTATTACGGTTCCCCTTTGCGTCAAAAACTGAAATTGCGCCCGAACTACCGGCGCTTAAAAAGGGACGAAACGAGACGGCGGACCTTCTGAACCAGGCCGCCGAGGTTCTCAGCCAGTCCGACGGCCCGTCGAGCGATTTCAAACCTGTCTGCCAGACGGGCCTGAACCGCTTCCGGCAAGTCTTTATACAGCTCGATAAATTCGAGCCACTCCTCTTTCGACAGGTCGTAACGTTCCATTCTGCCGTGAACGAGCCCTAAATTAAAGAGCGTCGTCGCCGCGTCGTATTTATAAGCGACAGAAGACGGATCCCCAGACTCGCGAAAGATCGCAAGCGCTTCCTTTAATTCGACTTCCGCGTCCGCGTAGGATTCGAGTTCGATATGAAGCGAGCCAAGATTAAAGAGCGCCGTCGCCACGTCGTAGTTATAAACGGCAGAAGAACGCTCCGCCAACTCGCGATAGATCGCAAGCGACTCCTTTAATTCGGCTTCCGCGTCCGCGTAGGAACTGAGCTTGATATGAAGCGAGCCAAGATTAAAGAGCGCCGTCGCCAGATCGGGGCGGCTTCGTTCCGCCAGCGCGCGATAGAGCGCAACACATTCCTTCAGCTCAGGTTCCGCGTCCGAATAGGAGCCGATTGCGCTGTGAAGATTCCCAAGATTATTCAAAACGGTCGCCAGACCGGGAGTATAGACGTCGGGATTCTCTTTTGCCAGCATGCGGCGCAGTTCAAGACTCTCTTTCAGTTCCGTCTCCGCGTCCGCGTGGGCGTCGAGTCCGACGTGCAGATTCCCGAGATTATTCAGCGTCTGCGCGACCTCAAACAGGCAGCCGTCGACGCCGGGATTCTGCTCCGCGAGCAGGCGGCGCAGCGCGAGACTCTCTTTCAGTTCCGCTTCCGCGTCCGAGTACGCGCCAAGCTCGCCGTGCAGATTCCCGAGATTATTCAGCGTCTGCGCCAACGTGCGGTTATAAACGCCGGGATTCCGCTTCGCCAAGTCGCGCTGAAGCGCAAGGCTCTCGCCGTATTCCGCTTCCGCGTCCGAATAGGATCTCAATTCGCTATGCAGTTTGCCAAGGTTAACGAGCGTCGCGGCGACGTTGGAACGGTAGACTTCGGGATACTCCTGCGCCAGCGCGCGATAGAGCGCGAGGCTCTCCTTCAGCTCTCCTTCCGCGTCCGCATGAGAACCGAGGTCGCTGTGAAGAACGCCGAGGTTACTGAGCGTCAAGGCGACGTCGGAACGGTAGACTTCGGGATACTCCTGCGCCAGCGCGCGATAGAGCGCGAGACTCTCTTTCAGTTCCGCTTCCGCGTCCGCATGAGAACCGAGGTCGCTGTGAAGATTCCCGAGATTATTCAGCGCCAGGGCAAGGTCGGAATTATAGACGTCCGGCTCTTCCCGCGCCAGCGCGCGCAAGAGCGCAAGTCCTTCCTTCATTTCCGCTTCCGCGTCCGAATAAGAACCGATTACGTTGTGAAGATTCCCGAGATTATTCAACGTCTTCGCGACGTCGGAACGGTAGGCCCCGGGATACCGGTCCGCCAGCGCGCGCCGTATCGCAAGACTCTCGCGGAATTCCGCTTCCGCGTCCGAGAACGCGCCAAGTTCGCCGTGCAGCGTTCCCAGATTATTCAAGGCGCTCGCGAGTTCGGGCTCATACTCTTCGGGCGCCTTTTGCGCCAGCGCGCGATAGAGCGCAAGAGCCGCCTTGAATTCCGATTCCGTTTTAGAATAATCGCCGGTCTCCCGGTGGAAATTGCCAAGATTCATCAATCCCGACGCCACGTCGGAACCGTATAGCGCGGGCTTCTCCTGCGCCAACTCGCGATAAATCGCAAGTCCCTCCTCCAGCTCCGCTTCCGCGTCCGAATAAGACCCGATTTGGACATGAAGCGTTCCCAGATTATTCAGCGTCGACGCGACTTTGGCGCGGTACTCTTCGGGATCCTCTTTCGCCAGCTCGCGATAGTTCGCGAGAAGCTTCGCGTACGCCAATTCCGCTTCCGTATATTTTCCGTTTCTATGGAGTTGAAACGCGGATTTAAACAGCGCGTCCGCGGCCGCGGCCGCTAATAGATCTTTTTCCATCGATACTCCTTTTGCGGTGAAAACAACGGCGACTCACAGTCTTTTAAGAGGACGGGGCCGCGCCTCGTCCCGCCCGTAAACGATACCAGACGGGCCGAACAGAATCAAGCGCCGCAGGGGCCGATAAGACAAAAAAGCAACGGGACTTCCGCGGCAGACCGTCTGTCCGCCGCGGAAACATGAACGTTCTGAACAGATAAGCGTACCGCCGCTGAAGTTACGCAGAACCGTCTTCAGCGGCGCCGAAATCTTGAAGGACGCCGGGAACCCGGCCGCGTTTAAACACGGTCGGATTCCCATCGCTCTCGCTCTTAATCCCGAGTCTCCGCGACGATTTCCCGCGCTCTTTCGAGCTTATCCTTCTCGCTGCGCTGAATCGGTTCCGGCAGGCTGGCGAACAGCTCGATATACTCCTGCGCTTCTTTACGCGCCATATAAAGGAGGCCCGTCTGACGGTAGAGAAACGCCAAATGATAGCGCGTTTGCGCGACGTCAGAACGACAAACGGAGAGGGTCTCTTCCGACAGCGACTGAAACAGAAGAAGACTCTCCTTCAGTTCCAACTCGGCGACGGAATAAGATTCCGTCTTAATGTGGAGCGCGCCGCGGTTGTTAAGCTATTTTCCATCGATATTCCCTTTACGGCAAAAGTCCCAAAACCGCCCAGAAGGGCCGGTCAAAAAAACTGTTTGAATGAGAGAAAGCTCTTTTTGTAAGAAAGTTCGATAGATTTAGCGGCGTTGTACCCCGTTCCAGCGGGACGCCAAGCGTCTCCCAAGCGAAAAGGAAAGAAAAGAAAAAAGGCGCAAAAACTTGCAATCGCGGTTCCGAGCGGCTAGAATCAGAGGAAATCCTGAGCGCAACAAAGGATTGAAAGAAATTACCTCCTTAAAAGAGTCGATCAGAAAGCAAACCGCCATGAAACACGAACATTCGCATTTTTGCCACTGCTGTCCTAATACGGCGCCCTCGTCGCCGGAGAAATTCGAACTTTCGCGCCGCACGTTCCTCGGCTCCATGGTCGCGGGCGGCGCGCTTCTGTCGAACGTCGCATGGTCTACGCTCGCAAGCGCGGACGACGGCGCCGCCGGGTTCTTTCCGCCGCCCCCGCCGCGAAGAACGCTCGTCGTCTTTCCCGTGCTGATTTACGACCATTGCCAG
>CAMNJU010000316.1 GCA_946541595.1 uncultured Planctomycetales bacterium
ATTTCGAATTGCACGCCGAGCCGGTCGAGACGAACACGCCCATAAGATCAAGCCGATGCATGAGCGCTTCCCCGTCCCTGCCCTGAAACGAAAGACTCAAATTACCCGGGATGCGATTCTCGCCGCCGTTCCGGCGATAATCGAGCCCGAACCGATCGAGCCGATCTAAAAGCTCGTTTTCCAGCCGATTGAGCCGCGCTGTTCTCTCCTCGAGCTCGTCGCAGCTATATTTCAGCGCAGTCGCCATACCGACAATTCCGGCGACGTTCTCCGTACCGGCGCGATGCCGGCGCTCCTGCGCGCCCCCGTCGACGTACGGGTAAATTTCCACCCCGTTTCTTATATAGAGGAACCCGACCCCCTTCGGCCCATTGAACTTGTGCGCGGACGCCGAAAGGAGATCGACGTCCAGCGCGCGCACGTCGATTGGGACATGACCAACCGCCTGTACCGCGTCCGTATGAAAGAGCGCGCCGCGATCATGAGCGACCGCCGCCAACTTGCGAATCGGCTGAATCGTTCCAATTTCATTATTGGCGTACATAACGGAAACCAGCCGCGTCGGATCGTTCAGGCGTTCCCTCGCCGTTTCGGGCGTAATTGTTCCTTCAGGCGTCGGCGGCAGATACGCGACCGGACAGCCAAGCCGCGCAAGCGCCGTGCACGAATGAAGAACGGCATGATGCTCGATCGAAGACGTTGCAACCGTTTGCATAATCGGAGCGGAAAGCGCGGCACCTTTAATCGCCCAATTGTCGCTTTCGGTCCCGCCGGAAGTAAAATAGATCTCGTCCGGATCGGCGCCAATGCAGTTCGCAACCGTCTCCCGCGCTTCCTTCAACGCCTTTTTAGGCCCGCGAGCAAACGAATAGAGCTGAGACGCGTTGCCATATTCCTCTAAAAGAAACGGCTTCATCGCCTCGAAAGCTCGAACGTCAAGCTTAGTCGTCGCGGCGTGATCGGCATATACTTTCATATAAACGCCTATTCAAATAGTTTACAGCCCTGATCTTTGAATTCTTCGATCTTGGCTTACTGAAACAACGGACATCCTTCCGATTTAAACTCCTCTGCCTTTTCCAGTAAATCCTCAACGGTAACGTCAAAGTAATTCGCAAGGCATTGCAAACAGTAAAACTTCTTCGTCTTCTTATCAAAAAGCTTTTGACACAATGCTTTTGACACTTTTTCGACTTCTTCTCCGCAAATCTGACAATAAATTATCTTTGTCGCCATTATTTCGCCCTGACGGAATAGGAAGCAATCGCCTTGTCGCCAAACTCGTTGGGATTAATAATCTTCATCTGATTTAACACGGTCTCCTGCATAGCGACAGAAGGCTGAAGACAATACTTGCTGAACTCTTCAAGGAATTTTTCGTCGATTGTCATTTCTTCAGTAACGTGCGGGAAGAACAATTTTAAATACCCCGTACAAAGACGGAAAACTGCTTCCTTTTCACGATTCGACAAACTTTTGGCGGCTTTTACTTCAACTATACTCTCGACAATCGCACGATAACGCATTGTCTCTTCTTTGGAGCGCATCCGGTGCATAATTTCAGTAAAATACTCGCTGTTAAGAGCCCAATCGTTAATAATCATCTTAGGCTCGATAGCGTAAGTATATTGGGCGGGTATAATTCCGTGAATACGTTGCAGAAGAGCGCTGTCACGGAACAAATCGGGCAACTCCTTAAACATATTTTTCGTCCCGTCTAAATCGTTGGGATCAATGTTTCCAAGAAAGATAATGCCCGCTTCCCCCTCTACTTTCATATTTCCAACTTTAACAACGCCGTCCTCCATGTACCCCTTCATGACGCCCGCCATTTCCATGTCGTCGCCGAAATTGATCGACTTTACTTCGTCAATTGCAACAAAGTCGTTGAAGGTTACAAGCCCATTTGGTTTAGAGCCTTGCGTCATACTAGCAAACATCTTGGCGCGAGTGATTTTTCCGCCGCCAGAAAGCCAACCATACTTCCCCACCTTGCCGTAAATGTAAGATTTTCCGGTCTGTTGTTTCGCAAGCTCAATTAAATTAACGCGAGGTTGTATGAAAGGAAGCAGACGAGTCAACAACGTGTGTTTCCAAAGCCAAGACTCATGGGGTGAATCATGTACTTGAAAACCGTCGGGGTTATAGTCGATAGCGCCAAGCAAAACGTCCATCCATTCTTCGACGTCTTCGTACTTGGCGCGAGCCAAACGGAATGCGTCTACATTGACTTTGTATGGACAAAAGTTCTTATATTCAAGGAGTGTAAATCGACCGTTCTTCTTTTTATCTTCGGGAAACATATATCCCAATTTGACCAATCCCCATCCGCCGGCTTCTTTGATCAATTGGTCTTTGATACGTTCCCAGACGTAATCCTCAATAATCGTATTGGAGTATACAAAACCTAAATCGGGAATTTCAAATGAATAATAATTCTCTCTTGAATTAAACTGTACGTTAATTTTGGCTAAAAAAGGCCGCGACTCACCGTTACAACGAGCTTCGTCTTCAAGTTCTGTTTTGGCTTTCGAATTTGGAATAATCTTAGCGATATACTTTGACAACTCTGCTGAGTCGTGAATCCTTCCATCTGGTCCAGCCTTACGCTTGATAATCCAGTCTCGTAAAAAGGCTTCTATTTTTGCCGCGCTAAAAATTGCGGTCGTTGCCTTATCTTTATAAATTGACGTTTCTGGAAAACAAGATCGTAATTTCTCAATGTCGTACATTGTATTCCTCAAATGTCAAAATCAGGATCTTCAACAATCTGCTTGATAACGGCAGAATCAGAGTCTTGCTTTTCCACCGTTGTCTTGACAAGTGTCCATGAAACGGCGTTCTGACTCAAGATGTTATTATTAGGATCTCTTGAAAAGACGACAAATGGAACAAGCGCTTCTTCCAACGTTGCGCCTCCGTGCATCTCATTTTTCTTCCCACCCGATTTTGGAAATCTATTGTATCCGCGAACCACCCAGTATGTAACGTTCGTAGCCGGAACGATCTGTTGAATAACTTCTTCAGGAACGATTTTATCAGGCGCGTTTTGCTCGTATCGCCAGTCGTCGGGATCGCACTCTATTTGTTTATCTAAAGTACGAACAAGATTACTTTGTTTTTCCCAGGCGATTTTTGCGAGTCTCGACGAACCATGAGCTGCGGGAACAATCACATACTGATTGTGAGGCAAGGCGTCTTGAATCTTTTCAAATACATCGTAAAACTTTTTTAACCCCGCAAGAAGATTCTCCGGCACGGAACAAGATTCGTTTTTACGAGCGCCGTTATGAACAACGTCGTCCCAACCAAAAAAGTGGATCGGGTTATATTCATTATCAATCTCATTAAAATCCGTCGACGTTGGCAAATTAGCTCGGACGATTCGACTGTCAGCAACGAAAAGA
>CAMNJU010000317.1 GCA_946541595.1 uncultured Planctomycetales bacterium
CGCCGTGGCGAACGCCGCGCCTGAAATGACGGACATAACGACTTCGTTTGACGGGAAAATGAACGCCAACGGAACGGTCGATCAGTATGTCGTTCTGGCGGGAACGTTTACTGATCCCGGATTTACGAACGCCGCGGCCGGCACGGAAGAAACGTTTGTCCTTTCCGTCGATTGGGGGGACGGGACCGTTGAAGAATACGAGCCTGACGTTACGCAAGGCGGCCCGGGCGTTTTAACCGTCGGCGAATATTCTTTGCGGCACAGCTATCGGCAAGGCGGTATTTATACCGCGGTCGTTACCGTTCGCGACGACGACGGCGGGGAAGACGCCAAGGAGTCGAAGTTCGGTTACGGCGAGATAGAAATCTGCCTTGCGACGACGTATCCTGTCGTTAAACCGTCCCGAGTTAAGATCCCCGTTAATCCCAGTATCCGTCACGGCGAGGTTCCTGTGATTGTCAAGAGCGTAGGGAACCTCGACGCAACGGCCCTTAATGTTTCGAGCGTACGTTTTTATCCCGGCGAAGCGAGCGATTCCAACAGTCAGTTAATCGCCGCCGACGTCGACCCGTTTGCCGACGGAATCGCCGACGCCATTTTCCATTTCAGCACGACCGACGCCTTTATCCGCCCGACAGATAAAATCGGGTGGCTGACCGCGAATTTTGACGACGGAACTCCCTTCTTCGGATTTGATACGATTAAGGCGACTCCCATTTCCGGCGCCGTTTCCGAGGCTTACGATCCGAGAACGGCCGCGGACTCGAACACGCGGTTCTTCGTTCTGGACGGAGAACAGGACGCAGTTTACCGCTATACGGCCGAGGGGCGGGAGAACAGCGATTTTGTTTTAAGCGCCGCGACCCCGGACGTTCGCGACGTTACGGCGAACGTGGACGGAAGTAAATTATGGATCGTCGACGGAATCTCGCGCAGCGTTCAGACGCGAAGCCCCGACGGCTGGCTCCTCGGCGCGTGGCGGGCGGTCGACGTCTATTCCCCGCAGGGAATTGCGACGAACGGAACCGATATTTGGATTGTCGATAATCTTCTGCACGGCGTAATGCGCTACGACGGCGCGACCGAACTTTCCGAAGGGAATAGGACGTCGGACGTCTTCTTCTCCCTTGACGCCGACAATATCGCGCCGACAGGAATGGCGACGGACGGCGAAAAGATCTGGATTAGCGACAGTTATGCGGACAAAATTTTCGTCTACGACGCGTATGCCGGAACCCTGCTCGGCGCTTGGTCGCTCGCCGCGGAAAACGGATTCGCCGTCGGCGTTACGAACGATCCGACCGGCGAAAGCGACTCTATTTGGGTCGTGGACGCCGAGACGCTGAGCGTTTACGAATACGCGTCCGCCGCCGCGTTGCTCACGGGAACCGCCGTCCTTGCGGGAACCTTTGCTCTTGCCGAAGGGAACGCGCGTCCGGTCGGGATCGTCGATCCCGCCGTGACGACGGTAACGACTCCCCAAAATGGGGAAGAACTCGACGTCGATTCGACGTTTGTCGTTTCCGGTTCCGCAGTTTCGGACACGCAGGGCGAACAGGTTGTCGCCGTATACGTCAACGGGACGGCCGTCGACACGTTGGACGTCGCGGGGAACTTTTTTGCCGCGGCCCAAGTCAATCCCGGGGAAAATACCTATGAGATAAAGACGGTTGACTCGAACGGAAACGTCGACGTTACGACGACTTCTGTCTACGGCGTTAGCGAATCGGAACGCCTGAGCAATCTCCAATTCGACGTTTCGCCCAGTTTTAAGCCGGACTATGCCCGAACGAGCTTCGACGAACGAAGCGACGTTCTGTACGCGCAGTTGGCGATCGAGAACGTCGGGCAGTATTCCGCGGACGCTCCTTTTTACGTCGGCGTGCGCAATATCAGCGATATGAACGTCGTCGCGCTCGATCCCGTCGGCGTTACCAAAGACGGAATCCCCTATTACGACGTTTCTGAGGCTATTTCCGGCGGCGCGCTTAATCCGAACGAGAAGACGCTCTGGACCGATATTTCCTTCCAGAATCCGGGCCGAGTTCCGTTTACTTACGAACTGGTCTACGTTTATAAAACGAACGAGGCGCCGATTTTCGTTACCGCGCCTGAAGTCGAAGCGTACCCCGACAAAGCCTATTCCTACGCTTCCCGCGCCGCCGATCCGAACAACGACGCGCTTACGTACTCGATCGTCGTCGCCCCCGACGGCATGACGGTCGACGCCCAAACGGGAGACGTTGCTTGGATGCCGACTGAACTTGGCGTCTACAGCGTCGTCCTTCGCGTTGAAGACGGCCGCGGCGGATCCGCGACTCAGTCTTATGCGGTCAACGTTGTCGAAGCGCCGGAAAACAGACCGCCGGTGATTGTTACTGAGCCGGTTACTGAAGTTACAATTACAAACGAAGCGGTCTCGGCTGTTAGTGAATTGCAGCAGACGAATCTTGAGAATTGGGATACGGTAGTATTGAGGCAGTGTGCATATGGAACAAGCTGGTTTTGGGATGTACACAGGGATCCGAGTTGGGAGGTCGACGGCGATCAGGTTATTCAACGAGTGAATGCAGACGCGTCAATGTTCATAAGTGATTTCGATATGTATAGCGAGCATATCGAAGGAACGTGGATGGTTTCTGACGACCCTGATCATGACGACGATTGGATTGGATTTGTTTTCGGTTATCAAGACGAACAGCATTTCTACCTCTTTGACTGGAAGAAGGGAGCAACTAGTTGGCATGGCGGATATTCAGAAGCGGGAATGCGTGTGGCGGTTGTCAATTCTGATAATGAGCTTAATGCCTATGATATGGTAAACACTACTGGTAGCGACGGTAAGGTAACTACTTTATTTACTAATGATATACCATGGGATAAGAATAAAGAATATCGCTTTACCCTAGATTATTTCCCGGGACTTTTCCGAATTTCAGTTAGTGACGGCGACACAGTCCTCATGGAAGAGGAGTTTGAGGACTCGACGTACCTTAAGGGAAAATTCGGTTTCTATAACTATTCGCAGGGAGAAGTTCTTTATAAAGGTTTTAAAACACAGGAGATTGAGAACGCGAACTACTTCTACGACGTCGACGCCGTAGACGCCGACGGAGACGAAATCGTTTATACCCTCGTCGAATCGCCGGAAGGGATGAAGATAAATCCTATCAACGGCGCGATCTCTTGGGCGCCTACTGTCGAGCAGATCGGCGAGCATACCGTAACCGTTGTCGCGACAGACGAACATGGCGCGTCTGATACTCAGACCTACACAGTCGTCGTTTACGCCAATCCTGGCAATCACGATCCGATTATTATTAGCGAACCGACGACTACGGTGATTGTCGACGTCGAGGAACAAGGGTATCAAAACGATTTGGTCTTTTCGCTTCCGGGA
>CAMNJU010000318.1 GCA_946541595.1 uncultured Planctomycetales bacterium
TGGACGGCGATTAAGAACGCGACCGGTCTGAAGTACGTTCCGCAGCTCGCCGACGTTGGGAAATACCTGAAAGTAACCGTAACGGGCAAGGACAATTATACCGGGACGATCTCCAAGGTAACGGGCAAACGCGTCACGGCGTCCCTCATCTCGGTCACGCTCGCGGGCAACCAGAAGGTCGGTTCGAAGATTACGTCGTACCTGTCGCCGAGCTCCGCTACGGTAACGTACCAGTGGTACTCGAGCAAGAACGGTTCGACGTGGACCGCGATTAGCGGCGCGACGGAGAAGACGTACACGCCGACCGAGGCCGAGGCCGGCAAGTATCTGCGGGTATCGGTCAAGGGTACCGGCTACTTCAAGGGCACGGTCATTAAGACGACGACCGGCAAGATAGCCTCCGCCGCGACGGTCGCGCTCTCGTCTGTTGCGATTTCGACGAACGAACCGGAAGTCGGAGCCGCGATTACCGCGACGACGTCGCCGTCGGGCTCGAAAGCGGCGTATCAGTGGTATCGCGGAACGACGGCGATTTCCGGCGCGACCTCGGCGACGTACGTGCCGACGGTCGACGACGTTGGATTCGTTTTGAAGGTCGTGGCGACGGGAACCGGGAACTATACCGGTTCTGTGAACGCGACGACCGCGTCGGCCGTCGTCAATCGGCTCGCGACCCCGACCGCGGCGATTACGTCAAAGACGTCGACCTCCGTTCAGATCAATATCGGCTCGGTCGCCAACGCGAAGACCTATATTGTCGAGTATTCGACGAGCGCCGACTTCGCGAACGCGAGTACGAAGAGCTTTACTTCGTCCGGCTCGAAGTGGATTACGAGCCTCACGAAGAACGCGACGTACTACTTCCGCGTTAAGGCGACGGGAACCGGCTATACCGACTCGCACTACAGCGAGACGCTGTGCAACGTCGAATCGTCCTCGGCGATTCTCGACGAAGCGCCGCTCTTCGTTGAATTTGAGGATACGAATTCGACGAATACGGTTCTCGACGCCAGAGACGCCGTCTTTGCCGAGATATCTTCCGGCTTGAACGACGAAGAGGATATGTTCGAAACGGCCGAACTCGATTTGGACTGGTATTCCCTCGACGACTGACTGACAGCGCGAACGTAAGTTCGCTAACGCAAACGCCGGTCTTTCTTTCCCAAAAGAGAGACCGGCGTTTTTTTCGGCCGGTATGGACGGGCGCTTTGCGTTTTATACGACGCCTAACTTGTCAAGACGTCTGACGTCGCGCGGCTTGGAAGAATCGCGTCTCGTTCGGCTTTAGATATGGGGATAAGGAGAGAATCGGTGCGAGAGGCTTATTTGTATATTCGCCGCAGGTTTTCTGAAGGGACAATCTTGGCGTTGAGGAACATAGGACGGTACGAACAATATGTTTGCAGACTTGCCGTCGGTTCTCTGAAATTGACGCGAACAAGGAGGGAGACTTGAACGCTAGTATCGATGTGCCATATGCGCCGTCGATTTGGAGCGTACCTTTTCTTAAGTAACGGCGTTTTGTTACGCTAAGTGTAAAATAGAAATTTTTTCAAAATTTGCCGCAATTGCCCTTGTATCGTTTCGGGAAAAGCGCTACACCGATAGAAAGCGTCCCTTTGGTCGCGAGCGAACTTGCTAAAATTTGAAATTGGTTGTCGCTCGCTTCGTCAGTTACGGTTTCATTCTTTTAAAGAAAGCCGCGGTTTCTGAAAAGGCTGGAGAGTTTGGAAGCAGATTCCAATATTCCTTTGTTTTGGCTATTGGTTTTCTGAGGAGAATCTGATGACTAAAAGAAGTATGTTAGATCGTTTCTTGCGGTCCTTGGCAAACGTCGCTGGAGTTCGGTCGAAACAAAGAGGCGGCTCTCCCTCAAACGGCATAAGGCGCGCCGCGCAGAAGCCTTTCAGTTTGCGTTTAGAGGAACTCGAAAAAAGGGATCTGCTCAGCGTCGAACCGTTCGCGACGGCGCAAACCGGCCCCGCCGAGCTTATCGCGCAAAATTCGGCGGCTGTCGTACAGGAACAGATATCCCTCGCCTCGAACGCCGCCGCGGACGGGTCTGGAACCGTCTCGACTTCTGAGCGTCTGGGTGAAGATAATCGAAGCGCAAAAGGAGGCGCGCCGGCTGCCGGCAACTCCATTTCGGTCGTGATCAAGGACTGCGAAATTTATAATAATGAAGCTGCCGGGAACGGAGGCGCATTGTACGTTGGCCGAGGCGACGCGTCCGTGAGCAACTCAGCTATCACGGACAATACGGCTAAGCGAGGCGGAGGGATTTATGCGGAAACCGACCAAACCGTTACGGTTGCGAGCAATACGATCTCCGGTAATACTGCGACTGAAGAGGGAGGAGGAATCTTTGCTTGCGGCCCCGTTTGCTTATACAATACGATTGTGTCGTTGAACTCTCTTAACGACCTCGCAGGAACGGGTGCGTTTAGCGCATATAACTCCCTTTCGTCAAATGTTACATTGGTCGAGGGAGAGAACAATCTTGTTTACGACGCTGCGAAACCGCTCTTTGCGGACGCTGAGAACGGCGATTACCGTTTAGCCGAAAATTCGCAGGCCCACAACGCCGGTTCTAACGACTACGTTTCTCAAGACACAGATTTGGCCGGCGAGCGCCGGATTGTCGGTTCGGCCGTCGATATTGGGGCCTACGAGCTGTTTCAACCGGATCTCTCATTTAATCAGTATTCCAAAACGGTAACCGCGGTCGTCGACCGAAACGTCGTTCTGACGCGCGGCGTCGTGGCGACCGATTTGGATAATCCGGCGTATACCGTTCAGATCGACGGGGTTAAGTCGACGAAGATTACGGTCAATAAGACGTGGGGCCAGATCGTTTACTCCGGCGGTATTAACGGCTTGCCGGCGCGCGACGAGCCGTACGTCGTTACGGTAACCGCGTCCGCCGCCAACGGCTCCGCGAGCGCGGAATTCCTGCTCACGGTCGTGGACGATTCGGCGATGACGGCGAAAGTCTCGACGAACTCGCCGAAGTACAACAACCTTGTACGCGCGACCGTTAAGCCGACTGCGGCGACGGTTACGTACCAGTGGTACCGCACGAAGAACGCGACGCCCGCAACCGCCGTCTGGACGGCGATCAGCGACGCGACGAAAGCGACGTACGTGCCGACGACGGGCGACCTCGGCTACTATTTGAAGGTCGTCGCGCGCGGTACGAACAGCTACGCCGGCCACGCGAGCCAGGCGATTACTTCGGGCAAGGTAACGCGCCCGATTCTTTCGGTTACGCTCCCGACGACGGTCGAAGTCAATAGGACGCTTACGGCGTTTATGTCGCCAAGTTCGGCGACGGCGACGTATCAGTGGTACCGCGGCTCGAACGACGAGGGCTGGACGGCGATTAAGAACGCGACCGG
>CAMNJU010000319.1 GCA_946541595.1 uncultured Planctomycetales bacterium
GCCATGAAAGCGGCTGCGGACATGATGCAAAGACCGAGAAGGCGAACGCGAATTCAGATTCTGATTTCTACGACGCCATGGCCGACTACCCCATGCCGAAACCTTCGCTGGTTACCTTTGCGACGACGCTTTCACAGCAGGCGATGGTCGCGATGGGAATCCTTCCGCATCCGCTTGCGAAGAAGTCAGTTTTTATGCTCAATCAAGCGTCGTATCTAATCGATACGATTGAACTGCTCTTCGAGAAAACGACGGGCAACCGCACTGAGGAAGAGACGAAAACGTTAGACAATATTCTTCATGATCTCCGGATGCTCTTTGTTGCCGCCTCTAATGAAAAGAAACGGCGCGACGCGGAGAACAAGGAAGCGGAGAAAAAGGACGCGTGAGTTAAACGGCGCAGCTGCTCTGTTTCTGTTAAATAAAAAAGGGCCGTCGAAGTTGACGGCCCTTTTTCATTCCTTGCAAACGAATTTCAAAATTCGCATTGCGTTAGAGCGATTCGAGTAACGAGAGGTACGCGTTTTCAGTCGCGTCACGGTCAAGCCCGTCCCGATGAAACGTATTCGGGAGCAATAAATACTGCTGATCAAACGTTGGGCTGAACGGACAAGTCTTTTCAAACGCATTGGAAAACAGACTTGGCGCGGCAAACCGAAACGCGTCGGACGGATCCACAAGCATAAAGTTCGTCGGAGCGCTCTCTATGACGTAGTCCTGTTCAAAGGTCAAAAGAAGCTGCTTGGGCTTAATATCTGTCAGCCGCCATCCGTTTGTTTCGAGCGCGGTCTCTATTTCTTTGAACGATTTTCGAATAAGTTCTCTGCAGGAGGCGTTCAGTCGCGCGCCGCTTTGAAGAACTTTGGCGAGCGTATGGCCTTGAAAGAAGGGGAACACAAGATATCCGCGCGTCGCTTGGCAAGAAGATACACGCTTGGGATAAGCAAAATCGACGACAGGAGGAATCCGTCTGCAGTCGACAGAGCCGATCGCGCGTTCACGTTCGACAAGGGCGACGCCGTCCGCCGAACCGCAGAATTCTTCACGAAGCGCTTTTAAAATAAAGGAATACGGACCTTTGCTTTGACGCGGCCGCGCTAAAAACGTCTCAAAATACCGATTGGACAAAGAGGAACGGCGCCATGACGTCTCCCAGCGGGAGAAACCTAAATCAGTCGTTTGCGCCGCGTCCCACGTTAACGAGGAGTGATCGCGGACGAACGCGTCTTGTTCTTGTAAAACGGGCATATCGCTTCTTAACGTCTATCGCGGCCTTAGGCCGAAGAGCGACGTTCGACTAAAATACAAAACGAGCAAAAGTGACAAGGATTGGCAAAAAGTTAAAACTTCGCCTACTCTTTTAATCGTCGATTTTGAACAAAATATTAGATAAAATTGATAAAATTAGTATATCTTCACAATCAAGTATATAGATCACGCCAAAGCGCAGCGAGTTGAATTGTGAGACAAGCGGGGGCGTCAAAAAAAGAAAGCTTTATACCGCAAGAAATAAAAGAAGCCGACGACGGCCGCGCCCTTCCCCAAGCAGCGCGACTGGCCGACTTCTTGATAAAAGTTCTTCCGCCGTTTACACGGCTTTTATATTATCGTATCGAACTGATACGCGCTTCCATTAGAGACCGGCGGAAGCGTAGGAACCTGCCGGATATCCGCTGGCGGAAGTTCCGGTCGCGCTGCCGCAAGGCGTGCAAGGACTGCACGGGTTGCACTGTGTCGGGGCGCACGGCGCGCACACCTGAGAAGCGCTGGTCGTGTTCATCATAACGACTTCGCCGCTGCTCGCAGCGTTGACGATTCTCGGGCTGTTAGCCGCCGCGAGGCTCGAGCCGTCGTCGTAATTAGACGTAATAGCCGACGTGGGAATCCTTGACCCAGTTCGGCTGAAACAGCTGGTCCCGCTCTTGCAACCGACGAAGACAGGGGAAGTTAGCAAAGCGATTAACGAGAACGTGATTACTTTTTTCATTTTATGCGCTATCCGCCGACTTGCGTCGGACTTCAAATAATGTGAAACGCCGGCGTTAGTTACGCAAGTGGTAATATTCCGTTATTTAACGCAAAACTTGCGCGACGCCGACGAAGTATCGCCTCGGCCAAAGGCCGCACATTGTAGACTCTCGTCGTACGCTTACTATCATAATTTCACGCCTGTTTCTTGCAATTGTTTTTTCCGTGCAGTTTGGGGGTTTATGAAAATTTTTACCGGCTTAAATCCTCCCTTTTCTCACAATCGTGAAGATTATTTTTCTTGGCTTATATGGGAATCCTGGCAGAGGCGTTTTTTTGTGTAAAGTTTTCTCAAGAACAAAAATTGGAAAAAGCAAAATTTCTAAATGTGAAATAGCGCCCTTGTCTACTTTTTTTAAAGAAAGCGCTCAAGTAAAGGCGCTAGCTGTTGAAGGTTGAATAATCGATATATTGTGATTATCTGACAGACTTTTTTAAACTTTTTGTTTTTGCCTAATCTTTGTCTTTTATTCTGTTTGTTCTTCAGCCGTTGATATGATGAAAGGCGCGGTTTGCCTATTTTACCGCGTTTAAAGTTTGATTTTGTCGTCGCCGAACGCTTCGAATGATCTGTTTTTCGCGGCGGTCTGCGGTTAAAAGATAAATTGCAGTAAGGGTTGGGAAAATGAGTACTACAATTTACAAACAAATAACGGGCTCTCTTGCCGTCCTTCTCCTAGTCTTGGGATTAGGATCGGCTGCGCATGCTTGGGATCGGGTTAAACCGTCGCCCGTTACCGTCGAAACGTCGGTTGGAGAGGATAATTGGGTCGCCGTAAAAGCGGAACCTGATTTGGAAATTTACGGCGAAGAGTCGCCAGAAGCAATCGACGATTCTATTTTGACTTTGGACGAAGCTGACGTCGAAGCGGTTGAAACCGAAGATTCGATTGACGTAGATTCCTGGTTCGATTCGGAAGAAAGCGCCGATTCAGAAGCTGTCGAAGAGACCGTCGACGTAGAAATCGACGAAGCGATTTCGCTCGACGTCGACGACTGGTTTGAATCGACGGAAAGCGAAGCAGGCTCCGTAATAGAGGAAATCGTCGATGATGAGCCCGACGCCGACTCTTTGACGCTCGACCTCGAAGAGACGGTCGAGGAAGAGACGGAAGAGGCCGTTTCGGTCGGCGAGCTTGGATTGGAAGACGGCGTCGTCGATCTCGACGAGACGTCCGGCGAAACTGTTCGCGAAGAGGAATCGGGGGCGGCGCTTGTCCCTGTTTCCAACTTGGGAGACGCGATAACGGTCGCGCCCGGCTTTGCGGCGCTTGACGTCGCCGCAGAGGACGAACCGGCTCCGGAAGAGACTCCCGCCGAGGAACCGGTAATTGAGGAACAGATCGCGAAAGAGTCGCTCATCGAGGC
>CAMNJU010000320.1 GCA_946541595.1 uncultured Planctomycetales bacterium
GCTCCTTTCGTTGCGGAGGTTGCAACCGGGCGCTGTCGACACGTCTTTTGAACCCGATTCCTCCGCCGCGGCCGTATCGTCGCTTCGTTCGATCCCGAAGTTAAGCGAATTAGCTTTTGAATATACTTCCACCGCTTTCCGGCGGATTTGAGCGAATTGGCCTACGTTTTCGGCGAGTTCGTAAGAGAGTTTCGCGCGAGCGTCGCGCTTTGTTTTCGCGTCTTGAGAAGAGTCTGCGGCGTTTGGATCGTCAAGTTTGCGAAAACGTTCGCGCAAATTGTCGTAGTTCGCGACCGCTTCGACATAACGCGAATTTAGCGCAATGCGATCGAAGGAAGCCTCCAGTTCTGCGGAGAATTCTTCCGCATCCTTGTAACGCGCGTCCGGTTCAAAAGAGACGGCTTTGCGGACGATTTCGCACAGTTCGAAAGGCGCGTCTTTCGGGAAAACGGGATCGAAGCCCTCGCTTCCTGCTTTGTTGAGCCAACGAGATCGCTCGCTCTCGTCGTCAATTCTTAAATATTCATATTCGCGCGGGTTCTTACCCGTTAGAATCTCGTAGAGAATTATGCCGAGCGAAAAGACGTCGAACGTCGCTTTAACGGGAAGACCGTTAAAAAACTCCGGCGGCGCGTATATTAGCGTGCATCCTTTCGCGTAAACATTCTCGTCTGTTTTGAGAGAGACCGCCATGCCCCAGTCGATAAGGAACACTTCCCCATATTTCCCGACCATCACGTTTTGAGGTTTGACGTCGCAATGGACGACGCCGCGTTCGCGGTGTGCGTATCCAAGGATCTTTGAGACGCGGAGAAGAACGTCCAGATTCTTTTTGCGCGTTTCTTCGTCCTGAAAACCAACACGAAGCGTTTTGCTCCAATCCTCGCCCGGAACGAGTTGTTCGAGAATTTTAGGAGCCTGATTCCCCACCGCGTCGATTTCGAGAGAACAGATAACCGGAACGCCCTGGTGCGAAAGACTTGCCTGGAGTTGAGCCTCGTAGACAAGCGCTTTGTCGTCGCGTTGGTATCGGTTGTAGTTCAACGGCGCTTCTTTAAACGCCATGCGTTGTCCCGAACGATTTTGTATTGCCTCGTATACGATTTTTTGAGCGCCCTTGTTTATATAGCCCAGAATTTGGTAGTCTTCGCTGCTAACCGAGAAAGATTCTTTGTCCTCTCGTTTTTCTGAAGGGGGTAAATTAAGGCGTTGGGCTTCAACCGTCGCGTTTACGGTTTGCTTAAAGGTCACGGAACAGGATTGAATACGTCGCTCCAGTTCGTTTATTAATTTCTCGTCTTGCGGGAACCTTTCGATTAGACGCTCTTTCGTAAAGACCTTTGAGTAAAGAAGAATCGGCGCGTAGAGACAGCGGCGGAATTTGTCGCGCGCGTTTTCGGGACGTTCGTCACCCTCCCAACGTTCATGAAAAAACAGGTCCGCCTCATGAAGAACGCGTGCGAACCCGACCTCGACTCCCGATTTTAGAATCGCTTCGAAGTAGTCGCTAAGAATAGCGGCGTAAAAGAGCCGCTCTTCTTCGTAAGAAAAGTTTTCCGCTTTTGCGAACGCGGCGAGATCGTTGAAGAGTTGGACAGGAAAAATAGTTGAGTCGCTTATTTCCTGTTTGTAAGGGAACTCGCGGTTTTGTTGAAATTCCCGAACCTTTTCTCTAATTTTGCTCGCAACTATTTGGTTTTCGGACACTTTGAATCCTCTCTTTTTGATAAACGCTCGGGAATTGTAACGCAGACGGCTTATAGCGTAGATTTAAACGGTTGTTCAATCCGTCGTTTTGTCGGAGTTTTGGGGACCTTTGGAGTCGGACGCGTCTTTGTCGCCACCGTATTTTAGATATTCGGCCAGTCTTCTAACTCGGTCCTGAATCTCTCCCTTGTCAATAGCGTCGCCGTAGGAAAGCGACAATTCGTACTCTTCGTTGATTTCCTTGATTCGAGCAATCGCTTCGTTTACCGTTTCGAGCGGATAATGACGTTCTCTCGCGATTCTTTCCGGCGACATTTGTCGAATGTCGCGCAAGGAGAATATAGTCCAGTCCTGCGGCACAATATTAGATTGCGTTTGTTCGGCAAAACTTTTGAGAATTTCAATGCGAAATTCTTTACATATTTCCGCGACTTTCTCCGCCGATACAACTCCGTAGCCTAGCGTTCCGTATTCGTCGGCAATGTCTTTATAGGTTCGATTAAGGAAGTTCCAGTTCGTATAAAACAGCCTTGCCCATTTGGAGTCCTGAAAGTTTCCGTGATCGTCGTCGATTTCGTTTGGTGAGTTGATTTTTAACAGATCGACGAAGACCGGCTCTTTATCGTTATGCGGTCGTTCGGCGGGATCAATATTAGTTTTTTCGTCGTCGCGCGGGTAGGGTTCAACGTCGGAGAAAGTCGGTTCTTTGCGTTTCCATCTCTTGCAAAGACTGTGATAAACAGACTTTCGACAATAATTTATAAAGTCGTCGCGCGTTTTAAATCTGTTGGCGATTTTAGCCGCACGGTCGTATAGAGCGATCCATACGCTGTTAGCGACGCTCGCCGAGTTAATGTTTCTGTCCCCGCCGGCTATCTGCCTCGCAATTTTTTTAAGATCGCCGGGAGTGTTCGGGTCGTTGAGACAATCTGAAATGTTGAGTTCCGGCTCCGAGTCGTGAACGTCGGAAACATTTTCCTCTTCCATCGCGCTAATCGCTGAAAACTTGAGTTCGGCCGCAGGATCAAGAGCTTCATAAATCAGCAGGCAACGATCGTTTTCAGAAAGCGCGGCGATCACGGTGCCGAGGTCTTTTTCAAGATCGTCGCCGTTCGATTGCGAATCCGCGCGATTTGTGTTTTTCGGAACAAGTAGTTCAGGCGCGTCGAGCGCGCGACTTTCGTTGATCGATGCGCGCGACGACGTTTCATTCATTTTCCTGTCGCCGGTTTTATCTGAATTTGATCCCATATCTTAACGCTCCAATTTGATTCATAAAACGCCGAACGGCGACCTAAGGCTCTCTTGTTTAATCCATGTTTGAGCGACCTGACTTTTATTCTTTTTTTCGTCAAAGTCATTGTTTTCGCGACGACGGAAATGTTGGCTCTTATAATCGTTGCGATCAAGCGGAACGCCTCTTTGCGCTTTCAACAAAACTCTGGCGTATTGTAAGGCGGTAAGACATGTCTACAAGTTCCTTGGAGCATATCGAAATTGACGTCGGCAAAAAAGGATTGCAATGGGGAATTGCGATCAGTTTTTTGAACTGTTGTCCGGGAGTTGTTTTTTCATAGACCGCCGCGTTCGCTCGAATTGCACACGTTAAATGGCGCGTCACACCACACGCAACGGATCGCTTTCCTTCGCGCTCGCGACGGCGGTCAGTTCGGGGAACTTTCTCGCG
>CAMNJU010000321.1 GCA_946541595.1 uncultured Planctomycetales bacterium
GAGCGCGGCGCCCATTTGGAACGCCTTCTTCATCTCCTCCGGAAAGACCGTTTCATGGCGCTTTTTCTTCGCCTCGGCGTCGAAATACCACGGCCAGTCGGTCTTACTGTAATCTTTCAGCTGGAGCGTGTCGCCGCTCACAAGAACTTCGGTCGGGCCGACGAATCCGGTCAGAACCTTCTGATAATTCTGAACTAAGTTCAAATACATCGTGTCCGGCGCGTTGCTCGTCATAATAAAGAGCGTCGGGATCATATTCGCGTTGCAGCACGGAACGTCGGCGCGGTACGTCAGATTCTGAAAGATAAGCCGTTCGTAAAGGGCGCGGAACGACGCTGTCAGTTCGCTGAGATAATTCGGGGACCCAATAATGAGCCCGTCCGCTTCGCGAATCGCGTCCAGAACCGGCGTCAGGCCGTCGCGGCAGATACAGCGCCCTTTATTCTTTTCCCGTTTGCACCCGAAGCAGGAGATACAGCCGGTATACTTCTCCAGTCGGTAAAGGTCGAAGCGAATTACCTCGGCGCCGGCGGATTCCGCCCCTTTCGACGCTTCCGTAACGAGCGTGTCGGTATTCCAACCCTTTCGGGGACTTGCGTTCACTGCGATAATCTTTTTAGCCGTCATTCTTTTCTCCAAACAGTTTTCTTAATTCAACGCCCCTTTTAAAGGCGTCCGATTTGCCGTCGACGCCGTACGCGGCGACAATCACGGTCGGGGTCGGCGACACAACCGCGTTCTTTCTTTGCCCTGCCAGACTCCTTTTAAACGGTTACCGTCGCGATATATTCGACGTCGGGATCGGCCGCGAGCCGCGGATCGGAAATCTCGCACCGACCGCCCGATACGGCCATGAAATGATACAGCGCTATGCCCATGTCGATCTTCTGCACGTCCCAGCCGACCGTTTGCTCGGAATCGAGAGAGCGCTTCTCGTAGAAATGATAGCGCGGCCCGTCTTTGATAACGCGCCACGGCTGCAGATTTACCGCCGACGGCGCCCAGCGAACCGCTTCGAGCGCCTCGTCCGGCTCGCTCATTGGGCATAGGAAATCGAGCTCGAAAAACAAGTTCGACGCGGGCTCCCTCTCGTCGCCGCGAACGCGTTCGCGCAGTCTGACGTCAATTTCCGACCGTTCCTTCGCCGGATACCCCAGCGGACTGACGACCGGCATGAACTCGCCGTCGCCCATCTCCGCGGCCTTTTCGAACAGTTCCCGCTTCATCGTCCCGCCGATCCACGTCGTGCCGACGCCGAGCGACCACGCGTAGAGTACGATTCGTTCAAACGCGTATCCGACCGCAAGTTCGCACCGCTTCCTCTTGGGCGTCTTGCACGCGAGATAGGCCGTTTCGCCGACAATCACCGGGCTGGAAAGTCCGCGCTCCTTTGCGTCGAGCCAGACGACGGACACGGGTATGCCGAACGGATTCTCCGTCTTCTGGCAAAACGCGCGAAGTTTCGCTTCGTCGTCTTCGGAAAGAGGTCTGCCGTCGAAAGTTCGAACGCTCTTTCGCGTCTTAATAAGCTCTGTTAGATTCATATCGTCTTTCCTCAGTTCTTAATTCGATTACTTGAACGTCGGCGGGGTTGCGCGCCCGTCCTTCTCCAAACGCGCGGTTCCAAAACAACCGCCGTTTCTCCAGAATCTTGCGCGGCGTCCGACGACGGAAAAACCCGCGGCAAAACAAGGAGACAGAAAAGATTCCAACGCCGTTCATTGTAGCCGTTGCCGAGCCCAAATACAAGATTGCCGTTCAATCGACGCCCGGCCGCGGCGGCGATTTGCGTCATTCTTGCAAAACAGAGTTCGACGGAGTATAATTCTATCCGCCAACCGCGCCGAACCTCTCGGCGCGCGTTAGGCTGCAGCTCCGCCCTTATAAGGACGCAAACCATGCAAATAGAAGTTGAAATTAACGGCGTTCGCCGGCAGACGACGTCGCAAGAGCTTTTTCAGTATGCCGCAAGCGGCGCGATCGGGCCTAAAACGCGCATATGGATCGACGGAAAAGAGACGACGTGCGACAACGTCAAAGGAATAACGTTCGGAACGCAGGCCGACGACCGGACGACGCGCCAATCGACCGGCCCCGACGATCCGCGAGTCGTTAAGACGCCTTACTTGAACTACTTCGTCGGCGGGCAGTCGTACCCCTATCTTATCTGCTATTTGGAGAACGGCGGATCCGTCTTCAGCTCGGCAGGCGGCCGCGTCTGGATGAAAGGCCCGATCAATACGCAGGCGAAAGCGACCGGCGGCGTGCTCAAGAGTCTCGGCCGCGCCCTGACCGGCGAAACGTTCTTTATGAGCGAATATGAAGCGTCCGGCGACGCCGAAGTCGCGTTCGCGACGAAAATGCCCGGCCAAATCGTTCCGAAATTACTCGCCGCCGGAGAATCGCTCGTATGCCAAAAGCGCGCGTTTCTGGCCGGCTCCAAAGGAATTAAAATCGAAATCTTCTTCCAGAAGAAGATCGGAGCGGGATTCTTCGGCGGAGAAGGATTTATTATGCAGAAGGTAACCGGCCCGGGAATCGTCTTTCTGGAGATCGACGGCTCCGCGTTCAACTACAAGCTCGGCGCGGGCGAAACCGTTCGCTGCGATACCGGCGCGCTCGCGTGGATGGACCCGACCTGCTCGATTGAAATCAAGCTCGTCCAAGGGGGGCTCAAAGGCGTATTCTTTGGCGGCGAAGGTCTTTTCGACACGATCGTTACCGGGCCCGGCCGAGCGACCTTCCAGACGACCAACTTCAACAATCTGCTTCAGAGCGTCGCGTCCCCCAGAAAATAGCGGCCTCGCTCGAAAGCTTCTCCTGTGCAATTCATTTTCAAACGGAGATACAATTCCATGAAGAAATTTAACTTATCGTTCGTTCTCGCGTTCTTCGCCGCCGCCGCGCTCGTCGCGTCCGCAAACGCGCAAGACGCTCAGAAAAAAGAACTTCCGAAATTCAAGCAGGACGCCGTCTCACTCTGGCTGAGCCCGTCCAATCAGATTCACAATATCGGGTTCGGGGAATACCGCTCCGAAAAAGAGCGTATGAACGAAGTCGCCGACGTCGTCGAGCCGATCCTCAAAAAGCAGGGCGTCAAAGTCTATCGCAACGATCCGAACGAGAGCATTAAAGACTATACGCGCCGCGCCAACGAGCTCAACGTCGACCTCTACTTCGCGATCCATTCCAACGCCGCGAATAAAAAAGCGCGCGGAAACGAAGTCTGGATCCACCGCCGCGGCGGAGAAGCGGAACGGTTCGCCAAACGCGTTAACGAAGCGATTATGAGCATTTACGACGGCCCTAACCGCGGAATTAAAGAAGGATACAACCGGTTCGGCGACCGGCCGCTCTGGGAAACGAGCGACTCGCACATGCC
>CAMNJU010000322.1 GCA_946541595.1 uncultured Planctomycetales bacterium
TATTCAACGCCAATAAAAAAGCGAAACGCTTCCAGAAACGGAAACGTTTCGCCTTTTTTATTTACGCGATAACTCCGCCGCTAAACGGCGTTTGCGTTACGCTTTGTCAGTTCGCGACCGATTCGCCGCCGTTGATCGTGCCCAGCGCGCCCCAGACGCCGAACGGGCTTTTGCCCTTCGGATCGCTCCAGAGATAGTCGGTCTTACCGAGGTTGTTGCCGCAGTCGATCGTATCGGAAACGAAGTGAACGGAACCGTCGGCATAGAGGCCGTTGACGCCGCCCGAGTGATAGCTCGACGCGCTCAGATAGCCGTGCTGCGCGTAGCCCGGATTGCTCAGACCCTCAGACGTTATGCAGGACGGAGAGTTCGGAGGAAGAACCGTACTGAAGCACAGAACGCCGGGCCGTCCGTCGGTGTGCAGCGAGCCGCGGCCGTTGTAGTTCGACTGATTGCCCGTAAAGACCGTGCGGTCGTTCGCGTCGACCATAGCGAGACAGGAGTTCGGGGAACCGGCGGAGTAGATGACCGTGCCGCCCTTAACGCGCATCGAGTTGCTCTTATCGGAGACGCAGCTTTCGGCAATGGCGATCGTATTGGACGTGCCGTCGATAATCGCCGAAAAGTTGCGGCACTGAACGCCGCGGCCCCAGCCCCACGCGCCCGGATCCGCGCCAAGACCGCCCTTGAAGAAGCCGCGTTCGTTAATCGCGTTTTCCTGAAGATTGGCCGACGTGTCGCCGCGGGAACCGCAGTAGCTGCCCGGCTGACCTTGGTTCATCCAGCCTTGACGCGTCGCGTTCGCGTCGGACGGACAGCCCATCATGGGAATTTTATTCTGGAACTCTTTCCAGTTGCACTGCCAGACCGCGGCCCAGCCGTCCATACCGTGCGAGGTAACCTCGGCGAGCAGCTGAGACTGTTCCAGGAACGGATAGAGCGGGACGTAGAACGAGACCGCGCCCCACGGAGACGGGTGGTCCGGATTACCGCCGCCCGTGCAGCCCGGAGGGAACACCCCGTTCGTGTCGTGGTAATTGTGCAGCGCCAGACCGATCTGTTTAAGATTGTTTGTGCACTGCATGCGGCGGGCAGCTTCACGCGCCGCCTGGACTGCGGGCAAAAGGAGCCCGATCAAAATGCCGATGATCGCGATAACGACCAACAGCTCAACCAAAGTAAAGCCCAAACGTTTGTTCTTCATGACGGAACCCTTTTAAAAAAATAACAGCTTGAAAACAGTTGAAAGCGTTTCCGCCCCCAACTACGACCTTTTGCGAATTCTTTTTCCCGAAAACCGCACCCGCGCGGCGCGGCGTTAAATCTTCGGAAAACTTCTACGTTTACTAATAAAAAGTGAAAAGCGTTTGCCGACGGGCGACTCTTATTTGTCCTTGTATTCGGCGACGTCGACGACAAATTCGCCTTCGCCGGAAACGGTCGTCTTGCACGGACAGTTATCGAAATCTTCGAGGATTTTCGGGACTTCGCGTTCGAGCTCGTCGTTCTTCTTCTGCCATTCGTCAAAGTACGCCTGACGTTCGCCCAAGTCCATCTTATTGAGCTCCTCTTCCGTCTTCCAGTGGTCGACGGTCGGGTTCTTAATGCAGCGGACTTTATAATCGCCGACAGGAACCCCTTTTGCCGTAAAGTTTTTGAACGTAGTCTTCATTTCGGCGACTCCGGACGAGTTCGTCGTGCCGGAGACCGCGCCGACGCCCGCTTCGGAATCCATAACGACCTGAACGTCGGCAATTCCTTTCGAGCCGTCGACTACTTTGACGCTGAAAGGAACGGTTTCCGGCATGCCGTCCGGCGCGGGCTTGCCGCACCCGGCGAGCGTTAAGCAAGCCGCAGAGAAAAACGCACAGCACAAAAGAAAAGTTTTCTTCATTTCACAGACTCCTACCGCTTAAAACAAGGGCGCTTTTTTATACCCAATAGCGCGCTTTTACCATTATAGGTTAGACGCGGACGAAATGCAAACGTTTATTCCTAAAAAAAATTTTTGTTAAAAAAAGATTTCAATTTTTTTGACAAAAACAAAATATGTTCCCCTGCGCTTGTTTTAATAGCGCCTGAACTGCTGTAACTCGTGCGATTAAATAAATTCGCGCTGTCTTAAGAGAGAGGCGGACGCGGCGGCGCAAAAGAAAGGTCTGTCGGCGAAACAACGATGTTCAAGCGCGTCCGCAAACACTTTTTTTCTTTCGCGGCTTCGACGTTAACGAACTGAAAAATAATTGGTTGACACAGAAAGGAACCGACGTCGAAAGCGCTTGGAACGCCGAATGGGGCCGCTCGTCTGTTCGGCCGCGCGGATAAGCCCGATGGAGCGCGTAACGACACATTTTCGGCTATTCCTCTCATTTTCAATCTTTTGCCGACGCGCCTGTTTATTTAAACCGAGCTGTTTGGTATGATATTGGGAAGAGAACCCCGATTGGCGGCAGGCAAGCGAAATCACGAGGAGAATTACATGACCAAAAAGCTAGTCGCGTATTTCAGCGTCGGCGGCGTAACGAAAAACGTCGCGGAGCAGGTTGCGAAACAGGTCGAGGGGAATCTCTATGAGATTCGGCCCATGAACCCGTATTCCAAGAGAGATTTAGATTACCTCGATCCCATGAGCCGTTCCACAATGGAGGCGGCGAATCCGAAAGCGCGGCCCGCGCTCGCCGATCGGGACGCGCGCGTCGAGGACTACGACGTCGTCTACGTCGGATTCCCGATCTGGTGGGGGCTCGCGCCGAAACTCATTAACAGCTTTTTGGAAGCGTACGACTTCCGAGGCAAGACGGTCGTTCCGTTCGCTACGTCGAGCGGGAGCGGAATCGGAGACGTGAGCAAATATATCGCCCCGTCGGCGCCCGGCGCGACCGTAACCGAGGGCCAGCTCCTCAACGGCGAGACGGTGCGGATCGCCGACCCCGCCGAAAAGACGTTCTACGATTTCTCCGTAAAGGACGGGGAAGGCAAGGACGTTCCCATGGCGAACTTCAAAGGCAAGGTCGTTATCGTTGTGAATACGGCGACGCGCTGCGGATTCACGCCGCACTATAAGCCGCTCGAGGAAATGTACGCCAAATATCACGACGACGGGCTGGAAATCCTCGATATTCCGTGCAATCAGTTCGGCGCGCAGGCGCCCGGTACCGACGCGGAAATCCACGAATTCTGCGTGCTCAACTACAAGACGGAATTCCCCCAGATGAAGAAGTCGGACGTCAACGGCGAGAACGAGCTCCCGCTCTATACCTTCCTCAAGAGCAAAAAGGGCTTCGAAGGGTTCCCGAAAGGCCAGTTCTCCGACGGCATGGACAAAATGCTCTCGAAAGCCGACCCCGACTACGCTAAGAA
>CAMNJU010000323.1 GCA_946541595.1 uncultured Planctomycetales bacterium
CCGCTTCGCGCGCCGCCTGAACTGCGGGGAGGAGCAGACCGATCAAAATGCCGATGATGGCGATGACGACCAGCAGTTCGACGAGGGTAAACCCTTTACGATTGTTTGTCATGGCTGTTTTCTTTCAAACTGGAGTATGAAAACGAGGAATTGACGGAACTCAATTCTTAAAACATGGGAAAAACGCCCGAGCGAAATTCCCAAAGACAACCATATCTAACCAGTTCAAGGCAGTCTGTTTGCAGCTGTTTTAAAAAATAACATAATGTTATGAAAAGTTCTGAAACATACCGCCCGACGCAAGTCTAAATATAATCTCAAGAAAAAATTATAATTTATTGACGTCGAAAAAGAAAGAGAAAAAAGAAAAATATCTGTTTTTTTTGTGAGTCTCCTAACAGGCGGACCTCCGCGTTTTACGAACCGTCTCCTTTTGTCGGGCGTAATCCCGCCTTAAAATTTGGAAAAAGCGTCCGCGCCGAACGCGCGTCCGGCGCGGACGTTCCTTTCAGAAAAGGAGGGAGCGCTCATTAATTGGCGCCGAGGACCAGCTCAGAAGAGCGCCGGTCCGCCGCCCGCCTTGGCGCCGCCTTGACCGGGTTCGAACGACGCGGACGCGCGCGTGAACGTCGCGTAGTATACGTTCGTATCGCACGTTTCGCTCACGAAGTGGACCGAGCCGTCGGCCATACAGGCGTTGAGCCCGCCCGGATGGAAGCTGTGGACTGTTCGGGAATCTTCATAACCGTAGGAGAGACAGTTCGGCGGAATGTTCATAACGCCGGACTGCGTAAAAATGCCGTATCCTTCGGTCCAGTGTCCGACCGCAATGAAGGGATTGACCGAGAAACCGGTTGCCAGCGCGTTCGGCAGCGAGACGCTCGACAGTTCAAGAAGCATAAAGGTGTGCGAGGTTCCGTCGGTAATCGACGCAAGGTCGCAGCGGCTGTTGCACCAGAAGAGGCCGGTGAACGGCCCGCGCGCGCCGTTCTGGTCGCCGACGGTAATTCCGATATTTTCGGACGTGGTACGTTCTGGCAGTTCGGCGCCGCCGTTAACGGCGTAGTCTTTCTGGGAACCGATCGGCGCGACGGATTTTGGGGTCGAGGGGCATCGGAAAGTATCGGGCGCGTTCGAGCCGGCCTCTTTATTGACTTCGTCGCCGCACGTCGGATTGGCCGTGCTGTGCCCATAGCCGTTAGTGTGGACGCAGTAGTTCGTATAGGCGCGTTTGGTGAAGTCGATCGAGGAGTAGAGGGCCGCCGCTTCGATTTGCGGCAGAATGAACGCGGGCCAGCCCATCATGCCGTGATAGACGCCGCCCGCCTCGCAGCCGAGCCCTGTCCCAGTAAGCGGATTGGCGCTGTTGCGCGCGTTAAAGAACGTATTCCCCGGAGGGAGATACTTGTACGTGTCGTGATAGTTGTGCATGGCAAGCCCGAACTGCTTTAAGTTGTTCGTGCACTGCATGCGCCGCGCGGCCTCGCGCGCCGCCTGAACTGCGGGAAGGAGCAGACCGATCAGAATGCCGATAATGGCGATGACGACCAGCAGCTCGACGAGGGTAAACCCTTTGCGTTTGTTTGTCATGGCAATAGTCTTTCCTACGACGGTATGAATACGAAGAATTGTCAGGAGTCAATTCTTAAACGGGACAAGCCGGCCGCGCTGGCCGCTCCTGCGTCCATGCCGCGCTGAATCGCCGAGCCGCGTTTGACAGGCGACAGCGCTCCATAGAGTTATAAACCGCGTTGGGACGTTTAGAGAACGTAAAAAAATTATTATTTTTTGAAGTTTCGACGGAAATTATTGCGGCAGTTTTACCTAACCGTTAATATGAATTAGAAAAATCAAAGGTCTTTTACTGAAAGGCAGTTCTGCGGAAAATTTCTAGCAAAACATGATCGCGTCTTAACTCCGGAAGTTTGAATCCTCGCTAGCGCTTGGAAGACAAGAATGCAGCAAGAACGCCGTGCGTTTCCCCCTGACTTGGTCTGGCGCAACGAAAGTTAACATGAACGTTAGTATTTTGTACGCGTTCGGCGGTGGACTAAACGCCTCGGCGTCGGTAGAATAGCGGCGTAACCTGAAGAAGGGCGCGCAATGAGAAAGTTTTACTTAGACAATATCCGCTGGGCGACGGTCGTTTTAGTCGTGATCTATCACGTGTTCTTTATGTACAACGCCGAGGGCGTCGCGGGCGGTTTTGGCAAGATAACCGACCTGCCCGTCCAGTACTACGACGTTTTTCAGTACGCGGTCTATCCGTGGTTCATGGCGATCCTTTTTCTCGTCGCGGGCATGAGCGCCCGCTTCGCGCTCGACCGTTACGGAGACCGTGAGTTTTTCAGGCGGAGAACGCGCAAGCTGCTGATTCCGACGACCGTCGGGCTCTTCGTCTTTCAGTTCCTTCAGGGCTTCGTGAGCATGTCCCTTGCCGACGTTTTTGATTCTGAGATCGGGGCCGCGCCGCGAATCGTTCAGTTTCTCGTTATGGCTCTGAGCGGAATCGGCGTTTTATGGTTCATTCAGACGCTCTGGCTCTTCTCCGTTCTCCTGCTCCTCGCGCGCAAGCTCGAAAAAGACCGTCTGTGGAATAAATGCGGCCGAGCGAACGCCGCTGCGCTGGTTCTGCTCGCCGCGCCTGTTTGGCTCGCCGCGCAGGTTCTCAATACGCCGGTTATCGTCGTCTATCGGTTCGGTCTTTACGGGGCGCTCTTCTTTTTGGGCTACTTCGTCTTCTCGCACGACCGGACGGCAGAAGTTCTCAAGAAGAATTTCCCCGCGTTTGCCGCGGCCGCGGTCCTTTTGGGAGTCTGGTTCTGCGCGCGCTGTTTCGGCGAGAATTTCGCGGACAAGCCGGTCAACCGTACGCCGCTCTATACGTCTTACTGCTGGTTCGCGTGCCTGGCGATTCTTGGCGGCGCGGCTAAATACGCCGACTTCGAAAACGGGTTCACGCGCTGGATGAATCGGCGCTCCTACGGCCTGTACGTATTTCACTATCTGGGGATATCGTCGGTCGCGCTGTGGATCGCCAAGCCGGGTCTGGAGCCGGCGCCCGCCGTTTACGCGCTGAGCCTTGCCGCCGGCTTTGCCGTCGGGTACTTGCTCAACGCGGTTATTTCAAGAGCGCCCTTCTTCCGTTGGGCCGTTCTCGGATTGGGAAAGGAAGAGAAAAAGAATGTTTAAAGAGAATCTTGCGTTCCTTCGCGAGCGAAGGGGCCTGACTCAGGAAGAGCTCGCGAACGCGGTCGGCGTCGCGCGTCAGACGGTCGCGAAGTGGGAGTCCGGGGCGTCGACGCCCGATTTGGAGAAGAGCCGGCGGCTGGCCGAC
>CAMNJU010000324.1 GCA_946541595.1 uncultured Planctomycetales bacterium
CTAAATCATTATATGCTGTTATTGATTGTCTAAAAGTTGCTAACGCGAAGAATGAGTCTTTAATACTGGACTTTTTTTCAGGATCGGCAACAACTGCCCATGCTGTAATGTGTCTTAACGCGGAAGATAGCGGACATAGAAGATATATACTTGTCCAACTTCCAGAAAAATGTGAAGTAGAAAGTGCTCCTTATAAAGAAGGTTATAGAACAATCTGTGATATTGGAGAAGAAAGAATTAGGAAATCTGGTGAGAAAATCAGAGAAGAAAATGGAATGTTAGTAGAAAAGCTAGATTTAGGTTTCCGAGTTTTCAAACTTGACGAGAGTAATATGAACGACGTGTACTACTCGGCCTACGACTACTCACAAGATCTGTTGACCTCTTTAGAGTCCAACGTAAAAGCCGATCGAACGGATCTTGATCTTCTTTTTGGCTGTTTACTTGAATGGGGACTGCCTCTGTCATTGCCGTATAAATCCGAAAAGATTGACTGCTACTCAATTCACACTTACAACGACGGCGATCTAATTGCCTGTTTCGACGAGAATGTTCCAAGGAACGTAATCGAAACAGTCGCTAAACGTCAGCCATTGCGCGCAGTCTTTCGCGACAGCAGCTTTGCCGACAGTTCTGCCAAAATCAACGTGGGGGAGATTTTCAAGATGTTTTCACCATCGACTACTGTTAAAGTTATTTAAGATCAAATTGAATATGATAAAAGCGTCCAAGATCACTTCTGTCGATAAAGAACTTACCGTTTCAAAAGCGGTTATGTTATATCAAAACTTGAAAGAACCGATTCGAAACTTGTGTTAGGAACACTTCAAACTGATCGATCTTGTGTCGCATGTTGCTCTCATTTCACCTAAAAGGTGATTTGAAGGAGTCGAAAGAAGGATAAGATGAGGATACAGTATAAACATCAAAAATTTCAAGAAGACGCAGCAAAAGCGGTAGTAGATGTTTTCGCTGGTCAGCCGTACCTAACCCCTACTTATATGATTGACAGAGGAATCGGGAGAGATCAGAGACTTACAGACGAGTGGGACTATACCGGCTGGAGTAATCATCTGATTGTTCCAGCGCTCAACGACAACCTGATCTTGGAACATTTGCGGAAGATTCAGCGGAATAATCAGATTGCGCCTTCCGACAAGTTGGAAGGTCGAGAAAACGGTTACAATCTGACCGTTGAAATGGAAACGGGAGTCGGAAAAACCTACACATACATTAAGACTATGTATGAACTGAACTGCGCTTACGGCTGGAGTAAGTTCATTGTCGTTGTTCCAAGCGTCGCTATTCGAGAAGGCGTTTATAAGTCCTTTGAAATGACGCAGGAACACTTTGCCGAAGAATATGGAAAGAAAATCAGATTTTTCATTTATAATTCTTCGCGGCTAACGGAAATCGATCGCTTTGCGTCCGACAGTTCTATTAATGTTATGATTATTAATTCTCAGGCGTTTAACGCCAAGGGAAAAGATGCTCGACGCATCTATATGAAATTAGATGAATTCCGTTCTCGGAGACCGATCGATATCATTGCGAAGACCAATCCCATTCTGATTATCGACGAACCACAGTCAGTCGAGGGAAAAGAGACAAAAAAACGCTTAGAAGATTTTAATCCCCTTTTAACGATACGTTATTCCGCCACGCATAAATCGGATAGCATTTATAACATGGTTTACCGTTTGGACGCCATGGACGCTTACAATAAGCGTTTGGTTAAGAAAATCGCCGTTAAAGGGATTTCACAGTCTGCGAGTACGGCTACAGACGGGTATGTTTACCTAGAAAGCATTAATCTTTCAAAATCCGATCCGACAGCTACGCTACGCTTTGACGTCAAACAAGCCAACGGAACTAAGACTAAGAGCAGAATCGTTTGTATTGGCGATAATCTTTACGTCTATTCCGGAGGTTTAGAGGAATACAAAAATGGTTTCGTTGTAAAATCCATAGACGGTAGAGACGATTCTGTTGAATTTCTCAACGGTATTAAGCTCTATGCTGGCGATGTGATTGGAGACGTAAACGAAGACAAAATGCGTAGCATTCAAATTCGGGAAACAATTCGCACGCATCTCGAACGTGAACGAGAATTGTTCTATAAAGGAATTAAGGTTCTGAGTCTTTTCTTTATTGACGAGGTTGCGAACTATCGACAATACGAAGACGGTCGCCCGATTAACGGAAAATACGCAGAAATGTTCGAGAAAGAATATGAAGAATGTCGGCAAGAGTTTCAACGGAAATTTGGCGAAGACGACTATCTTCAATATCTGAACGGCATACCGGCGTCTAAAACGCATGCAGGGTATTTCTCGGTAGACGGCAAGGGCAAGATGATCAATAGTAAGGCAGGGGGAAAGGAAAAAACGTCCGACGACGTCGGCGCCTACGAATTGATTATGAAGAATAAGGAATTGTTGCTCGATCGTGACCCGAAACGTTCTCCCGTTCGCTTTATCTTTTCGCATTCCGCGTTGCGCGAGGGATGGGACAACCCAAACGTTTTTCAGATATGTACGCTAAAACAAAGCTCGAGCGACGTTCGTAAACGACAGGAGGTAGGGCGAGGTCTTCGTTTGTGTGTCAATCAAAAAGGCGAACGTATGGACTCCTCCGCGCTTGGTTCCGACGTTCACAATATCAATGTGCTTACTGTTATTGCCAGTGAGAGTTACGAATCGTTTGCCAGAGGTCTGCAAACTGAAATAGCAGAAGATCTTGTCGATCGGCCGCGTGCTGTCACAGTCGATCTGTTTGTCGGAAGAGCTGTCAAAGACGGTAATGGGGACGAGCAGATCGTCGATCAAAGTTTCGCGCAAACGATCTATTTCAATATGGTCAAAAACGGCTATGTCGATGAAGAGGGCGCTTTGACGGACAAGTACTACGAAGACAAGGCAAGTGGAAAATTTGATGTGGGCGAGAAAGCTGCCGAGTTTGCCGAGTCGGTCCTTGAGATCGTGGATTCCGTTTATAACGCCAAGAAATTTCTTCCTGAAAACGCGCGGAGTAACAACGTCGAATTGCAAATCGACGAAGATAAAAAATCCATGCCAGAATTTAAGGCTCTGTGGGCAAGGATTAACGCTAAGACTGTGTATAAAGTGAACTTTGACACGGACGAATTGGTGCGTAAAGCCGTCGACAGCCTCAATCGTAAACTTAATGTTTCGGAGATTTTCTTCAATATTGAGACTGGCGAAATGAACGCCGTAAAGTCTAAGGACGATTTGCTTGCCGGAACCTCTTTCGTCAAAGGAAAGACAGATTTTGAAGTAGTTCCCGTAACCGCAAGTTCTAACG
>CAMNJU010000325.1 GCA_946541595.1 uncultured Planctomycetales bacterium
CGCTAGCAGCGCGTTCCCGACCGCTAACGACTTCCCGACCGCCGCAGCGCCTGCCGCTAGCAGCGCGTTCCCGACCGCAAACGACTTCCCGACCGCCGCCGCGCCTGCCGCTAACAGCGCGTTCCCAACCGCAAACGACTTCCCAGTCGCCGCCGCGCCCGCCGCAAGCAGCGCGTTCCCGAACGCTAACGACTTCCCAGTCGCCGCCGCGCCTACCGCAAACAACGCGTTCCCGACCGCTAACAACTTCCCAGTCGCCGCCGCGCCCGCCGCCAACAGCGCGTTCCCGACCGTCGCCCCCGACCCGGCGCCCGGCGTCGCCTCCGTCGCGCTCAACTACGATCCCGCCGCGCAGCAGGCGGCCTCTTCCGCGCAGCAGCCCGCCGCGCCAAGCGTCGTCTACGAACCGCAGACGATCTCGACAGGAAAATTCGCGCCCGGAAGCACGTCTAATATCTACTGATTCCAAAGGCCCGCCCCGTGCGGCGGCCTAAAAGACGCAAACGCGAAAAGGGCTCCCGAAAGGGGCCCTTTTTTTACGCGCGAACGCGGCGGAACAAGGGCGCCCCCTGCTTTGTTTTCTTGACAAAGGGTTATAATTAGAATAATATGACTTCCTCTCGAAGCGCGCGGCGGCGGTCGCGGCGCGTTTCGTACCGTTATCCGTTTGAAGAGGCTCTTTCTGTGGCAAACGCGAAACTCGAATCGTTACTGAATAAACGCGCGGTCGTACTCGACGGCGGAATGGGCTCGGAATTTCAGCGGCTCGGAGCGCCCGCCGGAACTCACCCCGACCTGCTCAATCTTACCGACCCCGACCTCGTCCGCAAGATCGTCCAGTCGTACGCGGACGCGGGCTCCGACGTCGTTCTCACGAACACGTTCGGCTCGAACCGATTCGTACTCGAAAAGCACGGCCAGGCCGACAAGCTCGCCGACGTCAACCGCGCCGCGGCGGAGATCGCCCGAAAAGTCGCCGACGGAACGGACGCGCGGCAAGTCTGCGTCTTCGGCGACCTCGGACCGACCGGCGTCATACTCGCGCTCGGAGAAGTCTCCGAATCCGCAATCTTCGACGCCTACGCCGAGCAGATCGCCGCGCTCAAAGAGGGCGGCGTCGACGCGATCGCCGTCGAAACGTCAAGCGATCCCCAGGAAGCCGCGCAGGCCGTTAAGGCCGCCAAGGCGCTTGGCATGTTCGTCGCCGTAACCGCGACCTTCGACAGCGGCAAGAACCGCGACCGCACCATGATGGGCGCCACGCCCGAAAAGTTCGTCAAAGCGGTCGAAGAGGCCGGCGCCGACGTCGTCGGCTCGAACTGCGGACGCGGGATCGAGGGCTTCCCGGCTATCGCGGAACGCATGCGCGCCGTAACCCAGCTCCCGCTCTGGATGAAGAGCAACGCCGGCCTGCCCCAGACGGTCGACGGCAAGACGGTCTATTCGCAAACTCCCGAAGATTTCGCCGATAAAGCGATCCAACTGCTCGACGCCGGCGTCAAATTCATCGGAGGATGCTGCGGAACGACGCCCGCGTTCATAAGCGAGCTGCGCCGGCGCGTCGACGCGCTCTAAAAAAACTCGGCTTTTGACTACTGTTTCAACGACGTTAACCCTTTGGCATTGGATATCATGTCTGTTTCCGAACCGAAACCTGAAAACAACGACTCCGCGAACGCCGAGCCGCGTTCCCTCCATTTCATCGAACAAATCATCGAAGAAGACAATCGAACGGGCCGTTTCGGCGGCCGCGTTCACACGCGGTTCCCCCCTGAACCGAACGGATACCTGCACATCGGACACGCCAAGTCGATCATTCTGAACTCGGGCATGGCAAAAGAGTTCGGAGGAAAATTCAATCTCCGATTCGACGACACGAACCCGACGAAAGAAGACGTCGAGTACGTCGAGTCCATTAAAGAAGACGCGCGCTGGCTCGGCGCCGACTGGGAAGACCGGCTCTACTTCGCCTCCGACTACTTCGAGCAGATGTACGAATACGCCGTCCAGCTCATTAAGAAAGGCAAAGCGTACGTCTGCGACCTGACCGTCGATCAGATTCGCGAGACGCGAGGCACCACGACCGAGCCCGGAACCCCGAGCCCATGGCGCGACCGAAGCGTCGAAGAGAACCTCGACCTCTTCCAGCGCATGCGCGACGGAGAATTCCCAGACGGCTCCAAGACGCTCCGCGCCAAGATCGACATGGCGTCCCCGAACTTCAATATGCGCGACCCGGTCATGTACCGCATCGTCCACACGCCGCACCACCGTCAGGGCCACAAGTGGAACGTCTATCCCATGTACGACTGGGCGCACGGGCTGGAAGACTCCATCGAGGGGATTACGCACTCCATCTGCACCCTCGAATTTGAGCATCACCGGCCTCTGTACGACTGGTTCCTCAACGAGCTCGGCGTCTATCATCCGCAGCAGATCGAATTCGCGCGCCTGAACTTAACGTACACCGTTATGAGCAAGCGCAAGCTCCTCGAACTGGTCAAAAACCATTACGTCGACGGCTGGGACGATCCCCGCATGCCCACGATCTGCGGGCTCCGGCGAAGAGGATACACGCCCGAAGCGCTCCGCCTCTTCTGCAAGACGATCGGCGTCGCCAAGTTCAACAGCACAATCGACGCGACCGTACTCGAAAACAGCGTGCGGGAAGACCTCAATAAGCGCGCGCTCCGAAGAATGGCCGTGCTCGATCCGATTAAGCTCGTAATCGACAACTACCCGGAAGGCCAGACGGAAACCCTGACCGCGATCAATAATCCGGAAAACGAGGCCGACGGTACCCGCGAAGTACCGTTCGCCAAGACGCTATGGATCGAGCGCGAAGACTTCATGGAAGACGCCCCGAAGAAATACTTCCGCCTCACGCCCGGCAAGGAAGTACGGCTCCGATACGCATATTACGTTACCTGCAAAGGATGCGTAAAGGACGAAAACGGAAACGTCGTCGAGGTCCATTGCGAATACGACCCCGCCACACGCGGAGGACAGAGCCCCGACGGCAGAAAAGTACAGGGCACGATCCACTGGGTCGCCGAACCGACCGCGCTCGACGTCGAAGTACGCCTCTACGACCGCCTCTTCAGCGTCCCCAATCCCGACGACCCCCAAAATACCGGCGACTACAAGGATTACCTCAATCCCGACTCACTCAAAATTGTCGCCGGAGCCAAAGCGGAGCCCGCCCTCGCCGACGCCCAAGTCGAAAAGGACAGATTCCAATTTGAACGCGTCGGATACTTTACCCTCGATAAAACCTCGACCGCGGAAAAGCTCGTCTTCAATCGAACCGC
>CAMNJU010000326.1 GCA_946541595.1 uncultured Planctomycetales bacterium
GCGCGACCGTTCCTATTGCTTTCTTCTTCGCGCGCGGGTACAATGTGTCAAAACGCGTCTGCTCTGGCGCGATTTGGCGAAAAGTACAGACTCCCCAAGGAGAACGGCGGAAATGAGAGAGTACAATCGGTTTGACTGGGTCGATTTCTATCATGAACTGGCGGAAAAGCTTTTGCGTTATAAGAACAATCGCAAGACGTTAATTGATAAGGTCAACGCGATTTACACGGAAACGGGGCTCAAGCTCCCGAATCTCGACGAAGACGGCGCTTTTGACGATATCGATCCGTTTACGTTCTTTGGGCTCTTTAATAAGCAGCTGACGAGGGAGAACCGGCTGAAGATTATTTCCGCCGTCGCGAAGCTTTTCGGCGTGTCCGCGCCGATTCCGACTTCTTTTGACGGTATTCCTCTGCTAAACAATATGAACGCTACGTTTTATCTCTTTAAGAGCGAGCGTGAGAAAGACGATATCGACAAACTCTGGGTGTTCTTTGAACTCGCGCTCGAGTACGCCAAAAATCCGTCCAAGGGTAAACGCGACAGGATATCGGAACTTTTCGACCGCTTTGTCAATACGAAATGCAATGGCGTGAGCAAAATTACAATGGGACTCTTCTGGATCGCGCCCGACGTCTTTTTGAATCTCGATTCGCGTAATAGGCGGTTTATCACCGAGTCGAGCGCTTTTCCATCGGACTTGGTGAAACAACTTTCCAAGATAAAGAATAAGTCGTCCGCGGCCGTCTGTTTCGCCTTTATGGACAAGATAGGCAAGTGGTTGCAAAGCGGCGCCGTTCAGCTGAAGGATTTTAAGGAATTGAGCGCGGCCGCATTCGATTACGATCCTGACGATGTTAGGCCGCGCTATTGGCTCTTTGCGCCCGGCGCCGGCGCTGAAATTTGGGACGAATGTTATGAAAAAGGGATCATGCCGGTCGATTGGGACAAGATAGGCGATTTTCGCCAGTACGGTTCGAAAAGCGCGATCAAAGAGGCGATGCAAGAAGCCTATGACCCTAATCAGTCTTTTTCTCAGGCGTGTCATATCGTATGGCAGTTCGTTAACGATATACAACCCGGAGACGTCGTTTTCGCGAAAAAAGGCGTACATAAGATATTCGGTTACGGAATTGTTAAAGAAGGATACTCCTTTAATCCTGCGCGAAAGCAGTATCAGAATATAAGATATGTCGATTGGAAAAGCAAAGGCGAATGGGATTATCCCGGTTACGCGCCGACAAAAACGTTGACCGACCTGACCCCTTATACGGAAATTGTGTATGAGTTAAAGGAGCGTATTATTGACATTACGCCGCACCAAAAGTTCCTGCCGCCGTACACGCGTGAAGATTTCCTCAGCGAAGTCTATATGGACGAGGAGAGTTACGAAACGCTTACGGGTTTGATTCTCAAGAAGAAGAACGTCATTCTTTTGGGCGCGCCGGGCGTCGGCAAGACGTTTGCGGCAAAGCGGCTCGCATATTCCATGATCGGGGTAAAGGATCCGGAACGCGTTACGCTGACGCAGTTTCATCAGAGCTATACGTACGAAGATTTCATTATGGGATACCGGCCGAACGAGGCCGGATTCGAGCTCAAGAAGGGCGCGTTCTATAACTTCTGCAAAAAGGCGGAAGAGGACGGGGACAACGAGTATTTCTTTATTATCGACGAGATCAACCGCGGGAATCTCAGTAAGATTTTCGGCGAGCTCTTTATGCTCATTGAGGAGGACAAACGTGGCGTCGAGCTCCAGCTCCTCTATGCGAACGAGAAATTCGCGGTTCCGAAAAACGTCTATATTATCGGCATGATGAATACGGCGGACCGCAGTCTTGCCATGCTTGACTACGCGCTCCGGCGCCGGTTCGCGTTCTTCGAAATGAAGCCCGCCTTCGATTCGGAAGGTTTTCAGGATTATCGCAAGGGGCTCGGCAGCAAGGAGTTCGACAGACTGATCGAAGAGGTCAAAGAGCTCAATCGCGCGATCGCCGAAGACGAATCGCTCGGCGAGGGCTTTTGCGTCGGGCACAGCTACTTCTGCGGACTCGAAGACGTTAACAGGCAGACCCTCTCCAATATTGTCGAATACGAGCTCGTTCCCCTCTTAAAGGAATACTGGTTCGACGAGCCGAAGAAGGCGAACGCGTGGGCCGAAAGACTCAGGAGCGCGATTAAATGATTCCGATTCGGAACGTTTATTATATGCTCTCATACGCGTTTCAGACGCTTCGCGAGCAGGGCTATCGGGACGTCGCGACGGAGGAGTTTCGGAACGTGGCGGATCTGTGCGCCGCCATTTTGGCCAAAGGGGTCGCCGCGCAGATTAAACGCGGGTTGACGCGCGAGTATCTCGAACGCGCGGAGACGCTCGCGTGTCCGCGCGGCCGGATCGACTTTTCTGAGTCGGTTAAGACGCTTTGCCGGCGCGAACGTCGGCTCGCGTGCGTCTACGACGATTTTTCAGTCAACTGCTATATGAACCGGATTATCCGTACGGCCATGGGGCTGCTGCTGCGCGCCGATATTGCGCGGGAACGGAAAAAGGCGCTCCGGAAACTGCTCGTCTTTTTCGACGGGGTCGAGCCGCTCGATCCGCGGTTTATCGACTGGCATATGCGCTTTAACCGCAATAATCAGGCGTACCGCATGCTCGTGGCCGTCTGCTATTTGACGGTTAAAGGGCTGCTTCAGACGACGTCCGACGGCGGGTCGCGGGTTATGGATTTTCTCGACGAGCAGAATATGTGCCGGCTCTATGAGAAGTTCCTTTTGGAATACTACCGCAAGGAGTTTCCGCGGCTGTCCGCGAAGGCCGCGCAGATTCGGTGGGCGCTCGACGGGGACGCGCCGCCCATGCTGCCCCTTATGCTGACCGACGTTACGCTGCAGTATGGGTCCGACGTGCTTATTATTGACGCGAAGTATTACAATAGGACGACTCAGGCGCTCTACGGCTCGCACGTGCTTCATTCGGGGAATCTCTATCAGATCTTTTCGTACGTCAAAAATAAAGAGGCGGAGCTTGCCGGCCGCCCGCACACCGTCGCCGGGATGCTGCTCTATGCGCGAACGGACGCCGAAGTTCAGCCCGACGCCGACTTTAGTGTGAGCGGGAACCGATTTGCCGTAAAGACGCTCGATTTGAATCGGGAGTTTTCGGAGATCGCCGCGCAGTTGGACGCGATTGCGAAAGAGTATTTGCATTGCGAGAAGGGATGACGCCCGCGACGTCGCCCGCGACGGCGCGGGACCCGGTTCGCGCTCCCGCGCGGAACTTGAACAAATCGCTCCCGTTGGTC
>CAMNJU010000327.1 GCA_946541595.1 uncultured Planctomycetales bacterium
TTTTTAATTTTTTTTTTTTTTTTTTTTTTTTTTTCTAAATTTTTTGCAACGAACGCTACACGCGACGGTTTATTTATTTTATAATGGAGGTGATGAAAAATCCAAAAGAAACAAAGACGCTATTTAAAAGGTTTTTATTAACTTTGCGGCCATTATATTTGTTTCAAACGCGCTGCTTTGCGCGACCTGAATATTCGGTTGTTTTGGATATAACGGTTTTGCGTATGACAACGCGTCGCCGGTCGTTTTTTTTGCATTTTTTGTCTGTCGTCGGCTTGCCGTCGACAAACTGCCGGGTCGGCCGTTCCAATTTGAGCGGCGCGCTCGGCTGCTCGCATTCTGTTGGTAGGCGCATTCGCGCCGGAGAGTCCTCGGAGGCCGTGGTTTCGGCCGCTTCTACGAGGCAATTCAAAGTTGTTTGGAAATGGATTTTCGTCTTTCGTATTTATTTGTGGAGTCTTTAAATGAAAAAGTTTTTGTTTTTCGCGTTCTTTCTTCTAATCGTCGTTTTGTCGTCCGCGACTCCCGCGCTTGCGGACGTCGGATCGATCTTCGCTCCGTCAAAGAGATCGGATCCGCTCGTCCTTCGCGGGTGGTTTATCGTCGTCTATGTCGACGAGGAGAAGATTGTCGCAATCGCTGATTCTCATAGCGTCGTAAGTTGGGAAAGCATGTGCCTTCATCAGTATGCCTGTCACTGGTTCGAAGTCGATCCGAACAGGAAAAAGTACATAAAAGCCCGTGTGAAAGACGTCTACGTCGATCACAGGACGGATCTTGCGTACATCGTCTACGCGCAAACGCCGGATACGCATTCGGTTATTCCGGAAGCGCTGTCTCAGACTCCTGTGAAAGACGGTTCGACGGTTCGTTTTGCTTCGGTAGGGCAGAACGACGAGACGACCGGCAAAGTTAAATCGGCAAACGGCGCAATGCTGGTCCCTGTCAGCGCCAAGCTTGGCGACAGCGGTTCTGCCGCGTACCTGGACGACAAGGTTGCCGCAAGGCTAATTGGTATCGAGCCCGACGGCGTATGCGTGTTTGTCGGCGTGGATCAGCAGACCGTTACGCGCGACCTTAAAGCGGTGGCCGAGGGCCGCTGCCAAGAAGTCGGTCTCTATCACGTTCAAGCCGACGGACAGATTCCTCCTGAAGCGGTGAAGTATTTGATTGAGCTTCAAAATGAGCAGAAGCGGCAGAAGCGGCAGAGAGAACAGGAACGGCAGAAAGAACGACGTTCAGTTCAGCTCGCCGTCGTCGCCGCTGTCAACGGCTGCTCGACGGTGGACCGTCCGGAACTCGGCGTTTGAGAAGTCCTGGCTTTTTAAAAAAATTTTCCAGCGCCCTCTTGATAGTTTTTCGAGCGCTGTGTATAATGAAGATGGATGAGGAGGGTTGGCTTTCGGAACAGGGTGGAAAAAGAAGCCCTTTCGACACGCCTTACCCCTTGTCGTCAGCGAATTTGGGCGGACGCGTCCGCGGCGCAGGTCCCGTCTGAATTTGCCCCCAGGTTTTTCGACGCCGCAAACGTGCGGCGTCCGAGGTTAGCGCTCCGCGTTCGCGGCAGTTTATTCCTGCGACCTCGTTCCTATTAACGCGCGTACCCGGCGTTTCGCCGAACTCTTGGACCGTTCTCTTCGAGGCGGCTCGGTCCACGCGCGCGTTCGTAAAGGCTTCGGTTCAAAAGACGTTAGAAAATGACAAACAGATTTAAACTTTACTTCGCTCAGTCGCCCGTTTTTGCCGTCTCTTTGACGACCGATCCCATCGCCGCTAATCTCGGCGTGCGGACGTCGTTTTGCGCCGGCGCTTTCAGGCGTCCACTGAGAAAGTGAAATTTCGGCGGGGAACGCAGAACTTCATATTTCCGCATTCCCCCCAAACAAATGGGAAGACAGACGGTACCGCTTAAACGCGGTCCGTCGCTCGGAGACGCGCTCTTGTAGTATGTCGCTAACCTCTCCATGCCTTCGTGCAGAAGTCTTCTCAAGAGCGGCTCGCGCCGTTCGGCAGCCGAAAAAATAAAAGAAGCGTTAGAAGATCGGCCCGTTTAATTCGACGCGGCCGGGATCGGCTTGCGTCCGTCCCAGGCTTAAATCGTCCGCCGCCGATTCTTTTGCGCCGTCGTTTGATCGTCCGTAAATTTGGGGGATTTGTTCCATGTACCATTTCAAAAATTACGCCGTCTTTCTGTGGTCGGCCGTCGCGCTGTTCGCATTGTTTTTCGCCTTCGGCGAGTCGTCTTCGCGGTTCGGCAAAATGGCGGTCCCGGCGACCGTTCTTCCGCTGTGCGTAGCGAAGCGGTTCCGGCAGGGGCGCCTTTTGGCGTTCGGTCGATCCGGCCCGAATCTCGTTTGCATCGGCCGTTTCGATTTCATCGGCGCCGCCTTACTCGACAAGCTGCAGCCCGGCGCCAAGATCGAGCTTATTCCGCTCGGAAGAGCTTCGAACGAACCGATCGAGACGACTTTCGTCGGTTGCGCGACGACCCCGCAAGGAGGCGCGCTCATTCTCTGGCTCGAGGAGAACGAAAAGATGCATGACTTTGCCGTGGAGCAGACGGCGCTCAAGCGCGCGGGATTTAACGCGTGCGTCGCCTTTTCGTCATGGCGCGTCAAATAACAAGATCGCGCGGGCTCGGCCTGACGAACGGCTGGGTCGAGACTTCGCGAGCAAAGTTTTTTGCCGATTTTTGCAAATTATCCGTATTAATACTTGCAGTAAGAGGCAAAAAGACTAATACTGCAGTTAGGAATCGAACGCAAGAAGAATTCCGAATGACTTCGCGCCTTGGAGAAGCGCGGATTAGTCGGCGTTTTTTGCACGTTCCTTTCCTCCCAGTAGCGACGACAGCCCGACGCCTCGTGGCGCGGAACACGCTTGTTGTCCGGGCTTCAAATCGGCGCTCGCTATAGCGTCGTCAAGTTTTGTACCTTTCCAGCAGACTTGAAATTGGCAATTTGTACGGGAGAAAGCAGAGGCCTTTTCAACCTCGGCGTTCGCGAAAGCGTACGCCTTCTCCGGCGTTCTGCCGGCTTTCTCTTAACTATTTTGATCAGAGGTTTTGATCATGAAACAGACTCAATCCAAGACCTTAACGGTTTCACCTACACAATTCCGCGTATCTTCCATTTCCACCAACACTGAAGAGGGCAAAACCATGTCTCGTATTCGACGTAACTCCGTGTCCGCTCGCGCGGTCGTGTATTTTTACACCCTGATCGTCGTCGGCGTTTTCGCCATGACGTTCGCAACCCCCTGCGCCGCTCAGATCGGCTGGTTCAGCGCGCCGGCGTCGACCGTC
>CAMNJU010000328.1 GCA_946541595.1 uncultured Planctomycetales bacterium
GAACCGTTCCGTCGGGCTTAACGAGAACGAGCCCGACGGCGTCGAGCCTGTTCCCGTTGATCGCTTTGATATCGCGTGTGACGCACGCCTTGTCGACGGTTCGAAAATTGCGCGAACCGTCGCCCTTAATTCCAATAATGAGCGTAATTTTCGCAACCTTTGACCCGTCCGCCGGGCAAAACTTCTTGGAAGCCTCGCTCGGCGGCGCGACCACTCGTAATGGCGTCGAGATCGGCCGCGACCGTCTCGAAATCCAAACGATTAAAGTACGAGTCGTTCTTGGCGGTCGGATCATTCGCCGTACTGTCGAACTGGCCTACGATTTCGGCGCCTTCCGATCGGACCGGGCTGCCGGACTGACCGCCCTTGCCATGAAGCGCCCCGATCCACCGTCCGTCGTCGCTTTTTGCGGCAGTAGCTTGCGGCCCCTTTTTCGTATCGCCCCTCGAATAGGAAACGTCGAGCATAATGCTATCGCCCACCGAGACGGGGCGCCGAGAGAGCTTTTCGGCGGTTAGCTTCTTGGTTTGCGGCGTATGACGGTAGAAGAAGTAGACAATATCCCGTTCGAGATTAACGAACGCCTTCTCGAATTCCGGACGGATTATTTGCCGCCCCTGCGGGCCGTCAACGACGAACTCGCTCACCAGATTCTGGTACATTCGGCCTCTGGGACCGTTCACGGAATAATGGACTTGCCCAACGCAAACGAAAACCCTTTCGCCGCTCTGAACGAGAATCAGTTTGCCGCGCGAAGAGTAGGAGGGCGAGTTGTTTCGAACGGGCGCGGCCAAGGAAACCATTTCCCCGACGTCGGCGTACGCTCGATCGACAGCCCAAGCCGCCGCCATAACGAGAACCGCAGTCCATAACATAAAGCGCTTATTCATAACGAACCTTTCATTGGAGCAGAATTGAAGAAAACCAGAAAGAGTCCGCGATTAACTCGCGACCGGGCCTTCTTTAAGAAGCCGGCAAGACAGGCCGTTTGGCCAACTCTTCCCGCAGAACAAGTCGGAACCGGCCCCGTGCCGGCGCCAACGAACCGGACGACTCGCAAGCCTAGCGCTTGCCGTACGTTCCGGCATATTTTAAAACGCTGATCGGAAAACGCGTTCTATCGGCAGGCGGCGCGACCCGCGGAACCAGACAAAACAGCATTATCCTTGCAACGTTCTTAATTATAAAAAACCAAAATTCAAAAACAATAATAAAACAGCAAAAAAAGAAAAAACTTCATTTTTTTAATACATCCGTCAAAAAGACGGTTCCAAAAGAAACGCAACTAGCGCACGCGCCACGAATTAAAGCAAATCGGGCAATCGAATCCCGCGTTCCGCAACGCCTGTCGGTCGACGAGAAAGTCGCGCGCGGCGCGGTTATTTTCAAGCCCCAGACAGACAAGGCCGAGCTCGCTGTCAAACGCGCATCCTAAAATCCGAGTTTCGACGGCGCCCCCTTCGTAACCGACAGCGCTCAGCTCAATCTGATCTCCCGGCGCAAGATTCTGGAGCGTTTCAATCGCCATGAAGTCGGTCCGGCCGACGCACAGAATGATCTCTTGAGAATACGCGTATACGCGCAGTTCGCCATGAACGAACCGTTTCGTAATCGCCAACGGGCAGAGCGCGCCAGGCACGGCAAGCCGGCCCAAAACGTGAAACGGCGAATAATCGGGCAAGCAGACAAACACGACAGCGGCAAGCGTGAGAACGAACGCGGCAATCTTATTGAGACGCATTGGAATCTCCTCGAAGAACAAAATGGTGAATCGAAATATCGTGCGAAGAAGATTTAGACCGAACACAGGAAACCGTCCGTCGAACGTTCCGACGGGCTTCTCCGGCGCTGTAAAATGTATTGTTTAGCGTTCAAGGGCGTCTTCGCCCTTTCAAGAAGACTTCGCAAGCTCGCGTAGAACAGCCGAAAAAAAACAGAGCGGCTATCCCGAGTGACGAACGTGTCATAACGTCGTCTGTCTTCCTGTGTAACCTTTTAGACGGCTCCTTTCTTCTTTTGTTTCATTGATTCTTGACGCTTCAGTAAAAAAGGGAATTTACACGCCGCCTGACGCGTCCGTCCTCCGTCTCCGACAAAGTCGGACGCTCAAAATCAGGACGCGCGCACAAACGAAATTCAAAGCGACGCCGGCGGCTCAACATGTTTAGATCAATAGACAGTCGACCGCAGAGCGGGCCGGCGCAACTGGCCGGTCTAACCGCCGCGCAATACAACGCCAAGCATAGCGCCGAAGCGTCGCGTAAGGGCGCAACCGGCCGACTGGCCGGTCTAACCGACGCCCAATAACCCGCAAAGCGCACAAGCCGCCGCAACGCGAAAGGCCGCGCTCGCGACCCGCAACGCGGGGCGCCCAGCCGGACGTAACGTCCGGTTCGCCATAATGTTACGACGCAACGCCGTTCACAAACCGCCATAACCGAGAATAAAATCCCCCGCCCCAAACCAAACCGCTAGGTTTGCGAAAATGTCCCCCGAAGAAAAGAGGCGGTTTTTGCAGAAACGCATAGATTTTGGCGCTTTACAGCCTAAACGTTTCTGTTTCTCTAATTTTAAAGAGAAAGCGTTTTCTTTCAATAAAAATGGGCTTTTTCGCCAATAAAAAGTCCAAAAAAGCATTTTTTCTTTCAAATTTCAGGCAAAACAGGCGCTCTCTTGGATTGCCAAAATCTATGCGTTTTGGTAAGCCCGATTTACGGTCTAACTTATTTTCACAACTGAATTTCAGATTCACAAGAAAAAGAAGCCGGACCGATGAGCTCCTTATTCGACACGCTTATAGACGACGAAGACGACCGAATTGAAATTTCGGACGAAGCGAATTTTATCTGGGGTATCGCAAACAAGCTGCGCGGCTCCTATATGCCGGACAAATACGGCGACGTCGTCATTCCCATGACGATCATCCGCCGTTTCGAATGCGCGCTTAAAAAGACGAAAAAGGCGGTCGTCGAGGCGTTCAAAAAGAATCCGAAGCTGCCCGCCCAGCGACTGTGCAAAATCTCAGAAGAGAATTTCTACTGCACGAGCGAATTCACGCTCGAACTCCTTTGTCACGAAGACCCCGACCAACTCGCCGCAAGCTTCAAAGAATACATTGCCGGATTTTCTCCCAACGTCCGCGAGATTATCGGCGAGCTGGAAATGAATAAGCACATCGACAAGATGAACGCCGACGGCTGTCTCTATTCGGTCGTTAGTTCCTTTGCCGGCCTCGACCTTTCCGTCGAGAAATTCGACAGTATCCGCATGGGATACATCTTTGAAAATCTCATCG
>CAMNJU010000329.1 GCA_946541595.1 uncultured Planctomycetales bacterium
TGAGAGTTTTAACAGGGTCGTTCTGGAAGAGATCGCCAAAGACTTACGGCCCGATAAACCGAAAACCGTCGGCAAAACGCTCGTCTTTGCCGTAGACGACGCGCACGCGGACTCGATCGTCATGATATTGCGCGAAATATACGCCAAACAGGGAATACGGCCGGATTATATTCAAAAGATCACCGGAAAGATCGGCGACAAAGAAATCGTCGATCAGGCGATCCGCCGCTTCAAAAACGAAGACGCGCCAAGCGTCGTCGTTACCGTCGATCTGCTCACGACAGGAATCGACGTTCCCGAAATAACGGCGCTCGTCTTTAGGCGCGCCGTCAGAAGCCGAATCCTTTTTGAACAGATGCTCGGACGCGCCACGCGGCTGTGTCCCAAACTGAAAAAAGACCGATTTGAAATATACGACCCGGTCGGCGTTTACGAAACGCTTGAGGATTTTACGACAATGAAGCCCGCCGTCGTCAATCCCAAAGCGACCTTTACTCAAATCGTCGACGGGCTCCTCGGCGTCGAAAAAGAGGAGCAAATTAAGGCGCAAGTCGACCAGGCGGTCGCAAAATTACAGCGGCTTAAGGTCAAATTTGACGAGGAAACGTTCGAACGCTTTAAATTCCTTTCCGGCGGCAGGACGCCCGACGAATTCATCGCGTCAATTCAAGCCGGCTCTTCCGAAGAAGCAAAGGAAATCCTGCTTGAATCTCCAAAACTCATGACCATGCTCGATTCGCTCGATTTTGAAGGAGAAGGAAGAGAAGTCGTCGTTATAAACGCCGAAGACAAAGTAATTTCTCACACGCGGCCTGACGTTTCAAAGGGCGACTATATCGAAGAATTCATTAAATACGTCAAAGAAAACCGCGAAAAGCTCGAAGCGATCAATATTGTGTGCGCGCGCCCAAGAGACCTCACGCGAAAAGCCCTGCAGGAACTCCGCGCAACCCTCAGAGAAGAGAATTTCACGCCGGAAAAACTCAATAAAGCGCGATTTGGAGAAAACGCCGAAATTGCCGCGGATATCGTTTCTTGGATACGCAACGCGGCGCTCGGCTCTCCCCTGCTCGACCACAGTGAGAAGATCAGACGCGCCGTCGCGAACCTTAAAGAGAAACACCGTTTCACGGCTGATCAGCTTGCGTGGCTCGAACGGTTCGAACTCTATCTAAAGAAAGAAACCGTACTGAACGTCGAAGACTTCGACGAAGTCGAAATCTTCAAAATGCAGGGCGGATTCGCGCGTATTAACAGGCTCTTTGACAACAGGCTCCGCGAAATTATTGACGAACTCAACTACTACTTATATAACGAAATAGGAAGCGCGATATGACCAAACAGAACGAAATTTCCAACGTCGTCGCCAAATTATGGAATCTATGCGACGTCTTACGGGACGACGGAATCACCTATCATCAGTATGTAACGGAACTCACCTACATTCTGTTCTTGAAGCTGGCGAAAGAACAGGGAATCGAAAGGCGTATTCCAAGCGAGTACCGCTGGGATCGGCTGATTGAACGCGACGGCGCCGATCAGCTAATGCTCTATAAGGAAATCCTAACGAAACTCGGAGAAAGCTCCGACGAAATGCTCCACGATATTTACTCCGGAGCAAGAACGAATATCGACGAGCCGAAAAACCTTACCAAAATCGTTAAGTCGATCGACGAAATCGAATGGTTCTCCCAAGAGCACGAGAGTCTAGGCGACCTTTACGAAGGCTTGCTCGAAAAGAACGCGAACGAAAAGAAATCGGGCGCCGGCCAGTATTTTACGCCCCGTCCCCTTATCGACGTCATGACGCGGCTAATCGCCCCGCAGCCCGGCGAACGGTGCAACGACCCCGCGTGCGGTACTTTCGGGTTTATGATCGCCGCGAGCCGCTACGTTTACGACAGAACGAAGGGCTTTTTCGATCTTCCGGACGGCGTCTCCGCGGAATTCGAACTGAATCGGGCGTTTTCCGGGGTCGAACTTGTGCCCGACACGCGCAGACTGGCGCTCATGAACGCCATGCTTCACAAAATTAACTCTCAAATACTCTTAGGGGACACGCTGTCCGATCTCGGCAAAACGCTGACCGATCTCGACGTCGTGCTGACGAATCCTCCGTTTGGAGCAAGAAAAGGAGGAGAACGCGCGCTCCGTAGTTTTACCTATAAAACGAGCAACAAAGAGTTGATTTTCCTTCAGCATATCTACAACTCATTAAAGCCAGACGGCAAGGCGCGCGCCGCCGTCGTTCTGCCCGACAGCGTCCTCTTCGACGATGGCGTAGGGAAGTCAATCCGCGTCGATTTAATGAACAAGTGCAATCTGCATACAATCCTGCGACTCCCGACCGGAATCTTCTACGCGCAAGGCGTTAAGACGAACGTTCTCTTCTTTACGCGCGGCGTCTCGGATCAGGACAATACCAAAGAGGTCTGGTTCTATGACTTGCGAACGAATATGCCGAGTTTCGGAAAGACGAATCCGCTGAAAGTCGAAGATTTCGCGCAATTTGAAGCGGCGTATCTGGCGAAGGACCGAAGAAAGGTAAACGACGAACGCTGGAACGTCTTTACGCGCGAACAGATTGCTGAAAAGGGCGATACTCTTGACCTTGGCCTCATTCGCGACGAATCGGTTGTCGATTACGAAGATCTTCCCGACCCTGTCGATTCCGGAGAAGAGGCCGTCGACCAACTTGAAGAAGCGCTTGATCTTCTCAAAAGCGTTGTCAACGATCTTAAAAAGATTGAAGGGAGAAATTGACCGTGGGTAAAGCAAAGAAAACTCAACAAATGCTCTTTGATTTAGAACAGAAGAGTAATTCTTCAAGTGAATATTTGTACCCACTGCCTAAAAACTGGATATGGGAAAGATTCGGTTCTTTTGCCAATCTAAGAATGGGCAAAACTATCTTAAAAAAAGATTTAAATAACGAAGGAATACCTGTTTACAGCGCAACGCAAAGCGATTCAGTTCTCGGTTACTTAAAAAGCGCGGATTTGGAGTTACACAGAGACGATTTAGTAATTCCTGCACGAGGAAATTCTATTGGATATGTAACTTTAATCAAAGACGACGTCGCCACTTGTACGCAAACTACAATTTGCGCAACCAATATTCACAACATCTTGCCCAAATACCTTTTTCACTGTTGTTATGCTTTTAAATCTATATGGTTTAAATATTCAGGCTCTGCAATTCCTCAAGTAACCGTTAAGCAAATAGAGAGTTGTATACTTCCTCTCCCCCCCCTCCCAGAGCAAAAGCGCATCGTCGCGCTAATCGAAAGCC
>CAMNJU010000330.1 GCA_946541595.1 uncultured Planctomycetales bacterium
TAATCGACGGATCGAGCCTGTCCTGGAGAACCATTTCGACGAGCGTTTCGATCGTCAGCGAGGCGCTCTCGCATCCGTCGCAGGCTCCGACGAGCTGCACGTAGACAAGATTGTCTTTAATATCGACGATTTCCAGATCGCCGCCGTCGCGCTTAAGTACCGGGCGAATCTCCTCTTCGACCGTCTTCTCAATGAGCTTGGCGCGCTGGTACGGCGACGCGGTCGCGAACTCTTGCCCCGCCGGCGCGGTCGACGCCTTGACCTCGAACGTCGGATTCTGAACGACGGATCCGTCTTTCGCGGTCGATACGGTCGCAAGCGGAATAAAGCCGTCGGAGGACGCCGCGGCCGGCGCTTCCGCCTTTTGTTCGGGCTCCGGTTCGGCAACCGGGACTTCGCAGAGGTTCACGGCGCACGAATCGGACGGATTCGCCGACCACACGTCGTTGATAATATCCTGAATATCGCCGCGGCAGGACCCGCACGCGCCGCCCGCCTTGAGCGCGCCCGTTACTTCGTCGACCGTCTTGAGTTTCAGTTCGCGAATCTTGCGGCGCAGATACGGTTCCGTTATCCCAAAGCACTTGCAAACGAGCCGGCCTTCGTTTTCGTCGGAACCGAGACGCTTAATTCCCAGCGCTTCCATATCGACGCCCCGTTTGGCCGCCCAGTCGAAGACGGCCGCTTCAAGCGCTTCCGCGCCCATAACGGAGCAGTGAATCTTCTGCGTCGGGAGCCCTTCGAGATATTCGACGATATCCTGATTCGTAATCTTGAGCGCCTCGATCGGGGTAACTTTCCGCTCTTCAATAATGCGGCACAGCGCCTCCGACGCGGCGATCGCGGACGTACACCCGAACGTGAGGAATTTCGCTTCCACAATGCGGTCGTTGACCGGGTCCTTTTCGTCGCGCTCGACTCGGAACGTGAATTTCAGAGCGTCTCCGCACGCCACGGAGCCATGCTCCCCTACTCCGTCCGCGTTCGGAACTTCGCCGGAATGCGTGCCGCTTTTACCCTGTACGGCGTCCATAAAGAGCCGCTTTGTTTTTTCGCTGTATTGCCATCCCATAATTACCGCCTTTGCGCCAAGGGCGCGTTCGCCGCGTCGGCCGACGCCGCCGATCGCCATACCGCGCTATTATAGCGCCATTTGCCGTTCGCGATAAAGGGGGCGCCCCGCCGCGACGAAACGAACGTTCGAACGCGCGCAACGCCCTTTTAACAGTTTTTCCCGATATTTATGCGTCTGAGATAATAATAGCAACCTCGGCGCCGTTTACAAATTTAATAAAAAAGGTAGAATCCGCGCTATATCGCGCTTCGAACGCGGACGCGTTTCAATTAACGGACAGACGCGGGCGGCGGAGCGCTTTAATCCAAGTATAGAGGCAGAAAGCGATGAGCGTTAAATTTGACGTGATTAAAGAACTGACCTGGCGCGGTATGCTCAACCAGGTAACCGACGAAAAAATGGGCGAATTTCTCATGGCGAAACCCCGAACGATCTATACCGGGTTCGATCCGACCGCCGATTCGCTGCACGTCGGGCATCTCGTCGCGATTATGAATCTTCGCCGATTCCAGAAGGCGGGCCACCGCCCGATCCCGCTCGTCGGGGGCGCGACCGGCATGATCGGCGACCCGAGCGGCAGGAGCGACGAACGGAATCTGCTCACGGAGGATCAGGTCCGGCACAACGTCGAATGCATTAAGAAGCAGCTGTCGCGGTTCGTCGATTTCGATTCGAAGGAAAACGGCGCCATTCTCGTCAATAACTACGACTGGATGAAGGATTATTCGTTCCTGAACTTCCTGCGCGATATCGGCAAGATGTTCCAGGTCAACGTCATGATGACGAAAGATTCCGTTAAAAGCCGTCTGGAATCGGAAAACGGCCTGAGCTATACGGAATTCAGCTATATGCTCCTGCAGTCGTACGACTTCGTCCACCTCTGCCGCGAATACGGCTGCGAAATTCAGGCGGGCGGAAGCGACCAATGGGGCAATATCACCGCGGGCATCGACCTTGCGCGGCGTATGCTCGGCGTCCAGCTCTACGGCTTTACGAGCAAACTCCTGCTCAAAAGCGACGGCAAAAAGATGGGCAAGTCGGAATCCGGAGCGCTCTGGCTCGATCCGAACCGCACGAGCCCGTACCAGTTCTATCAGTATTGGGTCAACGTCGACGACGCCGATATTGAAAACGCGTTCAAATTCTTTACCGACATGACCGAAGAGGAAGCGACCGCGCTCATCGCGGAGCATCGCGAACATCTTGGACAGCGCGTTCTGCAGAAGCAAGTCGCCAAAGAACTCACGCTCATAACGCACGGCGAGTCGGGCTTGGCGGCCGCGGAAAAGGCGACCGCGATCTTCTTCGGCGCCGCGATCGAAGATCTCTCCGACGCGGAACTTACGTCCGTCTTCTCCGACGTCCCGAGCAAAGAATTTTCGCGCGAGCAGCTCGACCACTGCGAGATCGGGCTCCTCGACGCGTTCGTCCTCTCCGGCCTGGCCAAGACGAAGAGCGACGCCCGCCGCGCCGTGCAGCAGGGCGGCGCGTACGTCAATAACAAGCAGGTAACCGACGTCAATAAGATTCTGTCGGCCGCCGACCTTGCCAGCGAAACGGTCGTCGTCCTCCGAAGCGGAAAGAAACGCTACGCGCTCCTCAAATTCGTGTGACCGAACGATCTGCGCGACGCGTTAACATAAAAATCGGCGCCGTCCCAATATGCGCGGACGGCGCCGGTTTTCTTTTGGAGCGCGGCGGAAGTTAATCCCTTTCCTCATTGGGCAATTACGACACGAGACCTATCGACGCCGGTTGCCGCCGCAAACTCGTCCAGCGTTTCATACGTCGAAACGAAGACAGGCTTTAACCACAGCGCCGTCAGTTGACCTTCGCCGTTAAGCGTGGCGATCGCCTGACCGGTAAACTGAACCGACGTCCCCGCCCGTTCGGGATCCCCACAGCAGATCCAATTCGACGTCTTATCGAAATAACAGGGAACGGCCTCCCCTGCTCTCTCCGGAAAACCCTCGTATTTCCCCTGCGGCAGAATATCCCGTATAACGGCGCCCGGAACGTCAAGCGTCCGGGGAATCCAGCCTCTGTAAGGGAAATACCCGTCGATATCAAAGAAACCGACGCGTCGACAGAAAGAAGCTAGACACAAATAATTGAGGTAAACCTCAAAATCTACGACTAAGGAAACGCCCGTCCCGTCGATTCCCCAGTCGGTATAGAGAGAATAT
>CAMNJU010000331.1 GCA_946541595.1 uncultured Planctomycetales bacterium
GGGCGACCATTCCCACGCCGAACCATTCGTGCGCCGCTTCTCCCGCGACCTGATAGGCCATGAGGCAGAGAAGGAGAGCGAGCATGACGGCGTCCAAGGTCCGCTTGATCCAAACGTTTGTCTTTACGTTAGGCATGGCGCCGTCCTCCCGCTCTTCTCGTTTACTTCAGACTGTCGACCCAGGCTCGGAGATCCGCTTCCGATACGTTTTCACTGAACCGCTTGCCTTTGAGCCAGACGCCGCTTCCGGCAAGCTCCTCCATATTGGGGCCGCTCCTGCCGATCCCGCTGCTGCCCGACGTGCAGAACGGAACGACCGTAATCCCGTCGAAACTGTATTTCTCCACAAAGGTATCCAGAATGCGCGGCTCCTCGCCCCACCAGATTGGGAAGCCAAGATATACCGTTTTATAGCCGGCTAAGGCGACGTCTTTGCTTCCGATCTTCGGACGGACCTTCTTGTCGTTCTGCTCTTTAGTGGAACGGCTGTTCTTGTCGTTATAGTTCAGGTCCGCGACGGAATAGGGCTCGGCGGCCAGAATCTCGTACGTGTCGCCCCCGGTTACGGAAGCGAGCCGCTGCGCCACTTTCTTGGTAACGCCGGTAGCGGAGAAGTAGACGACTAAGACGTCGGAACGCGTTCCCGGGGCGGGCGCCGCCTTTTCCGACTCGGTTAGCGTCTCGGAGGAAGCCGCTTCCGCGACGGGTTCTGTTTTCGGCTCCGCCGCCGTTTGGCTTTCGGCAGATTCCATTTGGCCTTCTGTTTCAGTCTGCGCGGCCGGCGCCGTCTGCGCGTCCGCCGTTTCCGTTCGGGAAGCGCTCCCGCAGCCCGCGCAACAGCTAAGAAGAACAACAGCCGCAATTAGCGAAAAGTTCATTTTCATAAAGAGCCTCTTTTCGCGATTAACGTTTATTTTAGTGTGCTGAAATCTTTTTCGTTTATTCGCTCAGGAAGGTTGCTTGACAATCTTCTGACCGCCTGTGGACCAGACGTGCTTTTCCTTCGCCGCGGCGGGCTTATTCTGCGCCATAACGCCCGCAAGCCGATGCGGAACGTAGGGTTCTTCCAGATATGCGCAGTCCTCCGGCGCAAGTTCCAGATCCGCAGCTTTAGCCGCGCCTTCGATATGACGCAGCTTGGTCGCGCCGACGACCGGAGCCGCCGTCTTCGTCAGCAGCCAGGCAAGCGAGACTTCGGTCATCGTAACGCCGTACTTTTCCGCTATTTCCGCCACCCGGGCTATGATTACGTTATCCTGCTCCGCCGTCGCGTCATATTTAAACTTCGCGTAGGCGTCTTCTTCCGCGCGTTTGGTTCCGCCCTCGCCGGGAAGTCGTGCCAGTCTGCCGGACGCCAGCGCGCTGTACGGAGTGAGCGCTATCTTTTCTTCATTGCAGTAAGGAACCATTTCCCGTTCTTCCTCGCGGAAGATGAGATTGTAGTGTCCCTGAACGGAGACGAACTTGGCAAACCCCTCTTTTTCCGCAAGGGCGTTTGCCTTGGCGATCTGCCAGGCAAAGCAGTTGGAAATTCCGATATATCTGGCTTTGCCTGCTTTGACAATACGGTCCAAGCCGTCCATGACGTCGTAGATTGGCGTCTGCCAGTCCCACATGTGATAGATATAAAGGTCGACATAATCCATTCCGAGATTCTTAAGACTCGTGTCGATCATATTCGCGATATGCTCCTGACCGCTCACGTTCTTTTCGATCTCTTCCTGCGTTCTCGGAAGAAACTTTGTCGCGACGGCTACGTCCCCGCGCTTAGCAAAGTCGCGAAGCGCGCGGCCGACGTACTGCTCGCTGGTTCCGCTCTGATACGCAATGGCCGTATCGTAAAAGTTAACGCCAAGCTCCAGACCACGCTTGATAATTTCTCTGGCGTCCTCTTCGCCGACGGTCCAGCTGTGCCGACCGCGTCCGGGATCCCCGAACCCCATGCAGCCCATACAAATACGGGATACGTTCAGATCGGAAAGACCAAGTTTTACGTATTTCATGCTTTCACCTGATTCAACAGTCTGACTGCGTTTTCGGAATAGATCTTCTCGCGGACGCCGTCGCCGTCGTGGGTCATTCCCACTCGATGGTTCCGGTCGGTTTCGGCGTGAGATCGTAGAGTACGCGATTAACGCCTTTGACTTCGGTAACAATGCGCTGCGTAATCTTCTGGAGGAGCGCGAACGGGACGTCCTCGACGGTCGCGGTCATTGCGTCGCGCGTATTGACCGCGCGGAGCACGACGGGCCAATCGTAGCTTCGCACGCCGTCGCGCACGCCGGTCGACTTAAAGTCGGGCACGACCGTAAAATACTGCCACACTTTCCCTTCGAGCCCATTTTTAGCGAACTCTTCCCGGAGAATGGCGTCCGATTCCCGAACGGCTTCGAGCCGATCGCGGGTAATCGCGCCGACGCACCGCACGCCGAGTCCCGGCCCGGGGAACGGCTGCCGATAGACCATATTGTCCGGAAGGCCGAGCGCTTTGCCGACGACCCGCACTTCATCTTTAAAGAGCAGCTTAATCGGCTCGACCAATTCAAATTGCAGATCGTCCGGAAGTCCGCCGACGTTATGATGCGCCTTAACCGGTCCGCTTTCGAGAATATCAGGATAGATCGTACCCTGCGCGAGGAACTCGATCCCTTCTAATTTCCGCGCTTCCTCTTCGAAGACCCGAATGAATTCCGCGCCGATAATTTTGCGTTTCTGTTCCGGATCGGCCACGCCGGCAAGTTTATCGAGGAACCGGTCGATTGCGTCCACGTAGACGAGATTCGCGTTCATCTGATTCCGAAAGACCTCGACGACCTGCTCCGGCTCGCCTTTTCGAAGCAGACCGTGATTGACGTGAACGCACGTGAGCTGCGACCCGACCGCCTTAATGAGCAGCGCGGCGACGACCGAAGAGTCGACTCCGCCAGAAAGCGCGAGCAAGACCTTTTTCGAGCCGATTTGCGCCTTAAGCGCGGCCAGCTGCTCTTCGATAAACGCTTCGGCTAACGCCGGCGTCGTAATGCGTTCCATAGTTTCCGGACGACGATTGCTTGACATGAGTTTGGGTTCCTTGATTTCGGGCTGTTCTTCTGCGCGAGCCGACGTCGGCCGCGCGACGAAAATATTATAGAGAAATGCGATGAATTTGCAATTGAACCCCCGCCGTGACGCAGAAAAAGAACAACCGAAGCGCAACGCCCCCGCCCAACGGGCGGCGAGCCGCCGGCGCTGCCGGCGGACGCCCCAACTTAGAC
>CAMNJU010000332.1 GCA_946541595.1 uncultured Planctomycetales bacterium
TGTCTCCGCATGGGGACGCGAACTGAAAGTTCTCGATAAGACGTCCTTTTGGCCCCCCTATTTTCTCGCGGCGGGCGCGCTTCTCTTCGCGTCCTTCAGGTCTCCCCAGCGTTATTACGACAGTTTTGCGCCGAAAGTCTGCCCCAACTCTTATCTTCTCTATCTGCTCTGGATCGCGGCCGCCGCGGGACTGGCCTTCTGGTACTGGCGGCGCAGCCGCGTCTCGGACGGCGCTCCGCAAAGCGCCGGTCTGAGCGTCCTGTCGTTCCTCTTCTCGCCCGAAGGCGTCGCCCTGCTGACCGTTCCCATGGCGATCGCTATCGGGGCGGCCGGAGAGCGGAGCCGGGACGAGACCCTCCCGTATCTGCTGTCCTTTTACGGAACCGCGCTCGTCTTTGGCGTCGCGGCGCGGCTCGTCGTCGTCGGCGCGAACGGCCGCCCTTCGATTCTGACCGCGGGCGTCGCCTACTTCATTATTTGGTTTATCAGCCGTCTCTTTGAGTTTACCGACGCCGGACGCGGACTGCTCGGCGTCTGGATCTTTCTCGCGATTGCGATCGGATGCTTTGTGCTGGCGTACTTTACCGTGCGCATGAAGAAGCTCGCGGCCGTTCGCGAACCGGACCCGGAACCGGTCCTGACGCGCGAGCCGCAGCCGGTCGTACCGAAAATCGTCGGCGACGTCGCCGCCTGGCTGACCGTCGCCGCTATGATCGCGGCCGTAATCGCCGTCCTGTGCTATCTCTGACCGAACCTGGGCCGTTAGAAGGGCGACCGCATATGGCGGTAGACTCGGTCCTGCGCCGCGCGGCTCTTCTCTAAACTGCGTTCGAGAACCGCGCGGTAGAAATACTGGGCGTTGTGCGTGCGGTGCGGATACCGGCCCGGCAGAACGGCGGCGAGCGCCGTGTCGACCGGAACGTGCTTCCAGTTTCCGCCGTAATATTCCCCGATCGACTCTTCTCGCCAGAGCCGGTCCTGACGCTTATATTCGCCCCGATAGTGGAATTCCCGGTGATAGACGTGCCCGAAATTTGCCGTTGGGACGTGGTCCCGTCTGGCGATGAGCGCGAGCTCTTCCTGACGCTCGCGGTAGAGCCGCTCCATTTCGATCCGGCGGCGCGCTTTGCGGATTTCGTTCGCCGTGAACTGCTTCTGGATCGCCTCGCGCCGCAGTTTAATATCGCGCTCCTGATCTTCCGGGAGCGCGCCGACCGACCGCCGCGGCTCCGCGCTCGGCGTTTCGGCAACCGCCGCGTCCGATTCGGCGGGCTCGGCCCGATCCTCTTCTTCCCGCGCCGCCGCTTCTTCCTCTTCGAGCGCTTCCTGTTCGTCGAGCGCCTCCTGCGCTTTTCTTTCGGCGAATTCCGCTTCGAGCCGCTTGAGCCACTCTTCCGGCGTTTCCGCCTCGGACGGATCCTGTTCCGACCCGCCGGACAACGCGCCGGAGTAGGGGAACGTCTGCGGCGCGCTCGGTTCGGACGCGCGAACGGACGACGGCGCGCTCACGGCAAACGCGAGCGATAACGTCAGGCAAAATAGAACGCGATGAAATCGGGCTGAGGTCACGGCAGGGGTCCTTTGAAATGCGTTGAAAACTGCGGCGTCGAACGCATTAACGCCGAATTCGATTGTAGCAAATTGGCGCCGCCGCGCAAGACGGATTTCCGCGCCGCGCTTGTCTTGCCCAGCCCGCTCCGGTACAATGGGAAAAAAAACGCTAACAAAGGAGACCGGTATGGGACTGTGGGTCATTAAGCGCGACGATCCGCGCGTGGCGTACCTCGAAAAGAAGGACAAACGGCTTTCGACCGTCTTCGACGCCGTCGGCGATATTGTGCACGAGGATTTCTCCGACGGCTATTCGTTCGTCGTTCAGGAGATCGTCGGGCAGATGATTTCCGGGCATGTCGCCGAGATTCTCTGTAACCGGCTTGTCAATCTTTGCGGGGGCGAAATTACGCCCAAGACAATCTCGCGGTTCCCCGCCTCGGAGCTGCGCAATATCGGTTTGTCGCGCCCCAAATGCCAGTACATTCTCGGATTCACCGAAGCGGTGCTCTCCGGCGAACTCGTACTCGCCGATCTCGAGCCCCTTTCCGACGCCGACGCCAAAAAGCGGCTCCTTGCCGTTAAAGGAATCGGGAACTGGACCGCCCAGATGTATCTCCTATGCGTCCTAAAGCGCGACGATATCCTGCCGACCGGCGACAAGGCGTTTCTCGCCGCATATAAGTGGCTCTACGAAACGGAGGACGTCTCCCGCGCCGCCGTCGAAAAGAGGTGCGCGAAATGGTCGCCGTACTCGTCCGTCGCGACGCTCTATATGTACCACGCCAACGCCTACGGGCTGCTCGCCCGGCCGTGGCGCGAACTGAAGAAAGAGCTCGCGAAAAAGCGCGCGGCACGCTGACCGAGGCGTCGGCGTTCGCGCGTTCCGCACGGCGGGAAGCGTTCGTGTTTACCGTATAAGCATGCCCGGCGTCCAAAGCGGCGCCGGGCTCTTTTTTATTCAGGCGGATCGCCTGTTCGGTATTTTTCAGGCAAGAGCGGAATTGGAGAAAAAGGGGGCGTCGCCGCCCCCCGGAGTAAACGCGCCTGAGAGGAGGTAACGAGACTCAGACGCGCTTATTCGACAAATACCCCTTTCGGTATATATCATACGGCGCGGCGGCGCCCGGCTTGCGGAAAATCCGGTTTTTTACCCCGTTTTTTCCGAATTTTTTCATATAAAGCCGGCCGTCTTTCTTGCCGTCCTTTCGCGCGCGTTCCGCCGCGCCGCCCTTATCGCCGCGCCCAGAGTTAAGTTTTTAACCGTCTCGTTTGTAGCGCCACGTTCCGTCTTCTGCCGCGGTGATCTTTCCCAGCTTTCTTGCTTTTCTAACGACTTCGTTGTAGTATTCCGTCATGTCGGTTCTCTTACATTGCGATTGAAGGTAGCCTTCCTGATATAAGAGCAATTCTACTTTTGATCCGATTTCTCTTGCCGACCTTGGGGTCAAATCTCCCCACTGATTAAATTCCGGTTTGGGCAGCCATACTTTTCTAATCGGTTTACCCGCGTCCGGGTTTCCATTGTTTATGGAAGCCTCTCTTTCAATTTGACAATCCGACAGTCGCCGTATTAGCTCTGTTATTTTCTGTCGTTTCTCTTTTAGGTAATTCAATCTTCCTTCATCGTCTTCTTTGATTTTTTCCAACCAAGCCAGGAATTCGTCTTTTAGGTAAATCAATCTTCCTTGATCGTCCT
>CAMNJU010000333.1 GCA_946541595.1 uncultured Planctomycetales bacterium
GTTGCGGTTCGTTGGGGGCTAGCTTTTCGAGTCTTTCTCTTCAGAAATCCCTTTTTTTTGGTATTTTAAAGCGTTATGTAATTGTGTATTATTCACTTTGGTAATTGCGGCCGTCTAAAATGTCTTTCACGGACGAATCTGCCGTTAGATTCGCGCTTTTTAAAGGGACGCAGGCCGCGTAAAGCAGGACGTATATGAGAGCGGAGGCCGACTTGCGCGCGCCCGACCGTTTTGGGGCGAATACAAACGAATTATAGTCAGAAGGACAGCGACAATGATTATTTCGAGTTTGGGACGAAGAATTGCCGCCGTTTCCGCGGCGCTCGTTTTAGTTCTGTTGGGGAGTTGTTCACAGGGGTTCTGCGACGACTGTAAAAGCGCAGACGCCGATCAAACGACTACGGTTCAAGACGACTACAGAATCTTTGAGTACGATCTTCCCGATTGGAAAAAGTACGCCGACGCAGATGAAAAAGAGTATTCGCCTTCGGTCCGCGCGTTGATCGATAAGCTGCCAAGTGTGGACGAATTTAAGGAAATAGGTTTGGCCGAATACGAGACTGCTCGCGAAACCGTGTCGGCGGCAGATCCAAAGTCGGACAAATATAGTTTTACGATTGAGCGTTGGTTACGCGACGAATTGAATCTTTCTGAAGATCAGCCCGCATGGCCACTCCATGAAGACACGCTCGACAGGATAACCTTTATAGTCGCGACTTTTTTTAACAATGAACAAATCTCGGACTATTTGGATCGGTACGAAAACGCGCTTAATAATCTTCCGGACAAGGTTGCGTGGAAAAAAGACTTAAAGAAAGAATTGGAGCAGTTTAAATTTGTTTGGAATCTCGAATATTATACCTTTACCCTGTATGTATTTGGGTGGACTGCCGTAAGGCATTTTCAAGACGATCCGTCGGGTGCGCTCTTTCTGATTATGGCGACTCCTCTTTTAGGGGCGGACTTATTTAATGAAAAATACGAAGTCATTCGTCAGGCGCCCTATTCAAGGTTTACGCGCCAATTTTTCCTTTTGTTCAGAGAAATGGAAAAAGCATCGAAAAATCCAGACGTCATAGAGTGGAGAAGGAAAAATAAAGACAAGTTTGTTTCAGGCCGTATGACGGTCGAAGACATGTTTTCCATGTTGACAAGGGTTTTGCAAAAATACGACTCTAACTTAGAAAAGAGGATAACGGATCCGATAAGTCCGCAAGCGATTCCGCTCTCTGACTTAGAAAAGAGGATAACGGATCCGGAAAGATCGCAAGTGTTTTCGCTATCTGTGACGGGGTCTTTAAATCCGATGAATCCGGATCTAGTGATTCAAGCCCAGGGCCAGATGAAAGCGCGGAAGTCGGCCAAACGCCCCTCGATTCCTATGACGACAACTAAGGACGACTACCGAATCTTTGAGTATGATCTTCCCGATTGGAAAAAGTACGCCAACGCAGATAAAAAAGAGTATTTGCCCTCTGTCCGCGCGTTGATCGATAAGCTGCCAAGCATGGAGGAAATAGGGGCGCTTATTTTCGCCTCCCGCAACGACGTACACGAAATCATGTCGGCGTTAGATCCAAAGTCGGACAAGTATTCCCCTGCTTTTGAGCATTGGTTTCGCGACGAAATGAGGTTCTCCGAAGATCAGGCCGTATGGCCCGCCCCTCAAAAAGAGGGTCATCTGGCAAGCGTTGCCATCCCATTTTTTATTAAATTTAGCCAAGTGGCGGACTATTTGGATCGGTACGAAAACGCGCTTAATAATCTTCCGGACGAGGTTACGTGGAAAAAGGACGTTAAGAAAGAGCTGGAGCAGTTTATTTTTGTTTGGAAGCTTGAAACGTATACCTTTAGACTGTATTTGTATGGGGGGAGCGAGGGCGACTTGTCTGAAGTAAGTTCTTTTCAAGACAATCCGTCGATTAGCAAACTTTCGTCATTGGCGGTTACTTTTTTAGGGGCGGCCGTCATAGTTGATAATGAATATGACGTCGTTCATCAGTTGCCCAGATCAAGATTCGCGCGCCTCTTTTTCATTCAGCTCAGAGAAATGAAAAAAATGACGGAGAATCCGCGCGTCATAGAATGGAGAAAGAGAAATAAGGACGAGTTTGTTTCAGACAGTTTGACGGTCGAGGACGTATTTTCCAGGTTTACAGAAATTCTACAAAAACACGACATTCGGGTAAAAGGCAAGTATAACGGTTCCGATCAGTCTGCAAGCGACTCCGTTGATTTTGACGGAGTCTTTGATTCCGGCGAATCCGGTTCGAAAGATTCAAGTCAAGAGCCGGATAAAAGCGGGATTGACGGTAACGCCGCCGCCGACGAACTCAGTCAAGACGAAACGGACGGCGCCGAAGTTAAGGAAAATGAGGCGGTTCCGGAAGCGGGCGAGCGCATGGAGATTGAAATTTCGGGCGTGAAGACGGCGTTTCGTTGGGCGCCCTCCGGCAGTTTTGTCCGACATTGGAACAGAAAGACGGAAGGCGACTGGGGTGAGCCGACGGCGTGGAGCGGCGATAAAAAAGATTTTGTGATAACGCTGACGCGCGGTTTCTGGCTTGCCGAGACGGAGACGACGCAAGAGCTTTGGCAGGCGGTTGCTGGAAAGAATCTCAGCGACGGAGAGCAAACGAAAACGACGCCGGTAAATAATATCTCCTGGGAGGAAACGCAGGAGTTTGTCTCGAAATTAAACGACGGCGGTTATGCTCCCGACGGATTTGAGTTTCAGCTTCCGACGGAGGCGCAGTGGGAATACGCGTGTATGGCGGGCGCCGCCGACGAACGCTATGGGGAACTTGACGCAATTGCCTGGTATCTGGACAATTCAGACGGTCACGCGCATGAAGTCGGGCAGAAAGGCGCGAACGCATGGGGACTTTACGATATGCTCGGCAACGTGTGGGAGTGGTGCTATGATTTGAATGAAGATTACCCGATGGGGAATTTGACGGACTACGCGGGCCCGCGGATGGGCTTGGACCACGTGTGTCGCGGCGGCAGCTGGAGCCTCGACGACGCGGGCGTCAGCAGCTCTCGCCGTTCCCACTCGCGCGTCGGGTACCGCGGCCTCGGCTTCCGATTGGCATTGGTTCGAAAAGAGCGCTAACTCTTTTGGGATGGAGCGGTTTTTCGTTTTGACGGACCGGTTCGGTTGATAACGCGGCGTCAGATTCCGGGCGTCCGCCGCCGCGTGGCGTAAGGCCGCGCACGCGCCCGTTAGGGCGCCCAGCCGGAC
>CAMNJU010000334.1 GCA_946541595.1 uncultured Planctomycetales bacterium
GTCGACTTCTGCCGGCTCGTCGTGCGCAAGTACGATCCCGACTACGGCGAGGGGGCGCGGCGATAGGAGCATAAAGAGCGCGCCGTGAATTATGGCGCGCGCAGAACGGTTTTTACTTTTTTGACTCGGCGCGGTCTTCGGATCGCGCCGTTTTTTATTTGCCGACTCGCCAGTCTGGCCGTAAACTCGCTTGAATCGTCATGGCGCCGCCGCGCCCGTCGCCGTCGCCGTCGCTCTTCTTCCGACCTCTGTTTTCCCGCGACGCAGCTCTATTCAAGCGCCGTCTTTCCGGAGCCTCGGACAAACCGAAACGGCGTTGATCTGGTATTAGAAAATTATTTTGTTTTGAGTATTTGATTATATCCAGTTTGGCATATGATTGGAGACGCCGGGAGAAATCAGGAGGTCCGATCATGGATAAAAAACAGTATGAACTCAATAAGGGATTGGCGCAAATGCTGAAAGGTGGCGTTATTATGGACGTTACCACTCCCGAGCAGGCGAAAATCGCGGAAGACGCCGGCGCCTGCGCCGTGATGGCTTTGGAACGCATCCCCGCGGATATCCGCGCGGCAGGCGGCGTGTCGAGAATGAGCGATCCCAAAATGATTAAGGGAATTCAAGCGGCGGTAAGCATACCCGTTATGGCCAAGTGCCGCATCGGCCACTTTGTGGAGGCGCAGATTTTAGAGGCGATCGAGATCGACTATATCGACGAATCGGAGGTTCTGTCCCCCGCCGACGACGTATACCACATCGACAAGACGCAGTTTAGAGTCCCGTTCGTGTGCGGCGCGCGCGATCTGGGCGAGGCGCTCAGGCGCGTTCAGGAGGGCGCGGCCATGATCCGCACGAAGGGCGAGCCGGGGACGGGCGACGTCGTTCAGGCGGTCCGTCATATCCGCAAGATGAATTCGGAAATCAGAAAGGCCGTTTCCCTCGGTCCGGATCAGTTGTTTGAGGAAGCGAAACAGCTGCGGGTTCCGTACGACCTGCTGCTATCCGTTCACGAAAACGGCAAGCTGCCCGTCGTCAATTTCGCGGCGGGGGGCGTCGCGACTCCGGCCGACGCGGCTCTCATGATGCAGCTTGGCGCGGAAGGGGTGTTTGTGGGGAGCGGAATCTTTAAGTCGGGCAATCCGGCGAAGAGGGCCGCCGCGATTGTTCAGGCGGTAACGAACTTTCGGGACGCCAAATTAATCGCGGAACTGTCGGAAGATCTGGGCGAGGCGATGGTCGGAATCAATCCGGCGGAAATCAAGTTGATTATGGAAGAACGGGGCCAATAATGCGCGTGGGAATACTTGCTGTTCAAGGGGCGTTTATCGAGCATGAGCGCGTTCTGCGGCGGCTGGGCGCCGACGCCGTCGAGATCCGTCAACGGCGGGATTTTGCGGACGTCGACGGCCTGATTCTGCCCGGCGGCGAAAGTACCGCGCAGGCGCTGCTCTTAAAGAAGCTGGAGCTGTTTGACGCCGTTCGGTCGGCCGTTTTAGACGGCCTGCCCGTTCTGGCGACGTGCGCCGGGCTGATCCTACTGGCGAGGAAACTGGATCGGGACGACTCCGTCCATTTGGGGACGCTTCCGGTTACGGTCCGGCGCAACGCCTACGGGAGGCAGCTCGGCAGCTTTGAGACGCGTTCGTCGGTCGGCGATATCGCGGATTTCCCGCTCGTCTTTATTCGGGCTCCGTTCGTAACGGAGACGGCCCCCGGCGTGGACGTCCTTGCGTCCGTCGGCGGCCGGACGGTCGGCGTTCGGTATGAGAATCAGATCGGACTCGCCTTTCATCCTGAAATGACTGACGACCTTAGAGTGCACGAGATGTTTATCCGGCTGATTCGCGGGCGGCTCGGAGCTTAGAAGGGCGAAGGACGGGCGCAACCCTCCGTTCGGAAATGAAAAAACGCGCCGCCAAAAAGGGACGCGTTTTTCGTATATTGCCGCCAGAACGCGCCCGAATAGGGCTCGCGCTTTGGCTTGATTTTAAGGCTGAATCATTCGACCGAGAGCACGCTCTTGAGGACGCGGAAATTCTCCGCTTCTACGACGCGCGCGGCGTAGCGGGCCTGTTCGAGGGGTTCGCGACGAACGCAGAAGAGGTCGTTAAGAACGTCGTCGCGGCGGGCGGGGGCCGCTTTCGCTTGTTTGTTGGCGGGGGTAGCTGCAGGGGCGTTTACAGGGGATTTCGTCGCGGTCATCTCGCGTCCTTCATATGAGGTAAATGTGCGCGGCCGAAACGTTCGGCCGAGTTCTGTGCGGCAGACGGGGCGCGTGCTCGGCGCCGACTCTCCGGAGCCGGAAATAGTATACACTACATTTCGGCCTCTTTAGCCCGGGAATTCTGAAAAAAGAGCCGCGACGGCTCATTTTTGAGAGACGCGGCTCTTTTATCAGGTTTATTTATTGCAACTAGTATAATCAGTAAAGTTTAACAGAACCGTTTTGCGCGCGGATTCTACTGCGCGGCGTTTGTCTTTTCGTACTTTTCGACGAATTCGACGATCGGGGTCGGATCGGGGAGCGAGTGCGGATGGTGGTCGTTGTTCGGCTTGAGTATGAGCGTGACTGGCCCGCCGACCGATTCGTAGAGCTTTTTGAACGGCGCGTAATTTTCGTCGCCCGGCACGACCGTGTCGGAGTCGCCGCATACGAGCAGGATTCCGACCCCGCGTTTGGCGAGCGCTTCGCACCCTTCTTTATTGTCGACCGGGTTCTTTTTATACGCGAGCGCCTCTTCTTCGGTCAGCTCGTAGCTCTTGAGGACGTCGGCCCAGTCGCCGTCGCTCCGTTTGCCTTTTCCGAACGCGCCCGGCCAGCTTTTGAAGTCGAGGACCGGGTTGTCGATATAGATCGAGGAGACTTCGTCCGGGTACGCGAACGCCCAGTTTGTCGTATAGAGCCCGCCCCGGCTCATCCCTTCCAGGTTCGGCTTCGGCGACAGTTTAAGTTCGCCCGTCAGATAGAGATAGAAGTCCTGCCAGAGCGCGACCGATTTCGGCGAGCCCATAAGGGGCGCCGAGTCGAGCCACGCGACGTGATATCCTTTATTGAGCATGGCGACGTCGAACTGCGGCTCATGCCCAAAGAAGCGCGCGCGCCAGATCCACGGAGCGCCCGGCGCCGCTTCTTTCGGAACGACGAGCTTGGCCGACCGGCCTTCGAATTGGAAATCGTGGCAGACGAATCCCTGCCATTCGCCGACCGCGCCGGGATAGGTCGACGCCTTTTTGAGCGTTTC
>CAMNJU010000335.1 GCA_946541595.1 uncultured Planctomycetales bacterium
GTTTTGGGTTTGGATTTTTGGTTTTGAGGAAAGAAATGGACTTCAACTTTTTTGAATGGATTCGCGAAGGCGTAAAGCGGTCCGTCCTGCTGGGCGTGTCCGACGCTGTTGAAACTATGGGAACGCCGCACGATCCGGAACAGGCTCGCGATAAGATTATGGATTTTCTCAAAGACGAGTCGGAGTCCGAGACTAAGACGTCGCGCAAGCGTGTCTCGAGCTCTTCGTCGAGTTCCGGCCAGCGCAAACTTGGCCGTTCGATTGCGGAAATTCATCCGACTAGCTGACGTTCCCATTTTTGATTGGGCCGGCGTTCTCGCGAATTCGGCCCGGTCGACCGTTTGATTCTGGCGGACGCGCGGCGCGGAGACGGCCGGCGAAAGCTGCGGCTTGGGGTTGTAGTCGGCAGACTTTCGACGGAGGTCAAGGCGTCGGCGGCAAGTCTGATTGGCGAACGCATTCGGAAAGGCGGCGAATCTGGCGACTAATTCGCGCGTCGATACGAATCGGACTGGTAAGGACCGTTCGTTTTTCAAGATAACGCCGGTTGGCGAACTCCCGTATTCTCTCCCTGGGACATTTTGAGACGCGGGACCCTCGGGATCAAATGCAAAACGCCGATTTCCTTTTGGGATTCGGCGTTTTTTTTATCAGAGCGAACCTCCGCGCGAGCGACCGGGCCGGCGTTCGCGCCGTTTGACAGAAAGAGTAAGACAATGAAACGAACTTGGGTACGCGCCGCGTGTTGTTTTGTTTGCGCCGCCGCCCTTTGGGGCGCGCGTTTCGCTTTGGCGGAAGCGCCGGCGCAGCGCGTCGTTATGATCAGCGCGCACGCGCCAGAACAGATTACGGTTCTTGATCAGGACGGCAAGCCGCTCTGGTCGATCGGCGAAAAAGAGGGCGTCGAGCATCCTCAGGACGCGGCGGTTCTCGACGGCGGAACGGTTGTTTTCAGCGTCCTGCACGGCGCGAAAGCGGTTCGTATCTCCGATAAAAAGGAGCTTTGGAGCTATACGACGCCCGGCGACGCGCAGAATCCGGTCGCCCAGCCGCTCGACGGCGGATATTTCCTCGTTGGGAACGAAGGGCCGTGCCGGCTGCTCGAAATTAACGCCGAAGGAGAGGTTCGCAAAGAAGTTAAAGTCGACGACTGTCCCTTCAAGGGAACGCACGGCCAGTTCCGATTCTGCCGCAAGACGCCGGAAGGAACCTACCTCTTTCCGATGGTCAACGCGGGCCTGCTGCGCGAATACGACGCGTCCGGGAAGCAGCTGCGTCAGTTTCCCGTAAAAGGCATGCCGGTCTGCGCGCTCCGGCTCGCCGGCGGCATAACGCTGGCCGGAGACGGGGCCGCCGTTAAGGAATTCAACGTAAACGACGAAACAATATGGAGTTTCGACTGCGTCGCCGACGGAGGATTCAAGCCCGGTATCGTAACCGCCGTTTCCCGCCTCAAAAATGGGAATACGCTTATCGGCTACTACCAGAACGATCCGGAAACGCCCGACGTTATTGAGATTTCGCGGGATAAAAAAGTCGTGTGGAACCTGACGTTAAAAGACGTCGATTACATCGCCGCGGTTCAGGCGCTCGATCAGGAGTGGAAGCCGTCGCAAGAGGTTCTCGCGCGCTAAGCGCCGATCAGGCTTCGCCGTAAGAATAGACAAACGCCGCCGATGGGAGAGACTGTTCCCATCGGCGGCGTTTTTTATTGGACGTTGCGATTTTTTCGCTTAACGGCTCAATGAATCCTTCTCGCGAAACTCGACGTTAATCCTGCGTCTGTCTATTTTAGTAAAGGTTAACGTTCGCCATGATCCGTCCCTGTTCTGTACGCCGATCTTTGCCGTTGAACCTTCCTGCGCTCTTGGATTGACCGTCGCTTGGGAACCGTTCAAATCTAGGAAATTGCGCGCGCTTTCCCGGTCGAGCGTCGGATTGTCTCCCATAGCTACGGCAAAGTTTGTCATTTTGACGGAAACGGTCATGCTTGCGCCGTCGGCCGTGGCTTTGCCTTCCAGCTTGCTTTGACGGTTCACGACGCCGACGGTAACGCGAAGATTATTGAGCATATCGGCCGTAATTCCTGTGGCGTTTCCTCCGTTTCGCTGGCCCGAAGAAAATGGACGCAGAACGACTTCCGTCACATAGCCGTCTTGAACTCTAAACGAGCAGCCGGGGTACGTCGCTTTCATGAAGTCGACGAAGCCGTCTTCGTTGGGAACCGTTTTCGAATCGGACGCGCCATACGCCCACGCGGACGCGGCGCCGGTATTCGTTTTGAAGACGCGTCCTTCGCTTGTCATTTGTTCCATAGATGGGACGAGGCGGTATTCTCCGTCCGTTAGACCGGCGGGCGCTTTGACGCCTTCGCGCTGTATTGGAGATTTTTCATCTTGTTTCGGCGCGGTCGTTTGTTTGGGAGAATCTGCGTGTTCCAACGGCGCGGGCTCATTCAGATAAAAGCGGCTCAGCGGGTCGTATCCCAAAGGCGCGACCAGTTCGTCCCAGTCTTCCGGCAACTTGATTTCTACGGTCGCGTAACCGCCGCCCGGCAGAATCATAAACTTATTTCGGGCGGAATCCCCGCAAAGTAGAAACGCCGTCTGGTCTTTCTGCATCGTCGCGACCGTTTCAATCTTCGGCTGATCCGTAACGCCCTTCATCCAGTCGGGCGTGTCCGTAAGCGCGGCCTGCTCCTGGGGATCGCGTTGAAGTTTGGCGTAATGTTCCTCAAATGATCGCAGCGAGCTTTGCACGCTCCCGGTATTAGCCCAGTAGTTTGCATAGGCTCGCATGAACAGGGGACGCCGCGCTTCGGCGACGAGACTCTCTTCGAGCGCTTCTTTGGCTTTATATTTCGTCGCCAGATCGCGGGCGACGGGCTCGGTCATGAGTACGGTCCTGTATACCTGCGGATTGGTATTGCCAAGTCCGTTTTGCTGTTTTTCCGTAACGTCAAAAGCAAGCAGCCGCATGATCTGTTCCGGCTCGTCCGTCGCGGGGGTTACGTTATTTCCCCACGAGAGCGCGGAAGCGGCGGTAACCGTATTGTCGTTCAGACGGTAGCCCTGAGCGACATGGTAGGGAGTCCAGCCGACGCGAAGACACGCTTCCTCGTCTTCAGAAAAAGTAAAGGGCGTCAGATACCCAAAGGTCCCCATGCGGTTTTCTTTAACGTAATAGCCGCCGAGGTTCAGCGTCATCAGCTCAATAAAGCGTCCAAGCGCCTTATTC
>CAMNJU010000336.1 GCA_946541595.1 uncultured Planctomycetales bacterium
CACGACTGCGCATCGCAGGAATCGCCCGACAGGGTATGAATCGACAGCGGCGCGATATCGACGCCGAAATCAAAAGTCGCGTCGAGCGGTTTGACGTCCTCAATTAAGGGCGTGTCCTGATCTCCGTTGTTCGTAAAGGTCAGAACCCAGTCGGCCGCGGCGAAACGAAGAAACGTGCGAACCGTCGCGCAAACGGAAAGCTTCGTCTTGGGGTCGGTCCAGGTATAACGCGTAAATAACGAATTGGAGTACGACGTAAATTCCCAATCGTTAAGAAATTCGCGGGAAGAAACGCCGCCGTATTTGAACGAAAAAGGAAGCTCGGGCACGAGCCGAACCGTCGGCGCGTCGCAAAGGGACGTATGCGCGCCCTTCGCGTCGGTAATGATCGGATTCAGCCAGTTCGCCTGATCGCACGACGGCCCGTCGTCCGTCGTATCGGCCACGAGAACGAATTCCTGAACGGGCGGATCGAACGACGCGTCGACCGCAATCGGCTTATCGCCGCCGCGAACCGTCTCCGAACGCCAAATCTCTTTTCCGTTCGCTTCGATCGCAAACTGCACGGACCCCGCCGACTCCGACGCGTTGATTCCGGCTTTCGCGGTAAACCGCGTTATCGGCGACTCGCCCGAAAAGACCTTCAGACGGCTGTTCGCGTGCGTTCCGAGCCCATACTTGAACTTCTCGCCGCCAATATCGAACGGCTGGCCGACGCACGTCGCGCCGTAAGTAAGCGCCGCGTAATCCTGACGCTCGACCGTGATAGACGGACCGGGCTCTTTGACCGGGGCAAACGCAAATCTCGAAAACGCCTCGTCAACCGACGCGTCAACGAGCTCTATTTCCGCAAGGCTTGGCATAACGGCGTCGTCGACAAGTTTCGGCGCCCACAGAAGTTCCGACGCGGCAGGATCGAACGGATCGGGCGCGGCGGCGCCTGACTGGGCGAACGCGGCGGAAACCGACGCGCCAACAAGAAGCGCGGTCAGTAAGGCAAATGCGAACGTGCGTTTCATAGGACTCCCTCTCTTCCGTGTAAAGAGACAAACTCTTGCAGTCCAAGGTTTAGCTAAATATAACCGAACGGCTTTCCGAAAAACTGCGTTTTCAGGCCGCGTATATGATACCGGAGCGCGACGCTAAAATCAAGCGACGCAAAGCGTGAACGGAAAGCGGAACAAAGCGCGACTTAATAATCCAAGCTGTCTGAATTCAAAAGAAAATCAAAAACGCTCATTACCAGAATTCCTTTTTCGTTATAAAGAGGCGCTAACGCGTCTTTGGTTATGATGATTTTCTTGAATCCGTCTCCGACGCCGATCAAAGGCCGCTGTTCCTGCTGCATTTTTTTCTCGTTTGGCGTCGCAAACGCAGACTGAATGTAATATCTTTTTGAACCTTTGTTGCAGACGAAATCGATCTCCAGCTGCTTACGGATTTTCTTTCCGGTACTCTCTTCTTCATTTACGACGACTACGCCGACGTCGACGTTATATCCTCTGACTTTCAACTCGTTAAAAATAATATTTTCCATGGCGTGCGGCTCTTCCACCTGTCTGAAATTCAGTCTGGCGTTACGAAGTCCAAGGTCTGTAAAATAGTATTTTAAAGGCGTATTTATGTACTTTTTCCCTTTGATATCGTAGCGAAGCGCGCCGTCGATCAGGAAAGCGTCGCAAAGGGCGTCGATATACCTTTTGATGGTCGTCGGACTGATAACTTTATTCTTTACGCTCTTAAAAGCGGCCGAAAGCTTGCGGGGATTTGTAAGCGAACCGATTCCGGAAGACAGAATATTCAGCAGCTCTTCCAGTTCCTCTTTATTGCGTATATTGTTGCGGCCGACGACGTCTGCGATATAGGTTTCCTCAAACAGCGATTTTAAAAACGCGCTTTTCTGTTCCGACGTATCAAAAGACATAATCAGCGGCAGTCCGCCGTAGATTACATAATCGCGCCAGGCGCTCAATCTGTCGCCGGTATATGCGCTCATATATTCGGCAAACGTCAAAGGATACATATGCGTTTCATCGCCGCGGCCGCGGAACTCGGTTATGATATCTTTGGACAGAAACTTCGCGTTGCTGCCCGTCACATAAACGTCCACGTTCTTTCGGCGTATAAGACTGTTTAAGATCGACTCAAAATCGCCCAACAACTGCACTTCGTCGAGCAGAACATAATACGGTTTGCCGTCGCGGATCTGTCCCGTTAAATATGAGAAGAACGTCTCCGGATCGCGATACTTTTTGTTCTCAAAAGCGTCGAAGGTCATTTCTATAATGTGATCCTTCGGCGTTTTCTGTTTCGTCAAATAATCTTTAAACAGATTGAACAAAAGATAGGATTTCCCGCACCTTCGCACGCCGGTAATCACCTTGATCAATCCGTTATGTTCCTTTGAGATCAGTTTATTCAGGTATATGTCTCTACGAATTTCCATTCAACGGCGTCCTCCATTCGCAGTTTTCTACTGCACAAAATTGCGGATTCCGCATTTTTGTGCAGTATGATTATAGTCAACGCCGCTCGCTCCGTCAATTCTCCTATGTAATATTTTTGCGGATTCCGCATTTTTGTGCAGTACGAGCCTTCTGGGATTGGGATTTTATCCGAAACAATCGGCGGTTAACGACGCCGACGGTATGTGAAAAAAGCTTATCCAAGCGCCGGCGCCGTCATTCAGAGTTTTTCTCAGGTTGGCTGTTAAAACGCTTCCCCCCGAACAACGAATTCGGAAGACGGCCGATTTAACAAAAGAGCGAAAGATGCGCGGCGATTCTCCTAAAGAGGCGTTTTTTCTCCTAAAAACATCGCTTTTTTAGGAGCTAAAAAGATTTTGTATAAAACGTTCCTCTTCCCGCGCCGTGTTTTACAATATAACCTTCGTCGAGCAATCTCTTCAGCGCCGCCTCGACTGATTTATCGCCGATACTGGGGCAAATATTAGCTATCTCGCGCTTTGTAAACTTGCCGATCTTGAAGTCGACGGCGGCTTTTACTGTGTCGTAAGCTTTTCTTTTGACCGTAATAACCAGCTTTTTACTGCCGGAGGTTTCAGGCTCCGCCGTGCCGGTAACGATATTCACTCGGCTCTCAAATTCCCGATAGCAGGCAAGAATCACGCCAAGCATGTATTTAATGAAGGCGACGGGGTCGTCCTCCCCTTCATGCCAGCCTGCCGAAGACGACGCAAGCGCG
>CAMNJU010000337.1 GCA_946541595.1 uncultured Planctomycetales bacterium
CGTTACTTCTTTAAAGACGTCGTCCGGAACGATCTGATCGAAGTTATCAAGCGAGATTTCCGCGTCCGAGCCGTACGCCATGAGGAACGAAGGTATCGTTCGGCTGAATCCGCGCAGGTGATCTCGAACCCCTTCTTCGATCGCGTTCTTTTTAGCTACTCGAATATCGGTCTCGACGCGTTCGACGACCGCTTTTTTGCTCTTTTCCGCCGCATTCTCAAGCGCTTCGCCAGCTTTCTTTTCGAGTTTCTCTTCCTCTTTCTTCTTTCTTTGATCGTATTTCCGATTGATTTCCCGTTTTTCCTTTTCGGTTTGAGCCTCTTCCAGCTCTTTTTCCCGTTCATGTTCAATGACGTTATTTTCGATTCTGTATTCGGCGACCGCTTTGTCAAACTCTTTAATCGCCGAACCCGTAACCTCGCTGATTACGGCGTTTTGACCTTTCTGGGTGAAATCCTTACCGAACGCCTTTTCGCCTACTTCAACATGCTCGTCCACCACTTCCTTAATAGCGTTATGCATATCCTGGCGAAGTTTGTCGATCTTGTCTTGGCCTCCGGATTTGGGCTTTTCATCGTTGAAGTCCTCAAAAATATCGGCGGCTATCTCCTCAACCGGCCTGGTAATTTTATCGCCAAACACATCTTGCTCTGTGCCGATTATGAGTTCTGGGGGCACATGAACCTCGCCGTCGACGATCCCAAGTTCCTCTTTAGCTCCGTCGACGAGCCCTTCGACTTTTGCTTTGAATTTGTCGTCTTTGGCGGCCTCAATATTCTCGATAATGTCGCGAACAACTTGGGGCGCGCCGAAGACCGCGCTAATATTCTGAAAGAGGAAATTCGACATGAACCCGCGCCGAACGACTTCAACCGCTTTAATTCTGCGCGGAATCGAAAGAATCTGTTCCGCGTCAAGCTCGACCATTTCTCCGTCGGAGTCTTCGCCGACGACGGGAAAGAAATTCAGGAGTTCGTAGATATTCCTTTTGCGCGCGTCGGAATCCCCTCGGCCGCCGGTCGTCTCGGCGTTCAAGTCGTTGGCGAACTGCTCGTAAATAATAAGCGTTCGCGCCGGGTCGAAGTCGAAGACGTACGCGTTCTGCTTGCGCTTAAATCCTTTGCCCTCGGGAAAGATCCACGGATTCTGGGCGCGGAACGCCGCCTGCATATAGAGCGCCGGGCTTTTAACGTTTGAGAGCATGAGTACGGCGGACCACTCCGGAATCGTAACGCCCGTGGTGAGTTGGCCGACCGAAAGGGTGATCGTCTTTTCGTATTTTTCGATCGCTTTACGGACTTTATTATACGAATTGACCGTTTCCGAATCCTCGTCCAGTTTCCCGTCGCCGGCGGCAAGGACGATTTCATATTCTGAAAAGACCGGGTGTTTTCTGAGTTTGTTCGCGAGCGTCCTCGCCGATTCGACGCGGTTGAGCAGCCAGAGCGTGTGTTTCAATTCCGCGCGGAGTTCTTCCGTTGAAAACGGGTATTTCTCCTGCGTCGTGAGCGCGTCTAAAAACTGATCGACCGATTCGTTATGCACGAATCCGCCTTTTTCACGGACGGCGAAAAACTCGTTGAGGTCGAACGCGTACTCTTCCGTTTCCCCGTCGATTTCTATTCCCCGTTTGGCTTCTTCGCGTATCATTTCCGACATTTGATACGTAAACATGCGCAGCTGCGGAAGATCGGCGTACGGATTCTGCGTGCCCGGAACGGGCGTCCATTCCCGTTTCGCGCGCTGTTCGTCGGCGTACGTCCAGTTGTAAATCGCGTCGGACGGGAATTTATTATTGGCGAGCGCCTTGAACGGCGTGCCGGAAAGATGAAGCGTGTATTGGCGTTTAATTTGATCGAACGCGACGTCCGTCTTTTCGGTATCAACGCCTTCGTGCGCTTCGTCAATTACCAGAATATCCCAATTAATATCCCTGACGTACTTGAGCTTGTCGTATTCTCCCCCAAAATAAAGCGAACCTTTAAGATCTTGCAGGCTCATAAACGCAATATGGCCTTTGAGTTTATTTTCATAATCTGATTTGGCGCACAGAGCCGGATTGGCGAGTAATTCTTCAAATTGCTTTCTTGAAAGGACGTGCGGTTTGTCTTTGAGCGCGTCTGTATCGCTGACGAACAGATACCCCTTTTCCGAGCCGACGAATTTAACGAAGTCGTCGTACCAAGAATTGGCGATTGCGGGCCTGTTCGTTACGATGAGAATTCTTTGCGCTTCCATGCGGAGGCAGAGATCGTAGACGGCGAGCGTCTTGCCGAACCGCGGCTTGGCGTTCCACAGATATTCGCCGTTTTTGTGGCTTTCAAAATACGCCTTGGCGCGCTTGACCGCGTCTTCCTGCTCTTGGCGAAGAACGTACGGAACCGACTCCGGGGTGGGCGAAACGCCGCGATTCGACTTAAATTCGTGGAATTTCTCTTTGGACGCCGGGCCCGTTATGTGGAACCATTCGTTGTTCTTTTCCTTATCCTGCTCCACGCCCTCTTTGCGGAGATAGGCGTGAAAGTCTGTGTCGCGGAACGCTTTGCCGGAGCCGTCGTCGTAAATCGCGGTTCCGCGCCATTCTTCGCGGTAAGCCACGTCCGCGGTGCGCGTCTGCTGCGCGATCCGTTCGTCGACGTCCTGTTCCGTATAACCGATCTTCGTCCAGCCGTGATGACGCTCGATTTCAGGCGTCGTATAGGCGTAGATCATTGGAACGACCTGTTTTGCCGTTTGCAGTTCAATCTTTTTCGCCATTGTTTTCCCGTTCCTTGCGTAAATCGGTTAAAAGTTTGCCTTTGTAGGTGAATTTGACAGGACCTTGTATCGGACGGTCTGTCCCCATTAGGTAATTAGCTAATGGGGATAGTTTCCAAAGCTTTCCTTGGTATGAGACATGTCTGTCGTCAAATACTTTTACTTTGATTTTAGGATCGTGAAGAAAGGCTATTTCTTCTCCAACCTTTATTCCAACTTCTGAAAAGCGAAAAGGCGGTTTTTTATGCGGAACTTGTTTGGCTTTTATCACCTTTTTGAGCTTTCTTTCTTTTCTTTGCCTTCTTTCCTGCTTCAGTTCTTTAGTGGCCGCTGTGAACGTGGCTGATTTTGAAGAATCATTCGGGAAAATAACTGTGCCGTCAAACGAGGAAAGTAATTGAACGACAAGATGTTTGTCCAATGCGAACAGTTCTGTCTTGTGGA
>CAMNJU010000338.1 GCA_946541595.1 uncultured Planctomycetales bacterium
TTCGCCGAACATGAGCGTATTCGAGGTTCCGTCGACGACGCTCGACAGCGTAACGCACTTGCTCAGATAGAACATAGCGCCGTCAAACTTCGTATAGAGCGATTTGTGCTGGTCGGGAATTTCGTCGCCGTGATAATAGGCGCGGTAGCCGTAGCATCCGACGTAGTTGCAGCGTGCGCGGCCGTACGTCTGGGACGGTCCGATTTCGTTGTTCGGCTTGTCGCTCGGGCAGTAGAGGGTCGGGAATTTCGAGCTTTCGGCCGCTTTCGGATCGCGGTTGGAATTCCCTTCCTGGTTGTTCGGATACTGATAGAAGTGCTTGGAGAAGTCGTACAGCTGGGCAAGCGGGGCCTGTTCAATGAACGCGTACATACGCGGCAGCCAGGTGCAGCGCTTGTCGATGCCGATACGGCTCATCGAGTCGCCCATCGTCGCGCCGATCGGAAGGTTGTTCTGATTGACGTCGACGTAGTTGTGAACGGCGAGTCCCCACTGCTTCAAGTTGTTCGTGCACTGCATGCGGCGCGCGGCTTCACGGGCGGCCTGAACTGCCGGCAGGAGCAGACCGATCAAAATGCCGATGATCGCGATAACGACCAGCAGTTCGACGAGGGTAAACCCGCGGCGAGTCTTAACAGAATTCATTTTTGTCCTCTTTAACGAATAAAGGGTGATAAAAAAACAATAACCCGCGCGCGGATTCGCGCGCGAGACGCCGGTAACACTTCTATGCGCCGCTGCGGCGCCGCAGTCTACCGCCGTCGAACCGTGTAACAAACGGAGCCTTTCCAAGGAAAGAAAGGAGCTCCTTAGGCGTTATTTCTTAGCGTTTGGGTCGCCTTCGCCCGTATATTCGACGTCGAAAACCTGATTCTTTTTGTTCTCGACGGTAACGCGCTTCTCTTCCGTCCAAACTTTCGGAGGAAAGTCTTCATACTTTTTCGCTTTTCTATCGGGATAGAGCGAATCGGGAACAAACTCGCCAACGACTTTAGAACCGTAAACGCTGAGAATCTTTTCCCCCGGCGGCACGTCGGCTTCAAACGCGCCGTCCTTAATCGGAGCGCCGGTATCCATACCCTGTCCGTCGGCCGGCTTAAACGTAATCGAGCCCGTCTCGACCAATTCGCCCGCGACTTTGACGGAACCGGTAACGTGAACCATCTTCGGCTTCTTCGAACCGCATCCGGAAAGACAGAACGCGCAGACGCAAATTGCCAGCGCGGCGACTAAGAATCTGTTTCTCATGACAAAATACTTTCAAAAAAAATCAAAGTTGCCGAAACCTTAGACCGTTTGCGGGGTTGAACAGGCAGGACTGCGTCGGGAGCCTTAAACAAAGGCGAAGGATATAGCCGCGCGCCGTTCAAAGTCAACACGCCCCCGCGGCGGCTGGACCGTCTCTTATTCAGCCGTCTATCGGTTTCCGTCTAACGCCAAGGCGCTCTCGCGTCTCAAATCGCCGCCATGCCGGCGACGACCGGCTGTCATACGGTCTTCTCCTGCGTTTTCGCCGCGCCTGTTCAAGAAATACGTATTCAACAGGGCACGACGAACCTTAGTATAATCTCAAAACAATCCTACTGCAACGTCACAATTATATTTTTCTCCAAAAACTGTGAAAAAGAATCGTTTGAATTCTCCTCTTCTGATTACAAAATCGAACCGATTGTTCCAAAAAAGAGCTCAGGCGCTTGCCGATTCAGGCATAAAGCGCTATTATCATAATCGACATACGCAGAAAATTTTCCGACAAACGACGTCGATTTCGTGCGTTCTCACTCTCAGCATATCGGTAGCAAGATGACGTTATTCTTTCAGACGCTTGCCGACGTTCTCTCGTCGGCGGCTGTTGCGCAACTTTCGTTAGTTCTCTGCGCGTTCCTCATGGCGCGTTCGGTCTCCGACGGCGGTCAGGACGGCGCGGACAAAGAGGGCGAAGATCAAGACGGCGGCGAGGCGGATTTCAACTTCTCGCGCGAAGAACTTCAAGCGTATCAGGAGCTTGTCGAGCAGACGGACGCTCGAATTAACGAACTCGTCGGGCTCTTGGAAGCCGGAGATCAGCCGAACGCGAAAGAGCTCGAAGAAGAACTCGCGCGCACGTACCTCCAACGCGCCGCGCGCGAACAGGAAGAGGGCGAATTCGACGCCGCGGAAGACGATTACGCGGCGGCTTTCGCGCGCCTCGAAAATTACGTCGAGACCTACGGCGAATCGGTCGAAGCGTTGCGCCAGCTCTCTGCGGCGCGGCTCAATCACGCCATTCTGCTCAACGACGCAGGGGAATTCACCGACGCCGACGAAGAATATCAACGCGCTTCCGACGCGACCGCCAAGCTCGCGGAGTTCGGCGACGCGGAAGCGAAGCTGGACCTCGTCGGCATTCTGCTCAATCGCGCGTCCGTCGCGTTCGAGCGCGGATTCCACGCCCAAAGCTTCAATATGCTCGACGAAGCGGCCGAAGAATTCCAGAAGCTGGCCGACGCCGATCCTACGCGCGCGTCCGAGGCGAACTTCTATCTCGCGAAGACGTATGCAGTTAAGGGCGAATTCATGCGCGCCGATCTCGACGACGACGATCTGCGCTCCGACGCCGCGGAAGAGGCTCGGGAAGCGCTCAAGCGCGCCGTAAAGGGCTATCGCGACCTCGTCGCGGCGGGCCATACCAATCATAAACGCGACCTCGCCGACGGAATCGTCGCGCTCGTCGCCGCGTCCCCCCGGGAAGAAGAAGACGACGTCGACGAGGCGCTCAATCTCCTCGGAGAAGCGTGCCGCGCCTACGAATCGGTCGTCGCGGCCGGCGAACAGGACGCGGTCGTCGATCTCTTCGACGCGACGCTCCAGCGCGGCGACCTGCTCATGTCGGTCGAACGGCTTAACGAAGCGGCGGCTCTGTACGACGGCGTCGTCTATACGTTCGAGCAGTTCGCGGAATCGGAAGAGCTGCCCCTCCTCGAAGGGCTCGCCGTCGCCTATCAGCGCCGAGCTCAGATCCGAAAAGACGTCGTCGAGACCAGTAAGACGATCGCCGACCTTACCAAAGCAATCGAGTTCCAGACGGCGATCGCCGATTCGCTTATTGCGACGCTCAAAGAAGGGGGCGAGGAATGCGGCTGCGGGCATGGCCACGCGCACGGCGGACACGAATGCGGATGCGGGCACGACCACGCGCACGGCGGACACGAATGCGG
>CAMNJU010000339.1 GCA_946541595.1 uncultured Planctomycetales bacterium
GCAACGTGCAGCTTCGGCGCGCTCGTCGAGAGGCCGATATTTCCTTCGTTTTCAACAAGGCAGAGCGACCCCGTGTCGGCGACGCCAAAGTTGGCTCCCGACATTCCCATATCGGCGGTAACAAATTCCTGACGGAGCCGGTCGTGCGCGATCATCGTCAGTTTTTCGTGTTCCGCCGTAAACGGAACGCCAAGCTTCTCCGCAAATTTACGCCCGATCTCTTCGGCGCTCAAGTGCGTCGCGGGGGTAACGATGTGTGTCGGACGCTGACCGAGAAGCTGAACGATGTATTCGCCAAGGTCTGTCTCCAAAGCGCGGATTCCTACCGACTCAAACGCCTTGTTCAGCGCGATTTCCTCAGAAACCATCGACTTCGCTTTAACGACCGTCTTGACGTTGTGTTCTTTTGCGATCTGCAGAACGATCTTGTTGGCTTCTTCAGCGTTCCGGGCCCAATGAACGACCACGCCTTTACGCGTAAGATTCTTTTCAAATTCAACAAGCGTTTCGTCGAGATGGGCGAGCGCGTAATCTTTAATCTGCTTCGCCGCTTCTCGCCATTCGGGCCAACGTTCGATTCCCCAGCAGAGCGACAAACTGGACTGCGAACTCTGCTCGGCGGTAATGGCCAGCGAGGGCGAGGCGTTTTTATCAGGCTCAGCGAGCTCCTTCGTTTTATCCTTCCAAAATTCAGCGCCTTGAAGCGAAGACAAAGTCGTCGACATAAAAGAACCCTATTGCACTTGTTTTGCCGTCGTCCCGAAACGTCGTCAATTTTGACCTTGCCGCGTCAAAATTTTACGTCTAAACGAACGTTCCGCGTCCGTTATTGTCCCCCTTATTTAACGCTTTGTCAATCGGTCGAAATTCATTTTTTGAATTTTTAAGTTTCTATTAACGGGGGAGTCTCCTCTGGAAAACGCAATTCCCGTTCAAAGCGCCGGATAATTTGAATCAGCTCGCGTTAAACGCGGCAAACCCGAGTTCGGCGTCGGTCGAACTCGGGTTTGCGCGTTTTCAAAGGGGGTTCAGTCGATCTGCTCAGAAGGTATACGAGGTCGCGACCGTTCCCAAATGCGACGTCGATTTATCCGACGTGACGAAATCGTATCCGCCGGAAATGATCCAGCGACGTTCGCAGTCCAAATATCCCTGCGCGCTCACGCCGGCGTCGATCACGGAATCGCCCTGCTTTACCCCGCTGACTCTGGCAAACGAGGGAGAATTGACGCCTGTAAACTGGAATTCCGATTCCGGGGCGTCGTCGCCGCTGATACGGTATCCGTAAAGCGCGTGCGCGTTAAAGAGCAAAAACGGCGAATTCAGCTCCGATTCCAAACCTCCGCGAACAAACGTCTGATTGTAATCCGCCTTTTTATACGCAAGCGCGACGCCCTCGCCCGACTCAGTCGAGTCGTCTTGCCAGCTCTGCTGCATATCGATTTGGAACACAGGGCGAAGAACGGAGTATTCGCTGTAGTGGAACGGATGAGAAAGTTGGAACGCGGCCGCAAGCGACTGCCCGTCGAACGTAGCGCGGTGGAACGAGCTTTCCGAACCGATTGTCGCCGTACGTTTGCTCGTGTAATCCTGAAGTCCGCCGCCAACATAGACTTTCGCGTCGAGAAATTCCCAGACCGAGGAGCCGCCGTAAAAACCGAGCTGGAAGTTAGACGCGTGGACGCGCGTGTCGTTGGAATACAGTTTCGGCTGCGAGTATCCGAAGACGAAACCCGCGACCGCGTTATTGGAACGCGCGTCGTATCCGACGTTCATGCCGACGTCGGTAACGCCAAACTTTTCAGAAATCCCATCGGAACGAATCGATTCGCCGCGATAATTGGCAGACGCCCACGCGTTGACCTCGCCCGTCGGACCAAAGAAGTTGACGCCGGCGTCCCCTTGGTAAGGCGAGTAGCCGTACTGGGGATCAAACGTCTGGCCGCGGTAGGTCGAGTACATGTCGTAGGAATGAAGCGCGGAATTCGAAAGGTCGCGTCGCCGTGCCATACCCGCCTGTTCGAATGCCTGAAGCCAAGGCGAGTTCATCGCCAGCGTGAGCGAATTCGCGCGCTGAACAGCTCCGAGCGACTGCAGCGACGAGGAGATCGCGTCGTGATCGGTCAATTCAAAGAAATCGTCCATTTTATCGCGAAGGGAGTCCGAAACGCTCTCTGCGCGCCGCGCTTCATTGAAGTATTTGGCGACGGCTTTTTGATTGCCGTTTCGAGCGTACGATTCGACTTCACGCGTAATATTGAGTTCCAAATCGAGCGATTTGCCGTCTTCGGAAACGATCGTCGAAAGGGTATAGAACGGTTTTTCTTCGACGGAACCGTTAAAAACGTTCCCGTTCGATTCCGTCTGAATGACTGTTCCGCGATATACGCCGTCGGCCAGAGAAGACACGTTCGCCGCCTTAACGACGCTGCCTTCCGCCAACGTGGCGGCGCCTTCTCCGGAAAGTACGACTTTGCCCGTCGTGGTTCCGTTGGAACCGAATTCAACGTTCAAACTGGAGCCGTTTTCAAGATTCAGCGAACCGTTCTCAACGAGCGTCAAATCGCCGCTAAGGCCAAGATTGAGCGTAGTTCCGTTCTGGAACGTCATCGAGTCCGCTTTGACCGTTTTCCCTCCGGTATACGAAGAAGTTCCACTGAAGACTAGCTTACTGGCGGAAATCGAGTAGCCGCTTGCACGCTGCGAATTATTGAAAAGGGCAATATCGCTGAAATTCAGCGTATGGCCGTTCTCCTGAATCAGGACGCCCTGACCCGCCAAGTTTAAGGCCCCGCTTTTGAAAGTGGCGTCCGAACCGACCAGCTGTAACTGTGCAAATTCAGAGTCCGCCTGGTCCGCCTTGCCTACCGTATAGACAGACGAGGCGGAAGCGGACGTCAATCCGCCGGCGCCGGCGTTCGATTCGAGAACCGCAAGTCCGCGCGCCAAGGTAAAGTTGCGAACGGTAATTTTAGAAGAATCGGCCGAACGCAGCGCGGCGTTTGCGCCGGAATTAGAATCGGCGTCGATCGTCAGATTGCCGACGGACAGCGTCGAACCGCCGTAAGTGCGCGCGGCCCCGCCCGTCAGTTGAAGCGTGTTCACAGTCAGCGCCGCCGCGTTCGTGGCGTCGTCGGCGATTCCGTTCGTCAAAGTCTGTCCGGCGCCGACCTTCCAG
>CAMNJU010000340.1 GCA_946541595.1 uncultured Planctomycetales bacterium
CTGCGAACGCGGATCCTTTCTTGTGGAAAAACTGGAATTTCGTCGCGCCGATAGCTGCCTCGCGGTGGACTTCTTCTCAGAGAATATCGACAAGCCCGGCTACAGCGACGGTTCGTGGAGCGTAAAAGACGGCGTTCTGACTGCGGCTAAAGACTGTTTTGGCAAACGGCTTTACGGCGAAAACGGCTGGGGAGACTACGCCGTTGAGACCGACGTGACTTTCCTTGATTCTAAGAGGACTGGCGGGCTGCTCGTTCGCGCGGCTCAGCCGGCGCTCGGGGGGCCGGGCAATTCGCCTAAGTTAGGTTCCGATTTCCTGTTGGGATATTATGTCTCGTTGGGCGACGGCGAAGTCGTCTTGACCAGACTGGCGTATGAATCGCACAAGAGCGTTCGCGCGCCCGTCCCGTTTGACATATCCGATAAAGTGAAGCTGCGCGTCGAAGCGCTGGAAAATCGAATCGAAGTTTTTGTCGACGGAAAGTCGGTTCTCGTTTACGACGATCCGGAGCCTTTTATTGTCGGACGAGTCGGCGTTCGAACGTGCGGGTCGAAGATGAGATTTGAGAATTTGCGCGTCGAACCGCTTAGTTCCGGCAGACAAAATCTCGACGGCGAAACGGACGGAGACGGCGTTGGAAAGGACGGCCTCTAATGTTGAAATCTTGTTTTTTAGGATTGTTTTTGTGTTTAAGCGCCGCCGGCGTTCTTTGCGGCGCGGAGCCTTGGCTTGTTAAAGATTCCGTTCCGATCTTTGACCGCGGCTATTGCGTTATGGAAACGACTCCGTTCGTCTGGCAGGGGCGGCCGCTCGCGCTCGGCGCGGTTCGGCCGTCGACGCCGACGCACGAACCGGAGCAGCTTAAACTGCGCGTCTTTGATTTGGCCGATAAGTCGGTCGTCGCCGAGTTCGGCGCGGGCTGCTCCCTTGCGTGCGCTTACGTCGAGCGCCGCGCCGACGGCGACGTTCTGCGCGTCTACGCGGCGAAGCAGCCGAAGGGAGAACCGTGGTTCCGCGATATCGTGTGCTTCTCGTCGTCCGATCTCAAAACGTGGGAAGAGTCGCCAGCGCTTCAGGCGGAGAACGAGCATCTGCTCAATTCGTCCGTATGCCGGGACGGGGACGGGTATCTCATGGCGTACGAATCGGACAAGCCGGTCGGATTCTGCTTTAAGTTCGCGCGGTCGAAGGATCTCGTCCATTGGGAAAAGGTTCCGGATCTCTATTACGCCGGGGCCGACGGAAAATCGTACAGCGCGTGCCCCGTTATAAGGCGCGTGGGGGACTACTATTACGTGATTTATCTGCGCGCCGTTTCCGGGGGATTTCAGTCGGCCGCGATTCGCTCGAAAGATTTGCGCGCGTGGGAAGAATCGCCGCGCAATCCGATACTCGCGGCAAGCGAAGGGGAGGGCGTCAATAATTCGGACGTCGATCTCTTTGAGTTCGACGGCAAGACGCAGCTCTTTTACGCGACCGGCGATCAGCAGAGCTGGAGCGACGTTCGCCGCGCCGTTTTCGACGGTCCGGAGGAGCGGTTCTGGGAAGAGGCGTTCCGAAAGCCGGAATCCGCCGCGCAAAAGGCCGCCGAAAGAGCGCCGGTTCCCTTTGGCGAGAATAAATTTACGGGCGACTCGGACGCGCGCCTTTCCGTTTACGTCTCAAAACTCGGCGACGGCTCCGACGGCAAGACGTGGGCGACGGCGTATCGGTCCGTTCAAAGCGCGCTCGACAATCTGCCCGACTCGCCGACCGGCGTCCGCGTTATCGTTCGGCCCGACAGGTATTTCGAGCCGAATCTGCTCCCGTCGAAAAGCGGCGCGAAAAACGCGTATAACGAGCTCGTCGGCGACTTTGACGGGCGTTTGGGGAGCGGCGCGACCGGCTGGGTCTATCTCGATTCGAGCGATCCGGAGAAGGGCTATAAGTCGTACGACTGGCACAGTTCGATTCGCGCGTATCAGAAGGGCTGGTCTTCGGAGCATACGGGCGAGACCGTGTCGAGCTGTCAGTGGGACCGCTGGATCGTTCGGCGCGTCTACGCGACGGGCGGGGACGCGGGCCTGTTCTGGGACTGTCTGAGCGAAAAGAAGCCGTTCACTATTCTGGTCGAGGACTGCGTCAGTATCGGCAGGGCGTTTGGAATCGGGGTGGCGTTCGGCGCGTTCGATCCGGCGAATCCGAGTACCCGCGACGACGAGCCGATCGTCTTTCGGCGCGTCTGGGCGGCGTCGCTCGATCGCTGGGGGGACGCTGGCGCGGCGTTCTTACGTTCGTACCGGCCGGAGCTTGCCGAATTGCCCGAATTCTATCTTGACGAGTGCACGCTCGTTTCGCCCGACAACGCGATTGAAAACAACGTTTCGGAATACGACGGCTCGACTCATATCGCGGCCCGAAAGTGCAATTTGATCGTTCTGAACTTTACGCAGCCCGCCGGAACGCCGCCCAATTCCGGCGTTATACGCACGCCGAACGACGGCTCCCGGTATCTTATCGAACTGGAAGACTGCCAGCTCATGGGATGTAAAGCGTTTAGCGACGAGAAACCGAATCCGCCCCAATACGTTCTCCGAGGCCGCAACCGCGCTTACGTGCAGTTCAACAATCCGGTTCCGGAAGGTATGGAACCGATCGAAGGCTGGCCGGTCGAGCTCTTTGAGAAGATCGCGCCTCCGGAGTTAAAATGAATTGGATTCGGACGTTGAAACCGGCCGTTTCGTTCGACGCGCGGAATTCCGCGGTTCGACCGCGGACGCCTCTTGTTTTTTTTTTTTTTCATGTGTTAGCATGTACAAAGGGACGCTTTAAATGAGAATACTACTGCAGTTTGTTTTAGCGTTTGCCGCGTTGACGCCGCTGGCGTTTGCGCAAGAGAGCGCGATCGGTTCTTTGGGGGGCGCTCCGACTGAAGCGGAACTTGCCTTTATGAAGACGTGGACGGGGTTTCTTCTCGAGAAGGGCGCGCCCGATCCCGCGCGCTATACCGGCGACGCGCCCTTTTCGTTCATGTGCGGCGAACGCTCGAGCCGCGAATGGCTCAAGATGGAAAACGCGGAAACCGCGCTGGGCGAATGGCGGGACGGAACGCGCAAAAGCGTTCTGACGTGGCGCGACGGCCAGACGAAACTCGTTTGCGAAGCGGCGGTTGAGGAATACG
>CAMNJU010000341.1 GCA_946541595.1 uncultured Planctomycetales bacterium
AAGCGGCGCCAAAACACAAGAAGTCAGGCAAATACGAAGAAGTCTGCGTATGTCTGACATACTTGCGATTTGTGGAATCAACGCTATTTGGAATGGATCTTTTGTTGCTCGCATGAGACGTCATACAATGGAATCCGATGGATTCAGTATTGCTGTTTTGTTAAGTTAGATATTAGTCTAAGCTGTTATTCTTAGTTATTAGGGTATAGCGATTACTTTGCCATAGTCATCTACATACTTTGTCGGTTTCTTTAAACTCTTTTGGTAGTCTTTTAATATAATATCAACACTTTCCTTAAACGCTTCCTCCGGAGTTTTTCCTTCTACTCCCATCCATTCGCACGCATCTGTTTCTTCGTAAAACCAAAAATACACGTCGCGATTGGCCCAGTACATTCCATTGAGTTCTTTAAAAACTTCTATTCTTATGTATTCGGGGGGAAAATCGGGAAGATGAATCAAATATTCTTCGACTCTTTCGCATCGTTTCATCAGTTTATCGATCTTATCTTTATCCATTGGAATATCCCGTCAAAACTGATAGTAAGGCAACCAATCTAGTTCATACTCTTCGAAAAAATCTTCACTACGATAGAACTCGAACAACGACAATAACAACTTTTGGATCGCATCCTCCTCAGAAGTATTGCTGGCTTCCTCAAAGATAATTACTTTCCCCGTCTTTTTATGCCGATAGCAGACGTCTGTTTTTGCTCGAAACTTACCGTTCTGATCTTCGTAAGTTTTGATTTCATAATAGGGAAAGTCTAAACCAGAAATCCCGATTGTTTGAATACGATATTTTGCTATACATTTTTCTATTTTCAATATATTGTTATTATTAAAGGTTTTCCACCATTCCATGTCTTTACGTCCTTTATAATTTCGTTTACTTTTACCCTATTAATGCCAACGGTTTCCAAATGACAAAATTTTTCCGTTATATGGATTAATATCAATATAACGGGGAGGTCCGAATGTATCTTTTTTTATGTAGCGAATCTTTCCATTCTTCCTTTCGTGATAAGCCCCTTTTAAATTCTTTCGAAAAGCCTTTGCTTTTCTCAAGTATTGCAGAAGATTTTCTGCGCCAACCTCGTCTTTATGATTATAATAGTGATAAACAAGCGATTCTTCCGGCGAGTCAAACGAGCCTTTATCCCATATTGATTCTCCGTCGCCTATAAATTTCGAGACGACCGACGCGAACGTCGAATTCGCGCTCGAAAGCGAAGTTACGCAACCCGACGTCTCAAAGTCGACCGTCACTATTTCCATAAGCGCAACGCCGAGCGGAATTCCTACCGATTCATTGGCAGATAAAGAGGCGCCAAAACACAAGAAGTCAGGCAAATACGAAGAAGTCTGCGCATGTCTGACATACTTGCGATTTGTGGAATCAACGCTACTTGGAACGGATCTTTTATTATTCACACGACGTCCCTTATTCAGAGGAGTACGACGGCTTCAATACCATTCTAGCTCATTGGGCAATCACAATTTTAGACTTGTCCGTGCCAGTTGCCGACGAAAACTCGTCTACCATACTTTCTGGCGATATGAAAACAGGTTTTAACCATAACGCTGTCAGTTTTCCTTGATCATTAAGGCTGACAGCCATCTGCTCTGTAAAATGCACGACCCTTCCTTTTTGTTCTGGATCTCCACAACAAATCCAATTCGTTGTTTTATCGTAAAAATAGGGTAATTTTTCGCCTATTATGTCCCCCAAGCTATCATTTTTGGGCAAGATATCTTTTTTTTCGCCAAGTGGAATATGTAACCTCCTAGGAATCCAACCAATATAAGGAGAGTAACCAGCAAGATCAAAAAAACCTACTTTTCGATAGTATGATCTAAGGGTTAAATAATTAATGCTAACTTCATAATCTACAACCCTAGAAAGATTACCCCAATCGAACCCCCAGTTGCCACAAAAAGAATATTCGTAAACCAAATATTCCAGAGTTACGCTTTTAGGCGTATAGAATCTACTGACAATAAATCTCATGAATCTCACTTACTTTGTTCTAAAACCAAAGTGATATATTGTGTTGGAATTGTGATTTATGACTAAGTCCCAAAAACCAACGGTACCGTTAAAGCTTCCCGGGACAACGTACTTGGTTGCATCAAACCTGTAAAGATCCGGTTTCCCATTTCCAGTTGCAATAATCTCATCTACTAAAAGTTGAGATCTCATATAGGGGCGTTTTAGCACCAATTCGCGCACTCCATCTTCGTAAGTTTTAATGTCTTTCGCTTCTAAATATTCTCTAATAATAGTATTTGAATATTTATACTTACTCCAAGCGATGGGCGGATTCAAAGTTGGTGTAACTTGCGGAATTGGTAAAAGAAGCGTATTCGAGAGATCGTTCGGAACAGTTGTATTTACTAGTCTACTGCTAGCGAAGCTCAAATTATCTCCAGTTAACTGAGGATATTTATTGAAAGCCAATGAACAACCGGTTCCAATTGAGCTGCCTATGCCTACAGCTGCATCGCCAACTTCACCGACAATGCGACTTCCCGTCACATTAGTGATAATATCTGAAGTTGCAGTATGAGCAACTCTTCCAGTCCAAGCTTGGCGTAATCCAGTTTGAAAAGTATCGAAACCGTGCGCTGCAATAAATCCTCCTGCAATAGCAGCTGGAACAGTAACGGGAGAGGCAACCCCTGCGCTTCCTGCCGTTCCAGCGGTTCCGATTCCACCCAATCCTAGACCAAGACCTGCCTCTGCCAAGCCTCCAACTACTCCTAAAGCCCCCAAAAATCGAACGCCTAAATGCCAACTTGTGCAATCAGGATCGCCGCAAGGGCAGATGTTATGAGTTAATATAGGGCATCCATTGCCGTCGACAAAATAAGTATGCCTCCCCTCAACCTCAAGATTGAACACGCAAACCGGTTCCGCAATCGCGTCGCGACCCTCAAACGCGACGCGTTTCCCGTCGGCGCTTAGACAGGCGTCGCCAAGCGCAAGCTCGTTCGCATGCTTCCAGCCCTGACCGGCTACGTAGAACCGATGTCCCGGTGTGCAGACAAGTTCCGTTCCGCCCTCGAACCGAACGCGAACGACTTCCTTAAGTCCGTTGTCAAAGAACCGAACGACGCGTGCGGGAACCGGCTTGCTTTCCGGATCGAGATGATCGG
>CAMNJU010000342.1 GCA_946541595.1 uncultured Planctomycetales bacterium
GAAGGATATTCCGCCGTAATTTCTTCGTCTTTTTTAACGACGGAAAGATAGGCTCCCGTCGGGGAAACCGTCCTTTTGACAATACGAAGCGCCAATAACGCCTTGTCCTCAAAAGAATTCGTAACAGCCGCCCTAACGACCGAAGGATCGGTCGCCGCAAGGTCGCGCATGTCCCCGTATTTCGTCGCAAAACCAAAAACGGTTCCGTCTCTTGAAACGCGAAAGATAGCCGTTGCCGTCGGGTCTGATTCGTCGGACTTGAAAAAGACCAAAAAGGGCCGAACGACCGCAAAGAGCAAAGCGATTCCCAAAATCAGGGAAACAAGTTTCTTAGCGGCTTTCCGACGTTTATTCCGGGGCTCGTTTAGTCTTGAAAAAGATTCGGTCATAACGGCGCCTCGTTTAAATATGCTTGCATCCGGAGAACAAAGCCGCCGTCCCCAACGCCCGGCGGCGAAAATGTTTTCCCGGCAAAATCCAAAACTAAATATCGCAAAGGGCGCGCGGGAAACAGCAGTCGGGCCGATTCCGCGCGAAACCGACCCGACCGTTATTATACCCCGGAACGAAACGAACGGCTACTTCTTTCTGCGGTTCTGCCGAACGTTCGCCATGCGTTCGTTCATTTCATAGAGCACGCCGGCGCCGTCGGAGAAATCGGAAACGGCGTCTTCAAAGACGGCCATATTCTTATCGATTCCGATATCGCGCGCGGCCTCTTCCGAGTCGATTCCCTTGGCCAGAAAGACGAATTTCCAGCTGTACGTTTCCGCCTGCAGCTTAACGCGGCGCTGAACGTCGGCGTTCGAGAAGCGGCGGCTCGCGTTTTCGTAGCCGTCGGTTACGATGACAAAGAGCACGCTTTCGGGCCGCTCGTCTTCGGCCATGGCGGCGAAGAAGGCGCCGAGTTCGTCGATTCCGGTACAGACCGCGTCGTAAAGCGCGGTGCATCCGCCCGGTTCGTAGCGGTCGATCGCGCGGTAGAGTTCGTCGAGATCCGCGTTTACAACGATATGGGACGTTTCATTTTCAAACTGATAGACGTCGACGGCGATCTTTTCGCCCTTCTCGCTCTCTTTGCGCTGGTCGTCGGCAAAGCCGCGCAGCGCCCCTTTGACCTCGTCGGTCATCGAATCCATCGAACCGGACGCGTCGAGAACGACGCAAATGTGAGTATACCCCTGTCTCATAAGAATCTCCTCAAGCCGCTGTGCGGCGTACATACAGAACGAACGAAAGCGCGAAGATCGGGAGCCGGCGCGCCCGACCGTTTCCGCGGCGCGAACGAACGGTTTCGCACGCGCGCGGCGCAATTGGCAGAGTAATCCGGAAGAAATCGGCAAGCGATCCGTCATCCGCAGGCCGACGTTTTTTCTGTCGGCGTTAACGTTATTATACTATTATTTACCGACAAGTCAAGACAGAATTAGACGCAAATTGGCTTTTCTAACACATTTTTCTAAAAATTCCGCCGCAGGAGAAGCGGACCCGGCATGAAGAACGCCCGGCGCTCCCTTCCGCAGACGCGGTGGAAACGCCGGGCGTTCTTTGGTTTACAGCGAGCGGCCGCGGACCTATTCGGCGCGCCAGACGACGCGGCGCACGTAGTCGGTATAGCCGAGTATAATGCGCGCGACCTTCTCCGAGACGTTCGGCATGGAGTAGTCGGCGACTTGGCGCAGCGTGCGCTCTTCTCCGCGCTTTTGCGTTTCGAGGATCTCGAGCGCCGTTTCGATCTTGTCCCACTCGTAGCCGGTCATTATGGTCGTACCCTCTTCCATCGCTTCCGGGCGTTCGTGCGCGCGCCGGATATTGATCGCCGGGAAGTTCAGAATGGAGGATTCCTCGTTAATCGTGCCGCTGTCCGAAAGGACGCACTTGGAATTGATCTGCAGGTTGTTGTAGTCGTGGAACCCGAGCGGCTTCATGAGCTCGACGAGCGGGTCGAGCGACGCGCCGCTTGCGTCGATCCGTTTGCGCGTGCGCGGATGCGTCGAGAAGATAATCCGCTTGCCGAACTTCTTGGCGAGATTATTGAGCATGTCGACGAGCTTCTGGAACTGCTTGGGATCGTCGACGTTCTCTTCCCGGTGCGAGCTGATGACGAAATAGTCGTACTTGCGCAGCCCGAGCCGTTCAAGTACGTTTGACGCCTCGATTTGCGGCCGGTAGTAGTTCAGGACCTCGAACATGGGGCTGCCCGTCTTAATGACGCGCGCGGGCGGGAGCCCTTCTCGGAGCAGGTATTCGCGGGAAATCGAGCTGTACGGCAAATTGACGTCGCTAATGTGGTCGACGATGCGCCGGTTGATCTCTTCGGGCACGCGCTCGTCGAAACAGCGGTTGCCCGCCTCCATGTGAAAGACCGGAATCTTATGCCGTTTCGCGGGATAAGCGGCCAGGCAGCTGTTCGTATCGCCGAGAATGAGCACGGCGTCGGGCTTCTCGTCGACGAGGACCTTATCGACGCGCGCGATAATCGCGCCGACCGTCTCCGCGGCGGTTCCGACGGCCGCGTTCAGAAAGTAGGCGGGCTTCGTTACGCCCAGATCGTCGAAGAAGACCTGATTGAGCTCGTAATCGTAATTCTGGCCGGTGTGAACGATCTTATGATCGAAGTATTTGTCGAGCGCCGCCATAACGCGCGAGAGACGAATGATTTCCGGACGGGTGCCGACGACGGTAATGACTTTCATAGTATCTATTCTCTATCGTAAGTTCATGCGCGGTTGCGTTATTCCGGCTTGCCGACGGGCAGGAAGTACGTGTCGGGCCGATTCGGATCGAAACATTCGTTGCACCACATAAAGGTAACCATGTCGGTCTCGCCGAGGTTCTCAATATTGTGGGTGTATCCGGTCGGAATATCGACGACTTCCAACTTGTCGCCGCTCACGAAATATTCATAAATCTTTTCTTCGTCCGGCTTGCGGAAGCGAATAACCCCTTTGCCGTAGACGACGAGGAACTTTTCGTTCTTCGTATGATGCCAATGCTCCCCTTTGGTAATCCCCGGCTTAGAGATATTGACGGAGAACTGGCCGCGGTCGGCCGTGCGAAGAATTTCCGTAAAGGAGCCGCGATGGTCGCAGTGCATATCGAGCGGATAGCTGAACTGATCGGTCGGCAGATAGCTCAGATAGGTCGCGTAGAGCTT
>CAMNJU010000343.1 GCA_946541595.1 uncultured Planctomycetales bacterium
GTTCGCCACGGCGACCGTCGTCGAGCGCGCGGCGCCCATGCCCGCGGCGTCGATTACCGAAACGGTCGCTTCGTATTGGCCGTTGTCCGCGTAAATATGCTCTCCACTGACGGTTCCGCCCGTCTCCGTGGCAACGACCGCGACCGCTTCGACGGTTCCGTCGCCCCAGTCGATCGTTGCGACGTGCGCTTCTCCGGCGTCGGAATCTATGAAATCGGCGCTCAGCGAAACAACGGCGCCTTCGACTGTTTCGGCGACTTCAAAAGGCATAATTTCAGGCGCCCCGCCCGACTGCCCTTTTTCGGCGAAGATCTTCACCCAGCCGCCGGAGTCGGCGTCGTTGTTCACCAAACGGAAAACAAGATTGCATTCGGTCCCAACGGGCACAGAAGAAATATCAAGCGTTACGCGCGTTAAACCGGATTCGTCAGACAAAGTCGTCTGAGAGCCCAGCGCCGGTTCGAGACCTTCCGTGAGATTGAAGAACGAGTCGCGGGATCTGTTAAAAGTCTTTACGAGTGAATAGCCTTCTGAGTCGACGAGAGCCGCTTCAAACGCGTCTTTAACGAGGCCCGTACTGGACGCGTCAAAAGACGCCTCGTAGGCAAACGACAGAGCGTCTACTTCGCCCGTCATGACAAAGGTCTTGCGCATTTCAACGACGAAGGAATCGCCTTCCGCCATTAAGGCGCCCTGCGCAATCGGGGTAACCGAACCGCGGCCCTGTTCGGAGCCGCCGGATTCAGAGACCGTCCAATCGGAGAGATCGTACGCAAACGCGACTTTTTCAGTATTTGCCTGAGGAGCGTCGGCGTCCGCGGCGTTCGAGGACGGCTCCGCACCGGCGTTCGGCGTTTCGGCGACAGGCGCGGCGGCGTTCTTTAAAGAGCCGCCGTTCGAAAAAGCGGTCGATTGATCGGTTTCGGCGGCTGTTTCCGAAGAGTCTTGGTAAGAGGAATTGAAGTTCCCTTGACTGCCTTGCGTTTGCAACGGGGTCGGTCGAACGCCGTCCAAATTCGGGGCGCCGTTTCCGGCAGCAGAAAAGGTCGGCGACGCGGGGGTTTTCTGCATACTGACAGAAGTTCCCTTAAGAGACGAAAGGGAATTCAAAGAAGGAAGATTGGCGACGCGGTCAGTTGAAAAGTTTAAACTCTCGGCTTGCAAATCGACGGAAAGATCAATAGCGACGTCTTCGGCAGAGGCGAGGTTAGCGACATAATCGCCTTGAGAAGACAAACCGTCCCAGCTGCTGCTGACAGACTGAGCCGAACCGGCGTCCGAACTATCGTCGGCGGTCGGCGGGAGCGGCGACGGAACGTCGCTGTCTCTTAGAGCGGCAGACAGCGTTTCAAACGCGTCCGCAACTATTTTTTGCTCGCCCATGTTCAAGCGGGCAAACGCTTGCGACATGCTCATATTCAAGCTTTTCGCGACCGAAGGAGTCAATCCTCCTCCGGGAAAAAAGGGGAGCAGCGAGCCGATAACGTCGCGTCTTTCGAGAGCCTCTAACAAAGAACGGTGGGTTTTCAACGGCTGAGGCTTGACGTGTTGATTTATTTGCGTCAGTTTCTTGAAATTGATCTTTCTGTCTTTTTTCATCTCAGTAACCTCAAAGCAAAAATTACTTTGCTATAAACGCGAATTTACAAACCGTTGAAAGTCTATGGAAAGCAGGCGCGCAGCGCCAAGCAACCTCTTATGCGTTACTTCGGATCAATCCGATAACGACCCACTATTCCTTATACCGTCAATAATAAACAAAATATTAAAAAAATAAAACGTTAAATTTCAACAAAGTTCTTTTTTCAAAAAAAATGGATTTGCCGTTATATTTTTACATTTTTTTCTGATAATATCGCCGATAAGCGTTATAGGAGACTGTGACAAAGGAGCGTTCATTAAGTCTCATATGATTTTAAAAAACATACCGTCATAGCATGGAGGCGCGCATGAGTTGCAGGAATTTTTGCTTTAAAACGTTCGTTCTGGCGATTCTTCTCGGAGGATTTACCGGAACTAATCCAGTTTCGGCGCAGCAGCCGATGAACGGCGGCTTTTACTATCCGTACGCGCCGTCTGCAGCTCCCGTCGAATGCGAGACGGACGCCGGTACAAAAGCTGTTCCTGGCATTATTGCCGACGCTGAATGGCTCGGTTGGCAGATCGACTCCTCCAATCAAAACTTCGCGACATACAACGATCCGGTTTGGTTGACGGAACGGAAGAATTTCGATTCCGGTCCCGACGGGAACGGCGTCCGAGCCAGATTGGGGCTGCGTACCGAGAGTATGTGGGACGTTATTGTCGGCTACACCTATTTCAAAGGCGACGATTCCGGTTCCGTTTCCGTCGATAACGATCCGTCGTCTATTCTTGTTTCTACGCGCAGCCGACTGGATCTCGCGACCGAAAGCGTTTCGTATAACGACTCCACGGAATTAAACGCTTTCGACTTGGAAATTGGGCACAGTTCCGAACTTCACTGCCTTAATTTCCGTCCGTTCGGCGGTTTTCGCTGGGTTCAACTCGATCAAACCCAAGGCGGGGAATATACGTACCGCGACGACGTGAACATACTGAGAAACAATGTCCTTGACAGTTCCTCCAAACTTAACGCGTACGGTATTCGTATGGGTATGGAAGCAAGCGTAAAACTGTTCGGCGGACTGCGTGCGTTCGGCCGCGGGGCGGGTTCGGCTCTTGTCGGTAAAATTGAGTCGACCGGTTCTGAAATCGACGAGCAGATGGGAACGGTTCTTGACCGAAACTTTGAAGAAACGATTTCAACGCCTGTTCTGGAAGCGGCGGCCGGTCTCGCGTATGGAATCGGAGGATTTGAGATCAAAGGCGGATATGAATTCAACTCCTTCTTTAACGCCGCCAACTTCAACGGAGAACGTTCCGACGTTTCAGCCAGAGGCTTTTTCGCCGGAGTCTCTTTCAACTACTAAATCATAAGCGCGTAGGCAAGGGCGTCCATTTCTCCTGGCATTGTGCGCACGCAGACGGGAACGAGTCGGTAAATATTTTATTGCCGACTCGTTTCATTTTTTATATATGTCTTTGTACCGTTGAAGACACGCCGTCGAGCGGGGCTCAATGAGAGCTGAGTTGAAGCGCGACGCTTAGTAAAGCGTTTTCGCAAGTA
>CAMNJU010000344.1 GCA_946541595.1 uncultured Planctomycetales bacterium
CTGTTCTCTTTGTTCTTTTTTCATGTTCTGCCGTTCTATTCCATTGCGGCGACCCGCGCCGCCGGTTTTCTGCCGTTTCAACGGTTACGCGCTGCGGTTAACGCGCGCGGCAACCTCTCGCTATTGTATTTCCGCCTCTTCGTTTAGAGGATAGACCGCCCTCTTCGCCTGCGCCATTAGGAAGAAGAGCAAAATGGCGCCGACCGATCCTGTCAGCCATAACAGGTAAACATAGAGAATGCTGGCGATAAAGAAGAGAGGCGCGCCTCCCCAAACCGCAACTAGCGCCAAGTCGTCTAAGTCATTGAGCGCACTTACGGCCATAGAAACTGACGCGAATAACGATACGACGAGGGCGACGATCAGACATACGCTCGTCGTCGCCGCAAGACACGTCGATACTTGGGGCGCGCGATAATCAGTCAGTCCACGATCAGTCAACGAGGCGTTAATCCCTTTCGCGGCGTCAACCAAAACGGCAAACAGCCAATAGACGCGCCAAAATGGGACAAACAGAAACCCTACGGCGACATCGGGCGTCGTTCGGGCGAATTCTTTCGGAATCGACCGCCACATTCCGTGAAGAAATTTAAGCGTCTCTATGGCAAAGATTAAGAGCAATATCGGAAACATGGCTCCGAGGACTATAAGAAACGCGTCGCTTTCGCCTTTACGGATATAGCTCAATATCACGTTCAGCGTAAAAACGCACCACGAAAGGATAAAACTCCACAGGCTCCAATTGAAGCGGGCCCTCAGTTTATCGTTTAAAGTTACTCTCTTTCCGTACGTTCTCTCCTGTCGCGGACGCGCGTCGCGCTGGATCGGAGGAGGCTGAACTTCCGGCTCTAACGGCGAACTGGCGGACGAAGAATAAACGGGCGGCGCGGACGGCGGCGGATACGCGGCTTCAGACGGAACCGAATCGCCTTGCCGAGCTTGCTGAGGTGGGCGCAGTTCGCTGAATTCATCCGCGGTCTTCCACACGCTTCTGTCTCGCGAAAGACGCGTCTCTTCGGTAATCGTTCCGCTCGCGAGCATCTCGCGGATTTTCTCCGGGGTAAAGGGCCCGAACGCGAGCCCGCCGCGTTCCACATAAAAACCGGCCATAATTCACTCCAATACCAGTATTATTGCGTTTCTAAAATACGCGATTTATTCGTTTACCGTCATATAGACGGGCGTCCATCGGTCGGCTTCGGTCAGTTCGACCCGTACGTTAGCGCCGCCGTTTATACATTTGCCAATTTCGGTCAGCGTCTGCGGCGCGCTCTCTGAACGCGCGATCCACAGCGCGGCTCCGTCTATCGGGGAAGCGCCGCCGCCAAACGTTACGCCATAGCTCCCTTCCGCCGCGTCGACGAATCCAACCCATTTGTATTGCGGCAATTCGAGGTCGGGTTCGCTTCCGCCGCCCGCTTTAAATTCAGCGAACTTAGCCTCTATCGCGGCGGGGGTAAAATCGCGCGTCAACTTCTTCGCAAGGGTCTGAAACTCCTCGTAACCTTCGGACCGCTGATTGTAAAAGTCGACGTCGGTTCTGAACGACGGTTCGGCTTCAAACTTCTCGCGCCACTCGCGTAAACTGCTGAATTTTTCCTCTTTGCAAACGACGAGCAGCAGTTTATAGAGCATAACCGCCTTGAGCGCGGGGTCGAGCTCGGTCTCTTTCGCGGTCGCGACGAGCGTCATAATATTCTGAACGGCGCCGGCAAATTCCGTCTGCGACGGCGCCTTCTTGGCAAAGCCGTCGATAACGTTGTAAAGCCGGTACTGCAAAGACTGCGTGACCGTGTCTTCCTCCTCCATGAAACTGGAATTAAACATACGCGGTTCGCCGTCGAGCGAAGGACGGTATTCTACCATGCGGTCGTCCCCGTATTTAATCTCTTCGACGAGGTAATAATAACGTTCCGTCTCTTCATGATAGAGCGTCCAGTACCGGGTCGCGTAATCGGCAAAAGCTTGACGCAGTTCTTCAAAGAACGCGCCGATATCCGTCGACTGTCCTTCTTCGGTCAGGGGCGCGATAAATCCTTCAAGTTTAGACCATTCGGGCATAACCGCAAGTTTCGCGCGATTGCTCTCGACGTACTTGAGAACGCCCTCGAGCGCGGCGTCGTCTTTTGTCCACTCCGAAGATTTTGATCCGAAGCGGGTTACAAAATTATTCCACGCGTCGACGGACGCCGTAAACTCGACCGCGGCGTTCGTCGCGACGATTCGTTCGGCCGGAACCTTTAACGCGCTGAAGACGCGGTCAAGTTCCGAGCGGTAACCGGCCGCGTTCCCGATAGTTCGAGCGAGCGCGTCGGCAAATCCGGCCCGCGTGCGTTCGCGTTCAAACGCGTCGACCGCGCCGGCAAGCGTCTTGAGCGACGTCGCAAGTCCTTCGGAAACGTTGGAAAGCTGCGCGGAGCGTTCCAATTCCGTCAGCCCGCTTTTAAGCTGCGTTACGCCCGTTACGAGATCGGCGTCCGTGAGATCGCCGCGCTCTTTTAACGCGTCGAACTTAGCCTTTAAGACGGCGAGTTCCGCAGAAAATTTCTCGTCCGCCGCCGATCGGTTTTTGACGCGAAGCTGATTGTCTTCCCGCGCTAATTCGTTATATTTCCGCTTTTCAGATTCCGTCTTCGCCACGTTTTTAAGCGACGCGAGCGACGTATAGTCGCTCCGGCCGTTCGAGTGCGCGTCGGTCAGTTTCGCGACAAGATCTTCGTAGGAACCTACCCGTTTCGCCTCCTGCGCTTTTAACGAATCGAAACGGTCAAATACTTTCTCTACCTCAGGCGAACGTTCCAGCCGCGAATCCCGTTCGCGCATTCGCGCAATTTGCTTTTCAACGCGTTCGAGCGCGGCGACGTCCCCGTTCTCGTACTCCGCGAGCGTTTGAGAGATTTCCTCCGCAAAGGCGCGCGCTTTTTTCTTCGAGACGTTCTGATACGTGGCCGTCGCCGCGGCGGCAATAAACCCGGCGACGAGCGTAAGTATCAACGAGACCGTGAGAAGCGTCTTGCGACGGTTCTTCATGTGCGTCGCGTCAAGATAGACGCGCGCGCGTTCGCTAACCTGCGGCATATTCGGACGGCCCGCCGCCGCGGCAGCCTGTTCCAG
>CAMNJU010000345.1 GCA_946541595.1 uncultured Planctomycetales bacterium
CGGCGCGGCCGGAGGATACGGTCATTTTGTCGTGCGACAATTACTATAAGTCTTTGTACGATCTGCTGACGGTTCAAAATCTGCTGTCGTCTCAGGATAAACAGGAACTTGAGGTTTTTCTGAAGGGCGAGCGTTCAAACGCCTTTTTCGACGGGCAGGGCATGACGGAAGCGGGAAAGAATCAGGGCGTATTGAAGTTTTTGGAGGAGCGGAATCAGTTCGAAGAGGTAAAGAACCGAATTAACTTCGATCTTCCGGAAGATATCGATTTTGAACTTTTAGCGAGCCATCTGAAGGAACTTCAATCCGGAAGAAGCGTTCCGAGAGTGGAGCATCATTTCAAGTGGGGCGGCCGTTCGTTCTATGAGGAAGATAGGATCGAACCGAAACCCATTATTGTAGTCGAAGGCCTGATGATTTTCGCCGATCCGGATTTGCGCTCCGTCTTCGACCTTAGCGTCTTTATCGAGGCGGCTCCGGATTTGCGGCTCCTCCGGCGGTTTGCGCGCGACATAAAACCGAAGTCCGAAGGGGGCCGCGATCTGAACCTTGCATCCGAAATCAAAAGGTACGAAGAGTACGTTCTTCCCGGATGGCGTCAATACGTCGAGCCGACGAAGCGGCATGCCGACATGACGCTCAATAGCGAGAAGGACGGCTCGTTCAAAGAGTTTGTCAGTCTGCTGAGCGCGCGGATTGACTCTCAGGGGCTTTAGATTTCAAAATAAACGGCGGCGAAGCGTTTTTTTCTTGACGCCGACTGTGCGGCCCCGTAAAATCGACTGCGGGTCGGTCGTTGAGTCGATCCTGATTTTGTTCGCTTTAAACGAACCAATGATTGAATCGCAGTAAAGGAAAAAACTATGCTGAAGAAAATTCTGTCCTGTTTTGCCGCAGCGATGCTGTTCGTCGGCGTTACCGCCGCCGTAACCGCGCAAGAAACTTCAAACTCTCCGGTTGGCGCCAAGCACGTCGTCTGGATCGGCGCCGACGGATTTGGCGCGCACTACGTTAATTGGGACCAGCTTCCCACTATGAAGAAGATGAAGGAAAACGGCGCCTGGACGCTTCATATGCGGTCGGTCATTCCCTCGTCGAGCGCGATCAACTGGGAAACGATGCTCGTCGGCGCTCCTTCCGAGTCGCACGGATATCGAGATTGGGGAAGTAAGGTCCCAGACGTCGCGCCGATCTACCTTGCGGAAAACGGGAGATTCCCGGACGCGTTCTACGTACTGAAGCAGAGCTTCCCGAAGTGCAAGACGTCCGTCGTTTACGACTGGGACGGGATCGGATTCCTTTACGATAAGAAAGCGCTCGACAGCGACGTCTACGTCGAGAACGGCGACAGCGAGAAAGTCTTCGAAACCGCTAAGGAACAGCTTGCGGCAAAACCTGAATTTGCGTTTATTTATTTCGGCGATCCGGATCGCGTCGGTCACGGGATCGGCTGGGGGACTCCGGAATATCAGGCGTCGCTTACTAAGTTTGACGAGTATGTCGGAAAGCTGCTCGCCTACATGGAAGAGATTGGCATGATGGAGGATACGGTCGTGCTCATTAGCTCCGATCACGGCGGGAGCGGAAAAGGACATGGCCAGGGAATCCTCGAACATATGGAAGTCCCGTTCCTGATCTACGGCAAAGGCGTTAAGGCCGGCGAAATTACCGACGTCGTTGTGAACTACGACCTTGCGGCGACCGTCGTCTGGATTCTTGGCGCGAAAGAACCGCAGGCGTGGCGCGGTCAACCCGTCAAATCCGCGTTCTAATCGGCCGGAAGCTTAGCTCCGTACCCCGTTGCGTCGTCAACTTCTTTATTCATCGCAATTTCCAATAGAAAACCGATTCCATAATGAAACATACGTTTATTTTTTTGGGGGCGCTGTTTTTTTTCGTTGGAGCTTTGACCGCTTCGTTTGCGCAAGAGTTCGGCGATCCGCCAAACGGTATTAAGCATGTCGTCTGGATTGGCTCGGACGGATTTGGCGCGCATTACGTCAATTGGGACGAGCTCCCTAATCTTAAAATGATGAAAGAAAACGGCGCGTGGACGCTTCATATGCGCTCGGTATTTCCTTCTTCAAGCGCGCTTAATTGGGAATCTATGCTCACCGGCGCGCCTTCGGAATCGCACGGATACCGTACCTGGGGGAGTAAAGAGCCGGACGTCCCGCCTATTTATCTCACGGAAAACGGAAGGTTTCCGGACTCGTTCTACGTCCTTAAAAAGAAGAATCCGGATTTCAAAACGTCGATCGTTTTTTCGTGGGAAGGAATTGGCTATCTTTACGATAAATCCGCAGTCGACAGCGAGGTCTTTATCCCTGACAATAGAGACGATCTTGTCTTGGAGACGGCGAAAAAACAGCTTGCTGAAAAGCCGGATTTTGCGTTTATCTACTTTCACGATCCCGACTGCACCGGGCATCGGATCGGGTGGGGAACGCCTGAATATCAGGCGACCCTGACGCGAATCGACGGGTATGTCGGAGAGATTTTGAAGTATCTTAAAGAAATTGGAATGGCGGACGATACCGTCGTCGTCTTTTCGTCAGATCACGGCGGAACGGATAAAGGGCACGGCGACTTGCTCCTTTCGCATATGGAGGTTCCCTTTTTGCTCTACGGAAAAGGCGTTAAGTCTGGCGAGATTACCGACGTTGTGGTAAACTATGATTTGGCGGCGACGGTCGTTTGGCTTCTCGGCGCTAAGCAGCCCCAGGCTTGGCGAGGTCGACCGGTCCGATCCGCGTTCTAGACGCCCCTTGGCGCGTCGGCGGTTATACGTAATACAGTCTCGGCTGCCGTTAGGCGCGCGAGGTTACGCGTGAGCGAAGAAAGAGTTTGTAATTTATCCCTTTGGAAAAACGCCTGACTTGGCGTTGCGCTAATCAATCCACAGATAAGGAGAATAACATGAAATACGAATGCCCTTGCGGTTACATATACGACCCGGCGGTTGGCGATCCCGACGGCGGTATCGCGCCCGGAACCGCGTTTGAAGATATCCCCGACGACTGGGTTTGCCCGGTTTGCGGACTCGATAAGAGCGCGTTTACTCAGGCGTGACGGGGATAAGCCCGTT
>CAMNJU010000346.1 GCA_946541595.1 uncultured Planctomycetales bacterium
AAGTTGGCGCGGCTCGTCGAATGTTTTTCGCGCCGATTGCAGATTCAAGAGCGAATGTGCGAGCAAATTGCCGACGCTATTCAAAGCGAGTTAAACCCGCGAGGAGTTTACGTTCGTGCTAAGGCAAAGCATTTATGTATGGTCGCAAGAGGAATTCAAAAACAGAACGCCGTTATGGATTCTATCGCCGTACGCGGGGAATATAGCGCTATTGAGAAGTTGATTTGAAACAAAGCGAGGGAGCGAAAGCTCCCTCGTTTTATCTGAGTAGATTTCTAACTTCTTCGGGGATATAAGACAACTCCTTCGGCGAACATAACCCTTCGTCCGTAACGGGTTGTTTAACAAGCCTGTCGTTCTTTTGTAAAAAGATTTTTGCTTCTTGAATTGTTGGGACAGGCGTAAGAACATCTTGAACCAAACGAGGAATTTTGTCGCGCGCTCCCTGCTCAGCCAACCAAGAAATTAAACTAATTGCCATTACGATACGAGGGTCAAAACAACATACTGCTCCATAACGATCGTAAAAATCTTCTTGCGTTTCTGCTTCTGTGTCAAAAATGGAAAAATCTGCTTCTTCCATGCTTGCAAATCCGAAAAAGATTCCTTTCTCGTAAAACGGGCGGAACAAAAACGTTCCGTCAGACTTATACACAGACAGGCTCAGCCTGTCAACTGCGTTGTATTTGAAGTAAATGTCGCCAGCGTCGAAGAATATGCAACCGCATAGCCCCCAATCGGTTTTGGTGATTTTAATTTTTCCCATTTTTATTATCTCTTTCCCATTCCAGTAGTATCTTTTTCGCTATTTTATAAGTTTCTTTCGCGTCTGCAAGATCGCCGGCGTGTATAACCGGCAAATTCTGAGCGCACGCATTTACTTCGTTTTGATGATACGCCCAGAATTGGAAATCTCCATCATCGTTTTGTCCGAAAAGTCTGAACGGCATTTTGGAATAACCCCCAGACGAGTCAATTTCCCCGCGTTCCATAAACCAGAGTGAATGAACTCTACTATACGGAACACGAGTAGCCGTCAAAGTTGTAGAGTCCGCGGAGATTCTACTAGCGGTAATGTGCCCGTACGATTCGCATACTCCGGGGTGAAAAGGTTGCCCGTTTATTTCCATTCCGTTTATATCTTCTTTTGGCGCATTAGGAACGACGTATTTGTCTTCCGTTCTAATCAGTATCATTGTGCGAGTGTCTTTATCAACCCCAGGAATAGTAGCGTTTTCTAGCAGTAATTGGATTGCGGCATCAAACACCGTTTGTCCTTCGCTGTAATTATCAAGATCAGCGGGTGCCTTTTTAAGCTCTCGAAAAATCCTTTTCATATTCTCACCACGATCGTTTACAAAAGAACCTTCGTTCGACAACGTTTGTTTAGCGTCTGCCCATGAGCTGTAATTTTCTGGGCCGTAACCCATGCTCTTCAAAACAGCATATTTTCTGTAACAAGCTGGCTCGGAGTACGATCCGACTCCATGCCATGCGTTAGCAGATTCGATTGTGTTAAACGCTTCGGGAGTAGTTTTGCTCGCTATATATTCAGTTAAACTGCCAAACGTTTTGTTCCCAAGCTGTTTTGTAATTCCGTTGTCTGAATTAAACCACCCTTGTTCGCTAATTACGCTACTCTTCTTCTTTTTAAAATCTGGATCGAAAACAGTAACAAAATCTTTCGGGAACAAATTAGATTTTTCCAACCCTGTAAGATCAATTTCCGCCGCAACTTCTCTCAGCCCGTCTTTGCTCATATCGTATGTCAACCGCAAAACCTTATCGGTATATTCTTTCGTATATCCCGACGCAATCATACGTTGCCCGCGATCCACAAGTTCGTGAAGCTCTTTGAATCTTTTTTGTGCAATTCGACGTTGTTCTTCCGGAAGTTTATCAATATCCTCTTGTTTTATCGTATCATAGACTCCCTTTAACGAAGCAAATAGATTCTTGATCGGCTTGCCTTTTTCATCAAACACGAAATCGTCAATAAAGACTTCTTCAAGCGGTTTATCTTTCCATTCGCCCGATCTTTTCAAAAACTGTTCTCGTTCAGATTTTTTCTTTTTGAGTTGATCGTAGACTATTCCAAGAATTTTATCAAACTTATCAAAATATCTTTTAGCGTTATTATATTCATTTTCCCATTGATTGTGCGCGTCGTTGTTTGTCATATATCCAGAATCCTATTCTCTATTTATCCTTCTTTCCTATATTCAGTTCAAATTAGGTTCCTTTTTCGCCAGAAGTTGCATAAAGCTATCTCTTGCTTTGGAAAGATTTTGCCGAAGCCAATCAAGAACAGTTTCATCAATATTTGAGAGAATAGATAATAAATTATCCTCGTCGTCATATTTGAAATCATATTGAAAAGAGCCGATTTCTACGTGCCAAACTATCGGTTCAGGAGTGTAGATATAAGTTTCGGGAGTGATAAGTTTCTTACTTTCTTTCGCTTTATCTGAAACGTTTTCAATCGTCTCTTGCGCAATACTTCTAAACCCGTCCCGAACGAGCGAATCCGCGCTAACCTGATACGTCAAGTCCGGTTTGAAGATATTCTTTTCTTTGAGTTTCCCGTCTTTATAGAGTTCATATCGTTTCGCGCCAAGCCAAGCGCGTTTGAACGAATCCGGCTGTCGATGAAAATACTCTTGAAACGTAGTCGCGCCTGAAACTTGCCGATAGGCAGGTTTGCCGGTTTCCGCTTCGTAATCCTTTTGCGCTTGATAGTAATATTTCAGTCGCGTAGACGGCGAGAGATCGTCCCAACGGCGCTTCCAACCTTTTTCACGGGCGCGTTCGTTATATGCGTCTTGCGTCAGTTTGTCAAAGTCGGCGTTGGCGGCGGGTCGCTCTCCGTCCACGTCAACGACGTTTCCTTCGTCGTCTTTGAGTTCGATATACGGAATAAGGCAACATCGGCAGTTCGGGTGAATCGGCGGCCGTCTCGCTTCGGCTATCGCTTCGCCGCGCCATATATAGCCGTCGTAGGAAGCGCAATAAGGACACGTTTTTCCGTCGAGCGTTCCGACGAATTTCACGCCGTCTATCGCGTCGGAATTCTGCACG
>CAMNJU010000347.1 GCA_946541595.1 uncultured Planctomycetales bacterium
GAGCCGCTCGCGCGTCTCCGCGCGCAGATTCGCAAGCTCGCCGTACCGAAAGTCGGCAGGTATCTTTCTGGAATCCCAGCGGCGCTGACGTTCGATTTCCATCTCTTGACGTTCGATATATCCGGCGTATTTCGCGTCGATACAGATCTGTTCGGCGCACTCCTCGTCGACGGCGGCAAGTTGCGGAATTTTAGCGACGATCATATCCCACTCGACTTCGGGCCGGCGCAGCGCTTTGAGCATCGATCCATTTTCGTCATGCGTATGCTCCAAGACGTCAAACGCTTCGCGAATGACGCGCTCTTTCTCTTGCAGCCGATTCCAGCGATCGTCGTCGATAAGTCCAAGTTTACGCCCCATTGGCGTGAGGCGCCGGTCGGCGTTGTCGCAGCGGAGCAGCAGCCGGTATTCTGCGCGCGAAGTAAACATGCGGTACGGCTCGTCGACCCCTTGCGTCGTAAGGTCGTCGAGCATAACGCCGATATACGCCTGACTTCGGGACGGAACGAGCGGTTCGAGCCCCGAATTGAGGGAAACCGCCGCGTTAGCGCCCGCGACAAGTCCTTGCGCGCCTGCCTCTTCGTATCCGGTCGTTCCGTTAATCTGGCCCGCGAAAAAGAGACCTTTGACGCGTTTCGTTTCAAGGGTCGTCCGCAGCTGCCGCGGGGGCGCGTAATCGTATTCGATAGCGTACGCGTAACGCATGATCTGCGCGTGTTCCAGGCCGCGGATCATGCGAATCATCTGATCTTGAATTTCACGCGGAAAACTCGTCGAAAGTCCGTTGATATAAACTTCGTTCGTGCGTCGGCTTTCGGGCTCTAAAAAGAGCTGGTGCCGGTCTTTATCGGCAAAACGTTCGATTTTCGTTTCGATCGACGGACAGTAGCGCGGCCCGGTCGAACGAATTTGACCCGAGTACATCGGCGCCTGATCGAGCCGGTCGCGCAGAAATTGATGCAGTTCAGGGTTCGTGTAGGTCGTCCAGCATGGAATCTGCTCGACTTCGACCCTCTTATTCATAAAAGAAAACGGCTTCGGACATTCGTCGCCCGGCTGGATTTCGATCGCGTCATAGTCGATCGTCTTGCCGTTCAACCGTGCGGGCGTGCCCGTCTTAAAGCGGAGCAGCTCAATCCCGAGCTTCTCGATCGAATCGCTGATTTCAAGCGCGGGCGGTTCGCCCATACGTCCGCCGGGATACTGCTGTTTGCCGCAGTGGAGGACGCCGCGCATAAAGGTTCCGCACGCAAGTACGACCGCTTTGGCGCGATAGACCGCGTTCGCCTCCACGCGCACGCCGCGAATCGTCCAGACGTTCTCCGCGTTCGGATCGGCGCTGCCGTTATTAACGCCCGGCTCGACAAGAAGTTCGACAACCTTCTCCTGACGCAGGTCGAGGTTCGGAGTCTCTTCGACGAGTCGTTTTACCTCGTCTTGATAGAGGCGCTTATCGGCCTGTGCTCGCGGACCGCGCATTGCGGGCCCTTTGCGAATATTGAGCATTCGGAACTGAATCGCGGTCGCGTCGATCGCCTTGGCCATGGCGCCGCCGAGCGCGTCGATTTCGCGGACGAAGTGCCCTTTGCCGACGCCTCCAATTGCAGGATTGCAGCTCATCTGCGCAACCGTGTCCAAATTGCCGGTTAAGAGCGCCGTTTTCGCGCCCATACGCGCCGCGGCCATAGCGGCTTCTGTGCCCGCATGCCCGGCGCCGACGACAAGCACGTCGTAATCATATGCCGTTAACTGAGTTTCGCTGTCGATCATTTTCCTGTGGAAATCTAAATAAAAAGCCGCCGCCCCCGAAGACGCGGATCTTCGAAGAACGCCGGCTTGTTAAAAAGTCTGCAAACGCGGAAGGACGCGCCGCCGTCCGACTTAAATTAGAACAAGTTAGCGGGCACGGCGACCGCTTCGCTCAGGCAGTAGCCGAGCGGAACCGCCCAAACGCTTCCGGTTTTCTGCTTGAGGACGACAAGACCGCCGTCGGAGTCGACGTCGATTACTTCCGCTTCGAACGCGCCAACCTTCATTGTATCGCCGATTTTATACGACTGAGTTCGTCCTTCGGTTCCGAGATACCAGCGCGCGAATTTCGTCGGGGAACCGCCTTCGTCGGTTACGACCGGGGTTCCGGTAAGTTTCGCGAAACTCGCCGCGTCGACGCCCGAACGAACGACGCGAAAGATATCCATCTCGCCAATCTGCTTATACGCGGCAAACGGCCCAGAGGAAAGCTGCTTTGGCGGGTTCGTCGAAAGGGGAAGCTTGTCGTCGAGCGGATACGGCTGATTCATGCCTAGTTTGCTAATCGTAAGACCTTCGATCGTCATGGTAACGTTCAAACGGTCCGAATGTTCCTGAGGCTGAATATCGAGGAGCGCGATTCGGTGCAGGAAGGGCGTCCAGTAGAATTCATAGAGGAACTGCGTGAGATCAAGAAGCGTAAATTCGCCCTGAACCTGAAAACGCTGCGTCGCGAGCGAAGAGCCGCGCGGACTGACGTAATCTCCCACGGTGACTTTCGGCTCGTTAACGTTGCAGAAATCAAGCATCTGCGCAAGCCAAAGCTGATACTGCAGCGCCGCCGCTTCCCGTTTAAGCGGAAACGAACGCGTATAGAGGGGGCGCAGCCGAGCCGTCGCTTTCGCCCAATTTTCAGACGTCGTCTTACCGTTGTCGATCTGCTGCTGAATTTCCGCACGTTTCTTCGCAATTTCGGCGCGAGGCTCGACATATTTCGAGCGATAGCCCATATAGCCGGCGAACGCGACCCCGATACTGAGGATAATCAAGATAACGACTACTTTTGTCCAGTTTCCCATTGATCAGACCTCCGTTTCAACGAGACGCAGGAGCGTCGATGGAATATCAAACGCAGCTGGCGCGGGCGCAGGTTCCGCAGGCGCAGGAGCGGGTTCTGCGGGCGCGGGCGCAGGTTCCGCAGGCGCGGGAGCGGGTTCCGCGGGCGCGGGCGCCGGTTCCGATGGCGCGGGAGCGGGTTCCGCTGGCGCGGGAGCGGGTTCCGCTGGCGCGGGAGCGGGGTCTGCAGGCGCTGG
>CAMNJU010000348.1 GCA_946541595.1 uncultured Planctomycetales bacterium
ACCGCTTCTGAACGGGCCGGCGCGGAGACTCCCGGAAGAGTCTTCGCGCCGGTCGACGGAACGGCCGCGCGTTTTTGACGCGTTCAGTTAAAAATCTGTTCAAGCGTCCACTCTCGCAGGCGTTTGGAACCCGTCGTATCTTTCGGCGTCTTCCACTGAAGCCCTCCTTCGAGGAACGACGGTTGAAGGACGTCGTTAAGTTGTTTATTCCATTCGGATTCCAGAGCGTCGGCGCGTTCGGGGGCCTGTCTGCGAAGTTCGTCGAGTTTCTCCCTGAACATCATGCAGTACTCGTAATCCTGCGCGCTTTCCCGCATCGCTTCAAAGTGTTTTCCGAGCGTTACTTGCGAGTCGTTTGGATCGATATAGAGGGGCGTGAAGGTCGCGCCGGCGCGGTAATATTCGTTCCAGGACGAAACCCCGCCTCCGTCGCCCAGCGCCCAGAAGAACGACGCCCTGGCGCCGATCTTCGCCGCGTGGAGCGCCTGCGAGAGAACGTAAGTATACGGGCAGAGCGTTTTCATCGGGCCGGAACACGAGTAGAAATCCAGCGTTTGTCCCGACTTCTGTCGACCAAGATAGAACTCCTCCATTTCCGCAGGTCGCTCGAGCCAGTCGGTCCGCTTTGGACACAGGACGTCGATCGAATCGAAGAACGCGCCGTACTCTTTCGGGAACGTCGTAAAGCACGGATCTTCCCAGACGCGGACTTCGGGACAGCCCGCGTGGATCGCGTCGCTCCAGGCGATAAAGGGCGCGTAATCTTTGCAGGCTTCCGTCGGCTCGTCGTGAATGAGCAAATTGAATTTGGCGGGATCGAGCCCCAGGTCGAGCCAGTGTTCGCGCCACGCGGCGTAAAGATTTTTTACGACGGTATGAAATTCTTTCGAGCCGACTTCGTAGCCTTTGAATTTCGGGGTCGTTCCCGAGCCGTAACCGCCTTTTGCGAGAAAGACAAAGTACTCGCGAACAACGCTTTTGGGCCAGCGTTCGATCCACTCGTCGAACATATCGGTATTGATTTTCACGCTCAAATCGTCCGGGTTAACCTCGCAGTTCTCAAGGAGCGACGGAGAGCCCCACGGCGCGTTGACGCGGCCTGCGCGAACCGTTTCCAGGAACGAGTCCAGATTCGTTCTGTTCACGTTGTATGTTCCGCCGCCGTTCGTATAGTCCCAGCCTCCGAGCAGAAGCCGCGTCTGTTGCGGGAATTCGCGCGGATAGACCGTCGCGCGGACAGGAAACGTCTCGCCCGTATTCTCGCAAGTTACGGAACTTTCAAGTTTCTGAACGGAAGTCGCGCCCGACTGAGCTTCGAACACGAGCCAGAGCTGAGTTACGAGACCGGAAGGAACCGCGTCGAGCGTCAGAACTCCGGAGCCGTCGGGCGTTACCGGAACGAGCGCGTCGAGAACCGGTTCCAGAACCGACGTGTCCGTCCAGACCGCGCGGTACGCCTTGACTTTCAGCCCCGGGGTCTCTTTTATCTTAAATTTCAGATCGACGGGCGTCTGCGTCGCGTTGTACGCGTTGAGAACAGCCGCGCGGGGCTCTTTTTGCATAAACGCGAGCGAAATTTCCGGCGACTCGGAGCGTTTCGGATAATCGAACCGATTCGTATAGTCCCATACGTTTGCCGGAGAAACGACGACGCCGCGGAAACCCGCCGCGTTCCATGCTTTGGAGAGAACGCGGTAGACGCCCGCGTGATTCTCGTTAAGAGGAAGGACGGCGCGAAAATCTTTGGGAACGTCCCAAGAGGCCGCCCCTGAGGCGCTCGAAGCCAGTTCGTTCTTAAGGGCGACGCGTTCTTCGGCGGAAAGATTGATCTCAGAATCGCCGACGATCTTCATGACCGTCTCGCAGTCCGTCTGTATACGTCTGTCTATCGAGATTGCCATTTTGCGTTCGCGGTAGACGTCCGCAGGGGTTCCGGAAACGGGAGTGCGTTTTAAGTCGGCGGTTAATAACGAGGCGTCGCCGGGAACGACGCGTATTTCATCGCAAAATAAGTACGGGCCCGACGCTATCGCCATGATCCGGACGTAACGTCCACGCGTTCTGACGGGCTTTGATTTTAAACAGACGATTGCATATTTCGTCGGAAATTCTCCGAGCGCTTCACGCGTGTCGGCAACCAGATCGGCGGACTCATAATAAGTCTCTCCGTCGTCGCTTACGTCGACTCTAACGGAAACGGGAAACTCAACTCCGCCCGCGCCCGCCGCCGTTGTAAATTCAAATCCGGAGATCGGTTCTATCCGGCCAAGATCGACGGTAATCAGACCGAACGAAACGCCGCGCCAGCCGACCGTGCCTCGCTGAGTCCAGAAATACTCGTTCGTTGTTTTGCCGTCGGTCAATTGAACCGCGTCGTCCGCGTCCGTGCAGAGATCGTAATTCGGAGCCGGTTCCAGCGTATAACTCTTATTAAGCGCAAGATTTTCCTCGGCGGCGTACGATAACTGAACCCCCATGAGCAAAATAAGCGTCAAAAACAAAATGCGTTTCATGAAACAATTCTCCTTTTCTGCGCGGCGGAATTGCAGATCGAATTCGCCGAATTCAGTCGACGAATCCGCAAGAGCGACGTTGAATTTTTCTCAGAACAATATCGCGAATAGGCAACCCCAACTGCCTGCATTATACCGACGGCGTTAATCAAAACCAAGTGCGACAAATTCTGCGGCGACAAAAAATCGCCTTTGGGCTTGGACTACGAACTTTTGGATTATTACCGTATCATTTGGACGAAATGATCATGCTGAGAATCTGAGCAAAAAATATATTCCGCTATTTTTTGGCTTGTAATCTCGCTATTTCCGTACTACAATCAGAGACAGATCCGAAAGACTGTTTCTTGTTTGCGGAGAAAACGGTTTTGGGGAAGTGGAAAACAGACAATTCTAATTGAGAGCGCGGAGATGGGAAAGATTTTTATTATTAACGACGACGGTTCTAAAAGAGAAGTTCTCAATATTCAGGAACTGCAAGAGTTAGCGCGGCAGGGGGCCGTTCTTCCTGAAACGAAAATTGAAGCGAAAGGAA
>CAMNJU010000349.1 GCA_946541595.1 uncultured Planctomycetales bacterium
CGCGCTGCTAGCGGCGGGGGCGGCGGCGACCGGGAAGTCGTTTGCGGCCGGGAACGCGCTGCTAGCGGCAGGCGCGGCGGCGACGGGGAAGTCGTTTGCGGCCGGGAACGCGCTGCTAGCGGCAGGCGCGGCGGCGGTCGGGAAGTCGTTTGCGGCCGGGAACGCGCTGTTGGCGGCGGGGGCCGCGGCGACGGGGAAGTCGTTTGCCGCGGGGGCAGTCTGCGCGGTCGGGAACGCGGAATTGACCGCGGGCGCGGGTTCGCTTTGCGCGTAGGTCGCGACGGAGGACGCGGCGGGAGCGGGCTGCGCGGCCGCAGTTACGGGCGCGGCGTCTTCTTTCGGAGCGGAGCTGTCGCTAATGGCGACTTTCGTTTCCGTCTGGGCGCTTTCGCCAGCCTCGTAGCGGCCTTTCTGAGCGAACGATTCGGAATCTTTGGAGGACTTCTTGGAATCGGATTCGCCCTTCGTGTAGTTTTCGGGCGGCGGCGTGAGCCCGTCGATCCCGTCGAGTTCGTCTAATTCGCTCGGCGCTTTCGCGTTTTCCGCTTTCGGGGTCTTTGTGAAAGGATTATGGAATTTGAATCCGGACTGGCAGCCGACCGTTCCGGCGATAAAGACAAGCGCCAACGCAATGACAAGAGGCTTTTCAAACGATAATCTCATCGATACGATTCCCTTATGACTTCCCTGTCTGGACAATGTAAACTCTCGCCCACGCTTATGTGAAAAGTTGAAACGAGCCCGTCTACTGGACGAAGCGGCCCGGCCGTCCTTGGCCGAACGCGGTTCAATCCGGAACGTAGACGTATTGTCGTTATCGGACGCGGAACGAAAAAATCGACTAAAATCTGGTAAAATGAGCAGCTTTTTCTGAAAATTTCGGTTTTTTAGGAAATGAGAGCTGTGTCGCATTTCCCGGCCGGTTCCGCGAAACGCCGTCCTCGGCGCGACGCCGGGGCGGAACGTCTGAATCTAACGCGCAGGGGCTTATGGTAACGATTCCTTTTCTCTTGCGCAAGGCGTCTTTTGACGGCGCGGTCGGCTCGGCAAATTAGATAAAATTTAACGGTTTTTTAAATTTTGCTTTTTGTTCTTAATGTATGAGATTATTTTGGACGATAGGAATGATTGACCGATTTTTTTGGCCGCGCTCTTGCGTTTATCCGTTTTTGAGCGCGCTTTTCACATCATATCGCGCGTCTTGCGCGCGCCGTACCGGTAAACGAGAGCAGAGCGCCCCAATGTTTGAAAAGAAGACGATTTCAATCGAAGAGACGACGTTCTGGGAGAAGTTCACCTCCTACGTCGGCTCTCTTGGCCGCTGGATCGCGGATTACTGCGTCTATGCGGGGAATCTCGCGGTCTTTTCGCTTTCGACGCTTTTCTGGCTCTTCGCGAAACCTCCGCGCCGCGACGGTCTGACGTCGTGTTTCTACAATATCGGGGTTTTGAGTCTCCCGGTGGTTATGCTCACGGGCGCGTTTATCGGCATGGTGCTCGCGATTCAGACGTACCCTCAGTTCAAGCTTATCGGTTTGGAGTCTCACATAGGGGCTGCGATCAATCTTTCGCTCGTTAAGGAGCTCGGTCCGGTTCTCGCGGCGACGATGCTCGCGGGGCGCGTCGGGAGCTCGATAGCGGCGGAGCTTGGCACGATGCGCGTTACGGAACAGATCGACGCGCTCTCGAGCATGGGGGTGAATCCGATCCATTATCTCGTCGTTCCGCGATTCGTGGCGTGTCTCATTCTCATTCCGGGGCTTACGCTTTTCGCGGATCTTCTTGGCATGATCGGGGGCGCCGTGCTGAGTATCGGGCTCCTTCAGGTCGATTGGAGCTACTATTGGGATTGGTCGCGCCGTTCGGTCGATCTTTTCGAGATTTTCGCGGGCATGTCGAAGACGGTTTTCTTTGGCGCCGCGATCGCGCTTATCTGCTGCCACCAGGGCTTTCGGTGCGGGGCGGGCGCGGAAGGGGTCGGCAAGGCTGCGACGAGTTCGTTCGTTCTCTCGTTCGTTTCGATTCTTTTCCTCGATCTTATGCTCGACGTCGTAATTGAGGCGATCGCGAAGCTCAACTGACGCGCCGGGGAATATACAGACATGGATAAACGACCTTCAAATCAGTATCCCGCAGGCGGTCCTTCGGAGCCGAATCCTTCGATCGAAGGGAGCGTCTTTATTGCGAGCGACGGCACGAAGAAGATTCTGCGCCGGCGTCATCCGCTTCTGCAGGTTGAGAATTTGTCCGTCGTTTTGGGCGGCAATACGATTCTGCGCAATATCAACTTAACGATCCGTCGCGGGGAAACGATCGCGATTATCGGGGAGAGCGGCTGCGGCAAGACGGTCTTTCTGAAGAATATGATCGGTCTCATCGCGCCGTCCGAAGGGCGCGTTCTTTTCGACGGAAAAGATATCGCGACGCTCGGCGACAAGGAGCTCACGGAAACGCGCACGCGGTACGGATTCGTCTTTCAGATGGCGGCGCTCTTCGACAGTCTGACGATCTCCGAAAACGTCGCGTTTCCGCTGCGTCAGCACCGCAAAGAGATGCGCGGCCGCGAGATCGACGAGCGCGTCCGTTCCCTTCTGGTGGAGGTCGGGCTCAATCCTGACGTCGTCTGGAATAAGACGCCGAGCGAGCTCTCCGGCGGCATGCGGAAACGCGTCGGGTTCGCGCGCGCGCTCGCCATGGAGCCCGACATTATGCTCTACGACGAGCCGACGACCGGGCTCGATCCGATTATGAGCGACGTCGTGAACCAGCTCATGATTCACGCGCGCGACAAGCTGCACGTGGCCGCCGCGCTCGTTACGCACGATATGAAGTCGGCGCGTTCGGTCGCCGACCGACTCGTTATGCTCTATCCGAACTCGCGGCTCAGGCCCGACGAACCGCAGATTATCTTCGACGGGACGCCCGACGAAATCGAACGCTGCGGGGATAAACGCGTTTTGCAGTTCGTTCGCGGAGAAGCGGGCGATCGCATGCGCGAGCTGTAAAAAGTGAATAATTGTTAAATTTTCTCTAAATAGAATTCTC
>CAMNJU010000350.1 GCA_946541595.1 uncultured Planctomycetales bacterium
AAGCCGATTGAACTGATCGGTTAAATCGAGGAAATACGGACTCTTTTCAAGCGATTCGGCAACGGCGCCCGTAAGTTCGCAAGCCGCCTGCAGCGCGTCGGCAGTCTCAATTTTACGCGCCTCCGTCGGTTTCTGAGTCTCAACAAGAAAACGCGCGCCATCGGAAAGGATTTCGAGTTCGGCAGCAGACGCGTACTTCTGATCGCGAAACTCACGCTTGACCCGAAACACAACGTATCTTGCCTTAACGGGCGCGTTAAATCCGACAAGGCCCGGTTTGCCGTCGAGAGAACCGGAAGCGACGGGCTCGCCAAGATCGGCGTTCCATACGCCGTCGGAATCGAAGTCGGGAGCAAGTTCGCTCTCCGGAATATCGGGCGCCCCGGAATTTTCCCCGACGCTTTCCAGCGCGTAGACCTCGTAATCCGCCACGGATCCGTTTTCGTTGCCGTCGCTGCGGGGAGTATATCGCACGCCGGTAAGTTCATAAACTCCGCCAAGATCGGCGCGTAGTTCAAACGGTCTATCGGCGCTGTATTTGCGCGAACGCACGCGCTTAGGATGATCGTCGACGCATCCAGTACCGTATCCGCAGTAAATGGGAATTGCCGTCGGTTCAAAGGGCGCCTGCGAAAACTCTGAGTGCCAGAAGGTCTCAGGATCGCCGTCGAACGCTTTATACGCCTCGTAACCGAGATTTTGTGAATCCGCCGCGACGCGAACGGTTACAATCTTCGGCGTTTGCGCCTCCGAATCGGCGCCAAACGCGGAAATAAAGGCGACGCAAATCCAAACGAACGTCAGCGAGGCTGTCGTCGCTCGCAGACTCAACGCGCGTCCCAAATGTAAACCTTTCGCGTTATTTAAGTTTCTTTCGTTCTTCATCTCGTTGTCTCGCGGGTCAAATTGCTTAATTTCATCGGAGTCCTGTCGACGCAAACTCACGCTGACAGAGAAGTATAGCAGAAGGCGCGTTCGGTTTCAACTCGGCGGCTTATGCGCGAATGAACAAAACCAACGTTCAGTCTCCGTCAGAATAACCGTCGTCCGGATCGGGGGTCGATTCGCTTATATGCCGTACTGTGACTTTTATTTTTCCGCCAGAAGGGATTCTTTTGACAATCGCTGCCGGTAAACTGTCTGGAATCTCAACGTTTTGGAGAGGGCAGCCTAAAAAGGCGTTAGAACTAATCCAACGGAGTCCAGACGAAAGCTTAACCTCGGTAAGCGATTCGCAGCTCATAAAGGCGTCTTCTCCGATTAACTGCAAACTGTCAGGCAATTCTATACTTTTTAGCGAGTCGCAACTCTTAAACGCTTCGTCCCCGATTGAGTATAAACTGCTGGAAAACTTAATCTTCTCCAGTAATTTACAGTTATAAAACGCGTTTTCTCCAATCGTTTTCAAACTGTCTGGCAATTCTATGCTTACGAGCTGATTGCAACCGCTGAACGCGCCCTCGCTAATCGTCTGAAGGGAGTCGTTGAACTTGACGCTTGTAAAGGAGCATCTTTGAAAAGCGTATCTCCCTATAACCTGCAACACCTCGGGCATTTCCAAACTTGTAAGCGAAACACATCCGGCAAACGCCCGATCTTCGAGTATGACTAATTTTTTGGGCAGTTTAATCTCAGGAAGAGAAACGCAACCCCAGAACGCGTCGGAACTGATTGTCTGTAATTCGTCGGGAAATTCAACGCTCTTGAGCGATTTACACCCCCAAAAGGTCCCATGCCCGATCTTTCTCAATTTCGAGGGAAACTTGACGCGTTTGAGCGACTCGCATCCTTGAAAAGCGAAGTCCCCGAACGTATCCAAACTCTCAGGAAACTTCACGTCGTCAAGCGATTTACATCCAAAAAAGGCGCGCAAATCGACCGTCTTCAACCCTTCGGAAAACTCCACCGTTTCAAGGGACGTACACTCGTAAAAAGCTTCTCGGCGTATACTCCGTAAATTGTCGGGCAACTTAACGCGCTTGAGATCGTAGCGTTTTTCAAACGCTCTTACCCAAATGCAGCGAACAGGCTCTCCGTCAATTTCGTTGGGAATAATTAACGTTTCAGGAACGGAACCGACGCATCCGCCAATCGCCACTCCGATCGTCCCCTTCCCGTCGTCATAATGATACGTAAGGAAGACAACGCTCCCTTCCGATTCAGACTTTGATTCGTCAAAGTCTTCCTTTACTGTTTGCAATTCCGGCTCATTCAAGGAAACTGCGACGGCTGCAACATCTGAACCGAATACAGACGCGGCGTCAATAAAAGCGCCGCAAACGGCGGCCAAAAAGAAAAACGTCGGCGCAATGGCGTAAAAAAACGCGGAAGGAACGGATACCGTTTCACTCATGACTCGTATTCTCCCTATGGACGTTGACAAAACGATTCACAGATACAACTCGAGACAACTTCAAACTATTATTGTATTTCCTCTTTTTTTCAACGTCAAGAATGGGAGTTTTTAGTTGACAGGAAAAGAAGTATTTACCTAAATACTAAAATACATTGTAATGGGAGTCGGTATATTTGTTGTTAACAGTGACGGCTCAATTTTTCAGTCCTAACGAATGAATTCGTTAAGTCAGGAGGAAGTATGCTTCCATCACGTATCACTGGATCAAAATGGCGACCTTTTTCAGCGTACGGCTTTATCCTGTCAGCAGCCCTGTCTTATCTCACTGTCTTTTCCGGCTGCGATCAATTCGTTCCGGAAAACTATACAACGTCCGTCAAAACGAAAGGTAAAATTGAAGCAAAATACTTAGCGAATGGCGATTATAGCGTCGATCGACTTGAATTTGACGCGCCCGAACCGGCTAAACATATCGCCGTCTATTTCCCTAACAAGTTACGAACGTCCCAATCAAAATACCCAGTTGTTATTTTTGTCAACGGCACAGGGGTAACCGGCTCAAAATACCAGTCCCTTTTTCGTCACCTCGCGTCATGGGGGTTCGTGGCCGTCGGAAATGAAGATCCGAGTACTGGTTTGGGCGTCTCGGCCTCTCAAACGCTCGATTTCATTTTGCGAGAAAAT
>CAMNJU010000351.1 GCA_946541595.1 uncultured Planctomycetales bacterium
CCCGCCCCGCTCGCCGACTATCTCTGCGAACGCGCCGCCCAGGCCGCCGGACCCGGCGCGCCCGACTTTCTCGATCCCGCGTGCGGCGCCGGCGTCTTTCTCGCCGCCGCGTTCCGATTTCTAACGCGGCGCGGAATCCCGCCCGAAGACGCGCTCGACCGAATCGCCGGATTCGATCTCAATCCGCTCGCCGTAATCGCCGCGCGCGCCAATCTCTACGCCGCGGCCGCCGCCGACGCGCCCCGGGAACGGCGCGCCGAGCTCCTGCGAACGGCGCCGCGCGCGAAAGTCTGCGTGAGAGACGCCCTCGAGCCCCCGAAAAACGAACCGCGGCGCCGCGTCCTACTCGGGAATCCGCCGTGGCTGGCGTGGGACAAACTCGCGCCCGACTACCGCGCGCGGACCGACGCGCTCTGGCGCGCCTACGGGCTGTTCAATCTGTCGGGCAAAGACGCGCGCTACGGCGGAAGCAAAAAGGAGCTCGCGAGCCTCGTTCTCTACGCGGCCGTCGATCGGTATCTCGCGCCGAACGGCGTTCTGGCGTTCGTACTCCCGAAAGCGCTCTTTATTAAAGGGAAGTCGGGCGAAGGATTCCGCCAGTTCGGCGAGCAGCTCGGCAAACCGTTTCAGGTTCTGGCAATCGACGATTTTTCCGCGCTCGACCTCTTCTCCGGCGTCCAGAGCAAAGCGTCCGCTATTCTGCTGCGCGCCGGAAGTCCGACCGTCTATCCGATCCCGGTCCGAATCTGGACGCGTCGAACCGACGCGCGGGGGAATCGCCCGGAACCCGGCTCTGATCCCGTTCGAGAATTCGCCGAACGCGTCGGCGCGGACTGCGCCGTCGGACGCGCCTTGCCCGCCGAACCGACGCCCGGCGCGAGCCTCCGATTCGACCCGCACGGCGAAGTCCGGGCCCGAACCGACGGCGCGTCGGAACTCGCCGAGCGCCTCATGACCGACGCGCGGCGGCGCAATCTCCCGCGCGGCTATCGCGCGCAGCTCGGCGCCAACGCCGCGGGCGGGAGCGCCGTCTTCTGGCTCGAACGCGCCGATCTAACCCGACCGCTCTCGTGCGCCGTCAATCTCAACGCGTCGGGCAAACGCCCCGCCCCGCGCGTCGAAGCGACGCTCGAAACGGCGCTGCTCTTTCCGCTCCTGCGCTGGCGCGACGTCGCCGAATACCGCTGTCAACCGCCCGAAACAATACTCCTCTGCCCGCAGGATCCGGAAACAAGGCGCGGATTCAGCGAGGAGATTATGCAAGCGCGTTATCCTAACGCGCTCCGATATCTCGCGCAATTCGAAGAAGAACTCAAAGCGCGCGCCGCATACAGGCGCTATCAGGCCGGCGCGCCCTACTGGTCGCTCTATAACGTCGACGCGCGCACGTTCGCGCCCTATAAAGTCGTATGGCGCCGCATGGACGCGACCGTCCGCGCAGCGCTCGTCGCGCCCGATCCCGCGTCCGGCAAGCCGATTCTCCCGCAGGAGACGCTCGCCATGACCCCGGTCGAGTCGGTCGACGAAGGCGATTATCTAACTGCCGTACTCAACTCCAATTACGCGCGGGCGCTCTTTGCGTCGTCCGGCGCGCCCGGCGCCAAAAGTTTCGGCTCGCCCGGCGCCTTTAACGTGCTCGCGATTCCGAAATACGACCCGGCCGAGCCCGTCTGCCGCGCGCTCGCCAAGCTCGGCGCCGACGCCCGAAAGAAAAACGCGGCGTCCGAATCCGAACGCCGCGCCTGAAACCGTCGCGCTAGAGCCTTGCCGCGTCAGTCTTTATCGTAATTCTTAATCGCCTCGCCGATCTGATCGAGCGAACGGTTATTGAGTTCGTGATATTTCGATTCGGTGAACCGCCACGGAACCTGCAGATATCCGAGCGTCCGCTCTTTCGAAAGCTTTTCCTTTCCGAACTTAACCGTCTTAGCGAAATTCTCGTTATGGTCCCAGATATCGGACCCGGCCGGAATCTGATCGTAGCCCGCCGCGTCGATATCGAGATAGCATTGGACGACCGGATTCGACTTCGGATCGAAATCGTCTTCGTAGTACCAGTTGCTCATAACGACCGACTTGGGCGCCCATTCGAGGAAATCTTTGTGATCCCACGCGTAATCGGCCCAGATCCACGGCCGCGTTCCGTTCTTTTCGCACTGCTCGACGAAGAAGAGGAAATCCTTCTTCCAGAGCTCGCCCTGACGAATCACGATATATTCGAGCGTCGTCTGATGCCGGTACGCCTCTTCGTCGTAGCCGAGGTGGAAGAACCGCGGCCCGTCGAAAATCTCGACGACCTCCTGAACGAGTTCCGAGCAGACTTTATAGTACGTCGGCGTCGAGACCATCTTCGCGTAATCCCCGAGCCAGAAGTCGTGGCACGACGAGAAGTTCAGTTTCGGAATCGGCTCCAGGCCCATCTCGCGAAGCCGCTTGAGCTCTTCCCGAAGTTTATCGACCGACCACGCGCCCTTAATCGCGATCTCAGGATGCGATTTATACTGCACCCCTTCTCCCAAGTCGATTACGACCATATTGAGACCGAGTTTCGACGCCTTGTCCGTGAGCTCGTCCCAAAGGTTCTCCTCGAACGTAAAGTGATCGACCGGCGGAGTATACGCCGTCGGACAGTCGCCCCACATATTATGGCCCAAATGGAGCAGAACGCCCCAGATCAGCTTGCTCGCCTGAGCCGGCTCTGCGGCAAACAGGCCCGTCTTCGCAAACGCCGAAAGAATCGGAGACGCCGCAAGCGCCGCTGCCGCGCTCGACTGCATAAACGTTCGTCGGGAAAATGATTTCATGGTAAACGCTCCTTGATTATGAGATCGGTCGAATTTAACTGCGCCCCAAAATGACGCCGACGAACGCCATTATAACGAACCGAAACCGCCGTTTCAACTGCCGCGGCCCGCGCCCGCGACGGCGCGGGTCCCGGTTCGCGCTGCCACGCCCGCGACGGCGCGGGACCCGCTTCGCGCTGCCGCGCGGAACTGAACGAACCGCTCCCGTTGGTCGCTGACCGCAGCCGCCTGTCC
>CAMNJU010000352.1 GCA_946541595.1 uncultured Planctomycetales bacterium
CGCGCAGACGGGGGGGCGACGTCTTTCGCGTATTCTTTTTCCGAACCTTCTCGACCTCTTCTTTAACGTCGTTAACGGTTTTCTCCGCGTTTTTTAGCTCTTCTTTCACACGGTCGCGTTCCGTTTCGGCTTGTTTAAGGGCGTCTTCAATCGCGTCAATTTGCGTTTGCAGTTCGCCGCTCTGAAACTCGACGTCCCTGACCGTCTTCAGCGCCGCCAGCGTTTCGCGGTACATTTCCAGCGCGTTCGGATCGACGAGATCCTCGACGAATTTTCGCGAGTCTTCCTGCTGCTTAACGACGTTCTTAATATCCTTATTGAGTCTGTCGATTTCAACGCGCAGCGTCTCTAATTCCACTTCTTTGACCGGTTCAATTCCCGACGCTTTGAGCTCCGCGCGCTGCTCCTCGGTCGACATGCGTATCGAGACGACGACAAAGAGCATAATAAAGATAAAGCCGCCGAACATATTGCAGATCGCGTCGAGAAATAGTTCTAAACCGTCTCTTGTCGCTCTTTTGCGGCTCATGGTCGCTCCGTCTCTTCTTCCTGCGCAAATTCTAACTCGCGCGTCTCGCCAATGAAGTCGACGCCAATCTGATAGCCTGCGGCGGTCAGTTCGTCGTTTATCTCGCTGTAGACGGCGGCGCCGCTCGGACGCGCGATCAGGACGAAATACTCGACGTTCGTCGGTCGCGTTCTCGCCCAGCTTATAAAGTCGGACGCGCCCCGAAACGCCTTTCGGCTGTTCCTCGAAAGAGCGATCACGCGCGCGCCGGAAATATCGACAAACCACGGCTGAAGCGCGCCGTCGTTGGGGAAGTTATACAGAACGCCCCCTTTGAGGGCCTCGCTGAGATTCTCGCGCTCGTCCTCTTCGGCGTCTTTCGTCGCCTCCAACTTTCGCTCCAGCGATTTCGTTTCGGCGGCGAGTTCGTTCGTCTTCTTTTTGAGCGATTCGTCCTCGGCAAGCTCTTGACGGAGTTCGTCCCGTTCCCGCTCCGCGTCCTTGAGCCGCTCGCGCGCGGAGTTGAGCCGCGCTTCGATCTCAGACCGGCTCAGACTCGCCGCCTCCGCGGCAAATTTCGAGAGGTCGTCCGGCGCTTCCGCGATTGCGAGCCGCTCGCGCAGCTTGCCGATCTCGGCGTTGAGCTCCTGCGCCTTTTTCGCGTTCTCAATTTCGCGAACGTCCTCTACGGCCGCGCGCGTGAGCTGAAGCGCGAGCAGAAGCGTTATAAGCACGACGACCCCGCACACCGACGTCATCGCGTCCTGAAAGGCAAAGAGCGTAAACGGCGCGCCCTTCTGTTTCCTACTCATGCGCCGTCTCCGACGCTTCCGCGCCGCCTATCGACGGAAGCTCCCCTTCCACGCGGATTTTCGTTACAATGTTCGTCGTGCAGAATTCGGCGATTTCGTCGAGCAGTTCCTCTTCTGATTTCCGCACGAACGTGGCGAAAAGCTGGAGTAAAAGCGCGACCGACAGCGCGACGAGCGTCGTTTCAAACGCCGTCGAAAGGCCTGCAGTTACGTCTTTTAGCGCGGGCGTGAGTTCCGACATGTCGCTCGACGCGGTCAGAACGCCGGTAAAATTCCCGATCGCGGACGAAAGACCGATTACCGTTCCGATAAAGCCGAGAATCGGAATCGCCCAGAGGAACCCGGAAATGAGCGAATAGCTCGTTTCGGAAATATTCTCGTCTTGCTCCGCCTGCGTCCGAAAGAGCGCGTCGACGTCGGATACGCGCCCGATATTGCGCAAATTCGAAAGCGTTTGAATGATGCGCCGATAGACGATAAAGTCCTTAGGAGAGTCCGCGTTGCGCGATATCTGATTGACGACCTCGTCCACCGTGCCGACCGTGAGTACGAAATCGGGATCGTTCGGCAGGATCGAAAGGCGCAAAGGCTTGCGCTGAAGCTTGATTTTGCGCGTCTTAATCCACAGCATAAAGAACGTCCAGAAGCCGAGCGCGACGACCGCGTACGGCGTCCAGCCGCGTTCGGTAAACATGCGCTTGAACGGATTGTCCGGCACAAAGACCAAAATGACGTAAAACGCGACCGTCGCCAGCGCCGCCATAACGCCCGAAGGAAGCGCGCCCGCCTTCGCGAAACGGCCGCCGTCGAATCCAAGGCGCCGTTCAAAATCGTCCCGACGCCACGATAGTTTCTGTTCCCTTTGTTCTTTTTTCATGTTCTGCCGTTCTATTTCATTGCGGCGCCCCGCGCCGATTGTTCTTTAATACAGCGTAAATAACGCGTTATTGTATTCCAGCCGCTTCGTTTAGAGGATAGACCGCCCTCTTCGCCTGCGCCATTAAGAAGAAGAGCAAAATGGCGCCAACAGCCCCAATCAGCCACAATAGGAAGAAAAAGAGAACGCCGCCAAACAGGAACGGCATATCGAAAATCCAGATCGACATGATATTCAAAATGAGTCCGACGCCGGACGCGACGTTCGACACGACAAGCGCGACGGTCAGACACGTACCCGCGGAAGCCGCGAGCCCCGTCGAGACTTGAGGCGAGCGATAATCGGCCAATCCGCGATGAAACAGCGCGGCGTTAATCCCTTTCGCGGCGTCGACTAAAACGACGAAAAGCCAATAGACGCGCCAAAACGGAACAAACAGAAAACCTACGGCGACGTCGGGCGTCGTTCGTGCGAATTCCTTCGGGATCGACCGCCACATTCCGTGAAGAAACATAAACGTCTCTATGGCGTAGATTAAGATCAAGACCGGCAGCAGTCCCCCAAGCACGAAAAGAAACGTGTCGAAAATACGGCTCTGAAGCTCGGAAAGCCCCTCGCTTCCGTGGAGATAACTCAAAAAGAGAATCAGCGTAAAGAAGCACCATGAGAGAATAAAGCACCACAGGCTCCAAATGTAACGGTTCCTAAGTTTATCGTTTAAACTCGCTTTCTTTCCGTAAACGCTCTTGCGGGGCGCGCTCTCCGGCCGCGCGTCACGCTGGATCGGAGGAGGCTGAACTTCCGGCTCTAACGGCGAACTGGCGGACGAAG
>CAMNJU010000353.1 GCA_946541595.1 uncultured Planctomycetales bacterium
AGTGGTACCGCGGCTCGAACGACGAGGGCTGGACGGCGATTAAGAACGCGACCGGCGTTAAGTACGTTCCGCAGCAGGCGGACGTCGGCAAGTTCCTGAAGGTTACGGTAACGGGCAAGGGCAACTACACCGGGACGATTACCAAGATTACAGGCAAGCGCGTAACGGCGCCTCTTATCTCCGTCTCGCTTGCGGGCAAACTGAAGGTCGGCTCGACCCTCACGCCGTATCCGTCTCCGGGCGCGGCGTCCGTAACGTACCAGTGGTATTCGAGTAAAGACGCGTCGACGTGGACGGCGATTAGCGGCGCGACCTCGAAGACCTATACCCTCACGCCCGCCGAAGCCGGCAAGTACGTTAAGCTGACGATTAAGGGGACGGGATACTACAAGGGTACGCTCTCCAAGATGACGGCGAGCAAGATTAGTTCCGCCCAGCCCGTCTCGCTGACGTCGGTTAAGCTCTCGACGGACGCTCCGGAAGTCGGCGCCGCGATTAAGGCGACCCTGACTCAGGCGAACGCGACGGCGACGTATCAGTGGTATCGGGGATCGCAGGAACTCGGATGGACCTCGATTGCCGGCGCGATCGCGGCGAGCTACGTGCCGACCGCGAACGACGTGGAGTTCCTCTTAAAGGTCGTGGCGACGGGAACCGGGCTCTATCGCGGCACGGCGACCGCGACGACCGCGAACGCCGTTATTCAGCGTCTGCCCGCGCCGACCGCGTCGATAACGTCCAAGACGTCGACTGCCGTTCAGATTAAGATTGGCGCCGTCGAGAACGCCGCGACGTATGTCGTGGAATACGCGACAGACTCCAACTTTGCGAACGCCCTTACGAAGAGCTATTCCTCTTCGGGCTCGAAGTGGATTACCGGCCTGACGAAGAACGCGACGTACTACTTCCGCGTCAAGGCGACGTCGGCGTCTGAAGACTACGCCGAATCGCATTACGGCGAAACGCTTTGCAACGTCGACGAATCGTCCGCGATTCTCGACGAGGGGCCGCTCCTCGTTGAATTTGAGGATACGAATTCGACGAACTCAGTTCTCGCCGCCAGAGCCGCCCTCATTGCGCAGATCTCTTCCGGCCTGAACGACGAAGAGAACATGTTCGAGACGGTCGAGCTCGATTTGGACTGGTATTCCCTCGACGACTGACCGTCTTTAACGCGAACTTCGGTTCGCTAAAGTAACAAGCGGCGCCTCTTCTTTGTGTAAAAGAGGGGGCGCCGTTTTTCTTGCGGATAAGGTCGAAAAGACGCGGCGAGCGAGGGAAGGACGTTTGTTAAAAGGCCTTTCAAACAGTTGACAAACAATTAACTCTGTGTTAAAAAAGAATCTGTGGGGAGATTCTAGTTTGTATCTCTGGCGTAACCAACGGGACTCTGTGCGAAAAACGGTCAAACGCAGACGCGGCAAGAGTCTCGGCCGTTACGCGAACGCTTAAGTATTTTTACAAGGGGGATTTCAAAGGTCTCCCGCCCGCCGTTTCCTGTAAGAGTCTCGGGCGCAAATTCCAAACGCGCCGTCTGACATAGACGAAACGCAAATTAAGAAAGCGAGATCCGTTATGAATTTTAACCGTAAGGCGCTCAGCCGTATCGACAGTTTTTGCCGCAGTTTCTTTAACGCGGAGAGCGAACGTTCAGAGCCGGGCCGCGACCGCAGTTTCGGCGCGAAAAAACGGCCCGAGCCCAAGCCGTCCGTCTTGAGGCTGGAGAATCTCGAAGATCGCGCGCTGCTGAGCGTCGCGCCCCCGTTTGCCATTTCGCCCGCGGCGCCGAACTCCGCAGCCGTCTTTTCCGAATATTCCGCCGCCGAGTCGACCCCGGCCGTTCCCGATCTCGCGAGCGTTCTTAACGATTCCGCGCCCCTTCAAACGCAAGCTGCGCGCAACGCCGGCGACTTGGCCGTCGTTAACGCCTGCGGACTTGATCCGGACGATACGAGCTACGCTACGTGGAATACCGACGGGCGGCTGACGTACTTGAATTGTAAGAATTCGAATATTGCGGAACTCAATCTCACGGGCTGCACGGCGTTGAGAGAGGTCAATTTTGTCCAGTGCGCAAATTTGACGGACGTTGATCTTTCGGGCTTACAATCACTGCAGTACATTCTTGTTCGCGAGTGCTCGAAACTTACGGAACTTGATTTTTCCAGCGTTCCGTCGGCGGACCAGATTTCCGTCTGTTATAACGCAAACTTAACGAGCGTTGATCTTTCGGGCTTGAAATTACTTGGCAGGGTCGCCGTTTATGAAAACGCCAATTTGACTGACTTGAACCTTGACAATACGAAGACGTCAGGCGTAGTTACCGTTTATAACAACGGTTCTCTGGCTGAGTTAGGCGTCTCGGGCTTGAACGCGTCCACTTTCAGCTGTTACGGCAACGCTTTGCTTTCAAGCTTTTCAGCGTCGAACTGTCAGGCGAGCGACGAATTTATTTTGTTGAACAATCCTTTGCTTAAACAGGTCGACCTTTCCAACAATCCCTTTCAGACAACATTCCAGATTACTGGGAACTCCGTCGAGACGCTGAGCGTCGCCGGCTGTTCCGCTCTGGAATATCTCTATTGCGGAGAAGACGCGCTGGAGACTCTCTATGCCGCCGGCGCGAACGCATTTGCGCTTCTCGTCCCGGAATCGGACGCATGGGATACTCTTACCGTTTACGACGAATCGGGGAACGAGATCGAGACGACTTTTATCGCCGGCTTCTTCTTTTTCATTCCCGGTTCTTATGACTCTAATCCGATTACGATGGAGTTTTACGAAGAGGGCGCGTCAGCGCCGACGCAAACGGCGACGATTTGGACCGGCGAACCGGTTCAGGAGCCTACGCTCGAGTTCAATCAGTATTCCAAGACGGTCACGGCGATTACGGACAAGAACGTCGTTCTGACGCGCGGCGTCGTCGCGACGGGAATCGACAATCCGACGTATACGGTTACGATTGACGGGGTTAAGTCGACGAAGATTACCGTCAATAAGACGTGGGGCCAGATCGTGT
>CAMNJU010000354.1 GCA_946541595.1 uncultured Planctomycetales bacterium
GAGCGAGATCGTTTTACACGCGTCCGCGAGGTCGTCGGAGGCGCCGTCCGGCGGTTCGAGAACGACGAGCCCGCGTATCGCGTCGAGCGCTTCCTTGCCGTAATTCGACGAATGAAGAAGGTATGACGCGGCGACGAGCCTGCCGGTCGGATTGAGCTTGCCCGAAGGATTGTCCGCGAGTTTGAGCCATTCGGCGGCGGACGTTTCCGCGAGCTGTTTCGCGTCGGCGGAAGAACCGCGGTTGAGCGTCGTCTGATTGAGCCAACGGAGCGGGGCGGACGGGAGATAAACGGAGTAGGGATCAAGCCGGCATAAGATGAAGAACTCGCTCACGGCTTCGTCGTCGCGTCCGAGCGCCGAGTAGGTCTCGACGATCTTTGCGGTCGCCCATTCCTTTTCAAGTCGGCGGGGAGACTGCCGCCGCGCCTGCTGAAAGAGCTCAAGCGCTTTATTGAATTGGGACTGGGCGCCTGAGGTTTCCCCGAGCGCGAACGCGCCGACGCCGCGCCGAAATTCTTCGGTAACCTCAATTTCGACGCGTTCGACCGTACCGAGCGGATAGGTCCGCGTCTTGCCGTCGAACGAGAGTACGACCCCTTCGGCGCCGGAAATAGAGAGAACTTCGCCGACGGTCGGCTCCGTTTGGCCGCGCAGAAAGAGCGCGTCTTTAAACGCCGCCTGACGGTCGGGCGGCGCGACTTCCGCCTCCCCTTCCTGCTTTTGCGCGGGCTCGAGGACGGGCCGCGCCGTTCGCGCCGCGCGCGCCGCAAACGGATCTTTGCCCGAAAGATTCGGATCGACGCGCACGCGCCCGGTCGGCTGATCTTGCGCGATTGCCGCAGGGCCGGTCGGGGCGAGCAGACTCGCGGCGGCCAGTAGGACGGCGGCGTAACGAAGGGGGCGTGGCATTGTGTCTCCTTTGCGCCTCAAGTTTCCGTGTCGAGAAATTCGACGATCGCGTCGATAAATTCCTCGCCGTAGTTTTCTAACTTCCTGCGCCCGATTCCCGCGACGTCGAGAAATTCGGCGTCGCTGCGCGGTTTAAGGATCGCCATGTCGACGAGCGTTTTATCGCTGAAGATAATGTAAGGCGGCACATTTTCGGCTTTTGCGATCATGGCGCGGAGCGCGCGCAGTTTTTCGAAAAGCTTGCGATCGAGCGGTTTGAGCAAATCTTTGCTTTTGGTCGCGGAGTCGATGGCTTTGGAACGCGCCTTGCTCTTGGCGCTGTCGGGGCGTTCGATAATCTGGACCTTTTTTGCGCCGCGCAGCACTTCCCAGCCGAGGAGCGATATCTGCGGAATAGGGAATTCAAAGGTTGGGTCAAGCTCGGCGATTCCCTGCGTAACGAGCGCCTGAATAAGGTAGATCCAGTATCCTTTGGATTTATCTTTTCCGACGCCGAAAGTCGGGAGTTCGTTGTGCCGGAACCGAATAATCTTTTCCGTTTCCGTTCCGAGGAGCAGATCGGCGATATGCGCCGCGCCGAATCGGCCGCCGGTTCGCACAATAGCGGAGAGCGCCTTTTGCGCGTCGACTGTCGCGTCGACGCGCGGACACGCGCCGACGCAGAAGTCGCACGCGCCGCACCGGTCGGGAGCCTGCCCTTCGATTGGTTCGCCGTCGAGCGTCTTGGGCGCGTACGTTTCGCCGAAATATTTGAGTAAATTAACGCGTCGGCATCCGTCGGTCTCGGCGAATTTCACCATGTCGTCGAGCCGCTTTTCCGCCGCTTTGCGCGCCTCTTCGTCGTCGTAATCCTTGAGAAAACTGCGATGAATGGCGACGTCGTTATAGCCAAAGAGGAGCAGGCATCGCGCCGGCGCGCCGTCGCGGCCCGCGCGGCCCGTTTCCTGATAGTAACTCTCGACGTCTTTGGGAAGGTCGCCGTGAACGACGAACCGGACGTTCGATTTGTCGATCCCCATGCCGAATGCGATCGTCGCGACGATAATCGGCGTTTCGTCTTTGGCGAACCGATCCTGAACTGCGGCGCGGTCCTCGTCGGACATGCCCGCGTGATACGGTTCCGCCTTGTAGCCGTGCGCGACGAGCGACTTGGCCGTTTTTTCCACGTTGCGGCGCGTCGAGCGGTAAACGATTCCCGATTCGCCCGGAACCTCTTTGAGGAAGTCGAGCAGCTGACGCTCAAAATTGTCTTTATATCCGATTTGATAGAACAGGTTTGGACGGTCGAACGAGGCCTTGACGCAAAACGGATCGCGCAGTTTGAGCGAGCGGATAATATCGTTGCCGACAAGCTCGGTAGCCGTCGCGGTAAACGCGGCGACAGGACAGTCAAATTCGTCGACAATTTTACCGAGTTCGAGATAGTCGGCGCGGAAGTTATGACCCCATTGCGAGATGCAGTGCGCTTCGTCAATTGCGAAGAACGAGACGTACGTCTGCCGCAAGCTTTCCCGGAACCGATCGTTGTTGAACCGCTCGGGCGAGACGTAGAGAAGGTCGAGCCTGCCCGCGTCGATCTGCTTGGCGATCTCGCGCGATTCGAGCGACGGCGTCGTCGAGTTAAGCGTCGCGGCGTTGATTCCGTTTTTCAGCGCGGCGTCGACTTGGTCTTTCATAAGGGAGAGGAGCGGACTGACGACGACGCACATGCCCTGCGCGAGCGCGGCGGGCAGCTGATAACAGAGCGATTTTCCGCCCCCCGTGGGCATAACGGCAAAGACGTCCTGACCGTTGAGAATGGCGCGAACGATCTCTTCCTGATAGGGCCGGAACGAACGAAATCCGAACGTGTCCGCGAGCGTTTGATACAGTCTTGGGGTGAGTTCGTCGTAAGGGATTTGCGAGTTCGGGTCCGAGGTCATTGAGCGCTCCATGCGTCGCGCGCCGCCGATTGGCGGAACGCTGGTTTTTTGACGGCGTTTCAGCCGCCCCGATATTATAACATATGGGCAGTTCTAAAAAACTCCCTCTTTTAAAGGCAAGCGCGGATTTCTGCGAAAAGCCTTCTTCCTGTTGCAACAG
>CAMNJU010000355.1 GCA_946541595.1 uncultured Planctomycetales bacterium
TCCGACCGATCCGCACCCCATGAACGCCGAAAAGCTCAAGGGCCAGCCGTGGCGCAACAAGCTCTGCGAGCGCGGCGGGCACGTCGTCGTCAAAGCGTACGACGGCGGCGCGCGCTATAAGGTCTACTTCCTGACCGCAAAAGACGAAAGCATGAACGTCGAGCTCGTCTTCGGCCCGTTTGAGTCGAAGAACGGAAAAGACCTCAAGTCCAAGTCATAACCGTTATGTAACTTACGCCTACGGCGTAACCTACTTTTGAATCAATAAGGAACCGATATGAAAAAACAATTCCTATCTCTTCTGGCGGCGGCCGTTTCCGCCGTTTGCTTCGGGTCCGCGTTCGCTCAGGACGCGCCGAAACAGGCGATGCGGGAAGTCCCGTTCACCGAAGTCAAACTGTCCGATAACTTCTGGGCGCCGCGCATCGAGGCGAACCGCGTCGTCTCCGTCCCGCACAATATCAAATGGTGCGAGACGGAAACCGGCCGCATCGACAACTTCAAGATCGCCGGCGGCCTCAAGAAAGGCGAATTCAAGGGCATCTATTTCGACGATTCCGACGTCTATAAGATCGTCGAAGGGTTCGCATATTCGCTCGCCGCGCATCCGGACAAAGAGCTGAAGGCGAAGGCCGACGAATGGATCAGCTATTTCCAGAAGGCGCAGCAGGACGACGGATACCTGATGTGCTACTTCACGATCGTTAAGCCGGACGAAAAGTGGACGAATCTCGCCTCCATGCACGAGCTCTACTGCGCCGGGCACATGGCGGAAGCCGCCGTCGCGTATCAGCGCGCGACCGGGGACGACTCGTTCGTTAAGATCAACCGGAAACTGCTCGACCTTATCTGCAAGCGCTACGGTCCGAACGAAGGCCAGCTCAAAAACGTCGCCGGTCACGAGGAAATCGAACTTGCGCTCGTCAAAATGTATCAGCTCACCGGCGATCGCAAGTACCTCGACGAAGCGAAGTTCTTTATCGATACGCGCGGCGTCGCCGAAGGGCGCGAAAAGGGCCTCTTTGGCGAATACTGCCAAGATATGATCCCCGTTCGCGAGCAGACGGAAATCGTCGGGCACGCCGTCCGCGCAATGTACCTCTACTGCGGCGCGACCGACGTCGCCGGATACTTCAACGACGCGGAGCTCATGGCCGCGATGCGCCGCATCTTTACGAACCTGACGCGCAATAAGATGTACATTACGGGCGGCATTGGCTCCTCGCGCTCCAACGAAGGTTTTGAAGAAAACTTCAAGCTTCCGAATATGGACGCGTACTGCGAAACGTGCGCCTCGATCGGCATGGTCTTCTGGACGCACCGGCTCAATCTCGCGACAGGCGAAGCGACGTTTGCCGACTATATGGAACGCTCGGCGTACAACGGCTTTATGTCCGGATACGGCCTCAACGGCGACTCCTACTTCTACGTCAATCCGCTCGAATCGAAGGGCGATCATCACCGCCAGCCGTTCTTCGGATGCGCCTGCTGTCCGTCGAACGTCATTCGCGCGCTCCCGTCGATGCCAGGCTACGTCTACGCGACCGCCGAATCGAAACCGGGCGTTGGCGACGACACGCTCGTCGTCAATCTTTTCGCGACCGGCAAAGCGACCGTCGAACTCGCCGACAAGACGGTCGAAATTGAGCAGCAGACCCGCTATCCCTACGACGGAAAAGTCTTTATTAAAGCGGTCGCCAAAATGAAGGACGCGAACGCCAAGTTCACCCCCTATACGATTAAGACGCGCGTCCCCGAATGGACCGGCCTCGACCGACCCGCCGACGGATACGCCGTTCACTCTATTTCGAACGCGTCGGAAACCTTCGCGCTCGACTTCCCGACCCCGGTCGTACGCATGGTCGCCAATCCGAACGTTCAGGCCGACCGCTCCCGCGTCGCGCTCCAGCGCGGCCCGCTCGTCTACTGCTTCGAGCAGTGCGACAATCCGGACGTTCGCGTCGACCGTATCGTACTCGCGAAAGATCCGGAATTCGCAGTCGAGACGCGCCCGAACTTCATTCATTCCAACGCGGACAACGACGCGACGAAAAACGCCGCCTCGCGCACCGTCGACGTGATTACCTGCAAGGACGTCAACGGGAACAAGCTCGTCGCCGTTCCGTACTGCGTCTGGGACAACCGCGCGGCGGGCCGCATGAACGTCTGGGTCTATCAGGCGGGCTTGGACGTCGACGCCGCGGATTACGCGAAGGCTGAGAACTGGACCGACGCCGCCGGCGCTCCGATCCTCTATAAGCCGCTCGACGCCAGTATTCTGACCGACTCGATTCCGGAACTCGCGTCCGTCGACGTCGAATTCGACGGCTCCAATACGAGCGACCAGCTCTCGACCCTCGACGCCCAGAATCAGGCGGAAAAGCCGAAGAATTCGTGCGATACGAACAGCCCGCGCGCGACCTGGTGGGCTCACAAAGGAACGCGCGAATGGTTCGAATACTCCTTCCTGAAGCCGCGCAAGCTCACGTCCACGACCGTCTACTGGTTCGACGACGAGCCGATCAACGGCGGATGCCGTATTCCGGCCTCCTGGCGCGTACTCTATCAGGAACCGAATTCCAAAGAATGGAAGGAAGTCAAGACGAACGACAAGTACACGGTCGATCGCGATAAGGACAATACCGTCAACTTCGAAGAGATCGAAGCGCAGAAGATCCGTATCGAAGTTCAGCTGCAGGAGAAATTCTCCGGCGGCATTCTTCGCTGGGTCGTAAAGTGAGGTCGTGAACCCGGCGGCATGCCTTAGCGCGCGCCGCCGACCACGTTCCGGGCGTTCGGGCGCGCTGCCGCTCGAGCGCCCTTTTTTATTCTCGTTCAGAGAACGCGCGGCCCGTACGCGGTCGAACGCGATAAGGATAACGGCGTCGGCTTCGAGGAAATCGAAGCGAAGGAAGCGCGAATTGAAGTTCAGCTGCAAGGTAGTTTCTCCGACTGTGTTCTTCGTTGGATTGTGAAATGA
>CAMNJU010000356.1 GCA_946541595.1 uncultured Planctomycetales bacterium
ACTGAATCTCAGCCGGATCCCGACAGTAGATTTCAATAGCGGCCCTGCCGCGCACACGGGCGAGTTTGCGCGGTAAGTTCGCGACTTAACGGACAATCCCAGTTCCCGTTCCGCAATGACAATGACGTCGATTCGAATAAAACCGTTTGTTCTTCTGCTCGTTCTGCTCGCGGCTTTCCCGTTTTTCCCGGGCTCCGCCGCGGGCCAGGACGACGGATCCGGTTTGCCGGTCGGTCCGGACTGGTACCGCTGGGGGGACGACCCGCGCCCGCTTGTGGAAGCGGACGCCCCCTATTCTGAGGCCGAGGACGGCGAAACGCCTCAAGATCCTCAAGAGGATAGCGACACGCCTAAAAAGGGCGGCGAAACTACCCAAGATCCTCAAGAGAGCGGCGAAACGCCTCAAGAGGGCGGCGAGGCTCCTCCAGAGCCGACGACGCAAGCTGCAAAGAAACCGACTCTTGAACCGGACGAGTCAGACGATTCCAATACGCCAGTCTCAGATTCGCTTCTCTTTCTTCTCAAGGTGGTTGGCGCCGGCTTTTGCGGGAAATACGGCCTCTCCGTTCAGGCGTGCTGTTTCTCCTGCCCCGCTTTTGCGTTCCTCGTCCTGTATATCCGGAGTCTTCGCAAAGACCGGAATTTCGAAGGGCAGTTCGACGGCGCGCAGACTCGGGAACAGCGCAAAATCGAGAAGAAACGCCAGAAGAAACGCAGGAAACGGACCCTCAAAGACCTCAAGCGCAAGCCCGGCAAAAAAATGAAGCTCTACATTGGCGGGCATAAATACGTTTTCCGATGGTGCCCCGCGTGCGATCCGCGAGCCGGCGACAAACGGGCGGCGTCGCAAAGGGATCTGGAAGATCGGAGAGCGAACGCGACGCCCGGATTCTGGCTCTTGGAAACGGTCGTAACGCAGCAGATGTGGCGCGACGTGACGGGCCAGGATTTTTCTCCGTATCCCGCCAGGCGTCAGAGTTACGCGCGGCAGTTTGTCGCCAAGGACTCGTCTCCGGTTTATTACGTGACCTGGGACGCCTGCATGGAGTTCGTTAAATCTCTCAACGACCTGAAAGACGCGGAACTTTATACACAAAACGCGGTCCTTAAGGATATGGAGTTCCGGCTCCCGTGGGAGGGAGAATGGGAATACGCGTGTCTGACAAACGACGCGGAGGGCTCTTTCGGGCTCCCGTACAGGCGCGGCCCAAACGACGCCGGCAACGCGCCCGTGACAAAATTCCGCAAGTCGAACGCCTGGAAACTGCGAAATATGTTAGGCAACGTGTGGGAATGGGTCAACGACGCCGGCGACGAGTATTCCCTGGGTTTCCGCGAAGCGACAAGCGCGGCGTTCTATTCTTATCCGACGGCCTACAGCGCGACGAACCGTCTCGCGCGCGGAGGAGGCTGGCGGGAAGAATCCGTCGGGATCGACCCGCTAATCAGGCGCGAACAGATAAATACGGATTCCTGCGACGATCTGGGGTTCCGCCTCGCGCTGAGCTGGAAAGAAGATCCCCCCTATTCGCGTTCGAATTGCAATCGAACCGGATACCGATTACAATAGACGCAAGACGCGGCGTCCGCGCGGCGAACCGCAATACAAACCTGCGATCAGACGGCGGTCCGATCCGGCGTTGAATCGCGTTCTTCGCAGTTTCCGGAGAACCGGATAGAAAGAACAGCATGAAAAAGATACTTTTGATTCTCGTCGTCGTCGCGGCCGCCGTTTACGTCTTCGGCTGGCTTGTCCCCGAAATGAAGGAACGTAAAGAGCAGGCGCAGTACGCGTCGACCGCGGCGCAAGGGCAGCCCGACGCCGGCCCGGCAGGCGGTCCCGGAGGACCCGGAGGACCGGGCGGTCCCGGAGGACCCGGCATGGGTGGGCGGCGCGGCAATCCGATGGACGCGCTCAAAAACGAAGATGGACAGATCGTCATTGCGAAGGTCGACGAATCGGATATGCCCGAAGAGCGGAAAGCGGAAATGAAAGAATCCATGACCGCGTGCGACGCCGACGGCGACGGACTCCTCAACGAAGAGGAACAGCAGGCGTACGGCGAAAAGCGCCGCGCCGATATGATGAACCGAATGTTCGACTCGCTCAAAGACGACGAGGGGAAATACGACCTCGCGAAGCTCGAAGAGGCGCGCATGTTCCCGCCGGCTAAGGAAGCGGCGAAAAACGCCGACGCCGACGCCGACGGGTTCCTCAACGACGAGGAACTGCAGGCGGCCAAAGACGCCGTCGCGGAACAGATGGCGCAAGGTCCCGGAGGACCCGGCGGTCCCGGTATGCGCGGCCCAGGCGGCCCCGGAGGTCCTGGCGGTCCCGGTATGCGCGGCCCGGGAGGTCCCGGCGAACCCGGCCCCGGCGGACCGGAAGGCCCCGCCCCGCAGGAATAACCCCTGATTACGGCTTCGCCCAATAGCGAACGCGGCGCCGCGTCGAATCCCAATCGACGCGGCGCCTTTTTATCGCTCCGCCGCGCGTGCGGCGCGGGCAAATCCCCCAAAAAAGCGGCGCGCCGCAGATAAATCTACGGCGCGCCGCTAAATTTCATATGCGTTAACCGACTCTCAAAGAGCTCTCAGTTTTCTCCAAGGCGTATAATCCCCGAGCCGCAACCGGCTGACGACGGCCGCAAAAATGGGTTAACCAATGAAAACGGTTACAGAATCGGAGAGGACCCCGATTATAGGATTTCGAAGCGGAACTTCGAAAGGTACGGCGTAAATCCGCGCAAAAAGCGCGCGGATAAGAACCGCACATATACGCACGACACGGGGCAAACGGCATAACGCGCCGGCCGTCCCGCGCGGAGAGGAATCTCGCCTTGGGCTCGTCGCGCCCAAGACAGGGAGATCCCTCTATTGCTCAAGACAGATGTTTTCCCAAAATGTAACGCAAAAAATAAAAATTTTTATAAAGAAATTTTATTTTTTAGTTTAAGCGGATTGTTC
>CAMNJU010000357.1 GCA_946541595.1 uncultured Planctomycetales bacterium
CGTTCGGGATTCCGGCTGGGACGGGGTCGCGCAGTATCGCATTCCGGCGCTCGGCTATACGAAAAAAGGAACGCTCGTAGCTGTTTACGACGCGCGTTATAACGGGTTCCCGGATCTGCCCGCCGATATCGACGTCATGTGCAGTCGGAGTTTCGACGGCGGCAAGACGTGGACGAAGATGCAGCCCGTGATCGATATGAAGGGCGAAGACGAAAAGCTCGAAGGGGTTGGCGATCCGTGCATTTTGGTCGACGACGAAACGGGTCGAATCTGGGTCGCGGCGCTCTGGGCGCACGGCGGCTATTCGACGGCAAAGTCGGAGCCGGGCCTGAAACTTGGGACGTCGGGCCAGCTTGTCGTCTCGTACAGCGACGACGACGGCGTGACGTGGAGCGAGCCGCGCAATTTAACGGCGGAACTTCAGGAGGGGCGCGACTGGCGGATTCTTTTCCAGGGGCCGGGGAACGGAATCGTTACGCGGGACGGCAAACTCGTCTTTCCGGCGCAGTTCATCGACAAGGATAAGAAATTCTGCTCGACGCTCGTATGGAGCGGCGATAAGGGCAAGACGTGGACGGTCGGAACGGGCGCGCGCGATTATACGTGCGAATGTCAAGTCGTCGAACTCAACGACGGCGCGCTCATGCTGAATATGCGCAACTACTCGAGCGATCCGAAACTGCGCATGCGGTCGGTCGCGATAACGCGCGATCTTGGCAAGACGTGGACGGAAGACGCGTCGTCGCTCAAGGCGCTCCCCTGCCCGATCTGCCAGGCGTCGGTTATTCGCGTGAAGTCGGTTAAGGACGGAGACGACAAGAATCTGCTCGCGTTTATGAATCCGAACAGTCAGAATCGGCGCAATCTCATGACGGTCAAGCTGAGCGAAGACGAAGGTCAGACGTGGCCGCGGTCGATTATGCTCTACGCGCCGGACGGATGCGGCTATTCGGCGCTCGCTAAGATCGACGGGGACACGGTCGGCGCTCTCTACGAGACGTCGGGCGGACTCATGTATCAGACGGTGAAATTATCCGACGCTAAGTAGCGCCGCCATGCTGGCTCCGCGGACAAAAAAACGCGCTGGCGACCGGTATTTGCTCCCGCCGCAAGCACGTTTTTATTATTCTCGTCGCTCTTCTTATTCAGTCCGACCTTCTCTTGCGAGCCGAGTCAGTTTGCGCCTTCGAGCGCTTCGTTGAGAATACGCGTCATCTTTTCGAGCCCGATCTTCGCCTGATCGAGCGCGGTCATCTTCTCGCGGTACGTCTTATTGAACAGTTCGAGCGAGAGCGCGCCGGTAAAGCCGTTTCTGATAAGCGTTCTGACGACGTCGACGATCGGGCAGATTCCGTCGCCCGGAAAAACGCGGTCGGCGTCGGTAAGCTTTTCGCGTTCGGGCTCGGCGGGATAGTCGTTCATGTGAAAGACCGGCATGGCGGTTCCGGAGATTAAGTTCAGCGCGGCGAACGAGTTGCCGCCGCGATAGAGATGATAGGCGTCGAGCAGGAGCGCGGCGTCGGGCCGGCGCGTTTCGGCGCAGATCGCCATGCAGTCGGCGACGTTATAGAGGGTCGGCGAGGCGCCCCAGAGTTCGAGCAGGGCGCGAACGCCAAATTCGGCGCAGACGTCGAGCGCGGCGGCGTAGCGTTCGGCGACCGTTTGGATTCCCTCGATCTTCTCGTTCCACGGTCCGGCGGCGGGCGCGGCGACGCACGGACATCCGATCGCGGCGAGCGCTTCCGCCTGACGCTTGAGCTCGTCGAGGCCGGCGGCGCGTTTGTCCTCTTCGTTCACAATCCAAGTCGCGAATCCGATTCCGTTTTCGACTTTGATCCCTTCTCCGTCGAGCCATTTCTTGAGTTCGGCAAGCTTTTTGGGCGCGAACGGCCTGTCGCCATCTTTCGTCCAGTCGGCGAGCCGATTGAGCCAGATTTCGACGGACCGGTATCCGGCGTCGCGCGCGACTTCGAGTTCCTGCATGAGATTGAGGTCGTAGCCGAGAATTGTGCCAAAATTGAGCGCGAGCCGGATCTTATTTTCGTTTGAGGGCGCGTCGGCGGGCGCGGCGAACGTCTGGGCCGCGCCGAGCATGGGAACGCCGAGCGCGAGCGCGCCGCAGAATTGACGTCGATTCAGATTCCGTGTCATTTGTTTTTCCTTTGTGCTTGGCGCGCTTTGCGTTGCGCGCGCGGGTTGTCGGCTATTCGAGTTTGTCGGTCTTTTCGAACTCGCCGGCTCGGAGCGCAAGATAGCTTTCGTAGCGTCTGGCGTCGAGTCTTCCGTCGGCGACGGCGTCTTTAACGGCGCACGCGGACTCGACGTCGTGCGCGCAGTCGGGGAATTTGCACAGATTTTCGTAAGGGCGGAGATCGCGGTAATATCCGAGCACCTCTTCCGGCTCGACGTCCCATAGCATGAACTGGCGGACGCCGGGCGTGTCGACGACATAGCCGCCGAACGAGAGCTTGAGCAGCCGCGCGGTCGTCGTCGTGTGCCTGCCTTTTTGATTTTCGCGGCTCACTTCCCCGACGCGGAGCCGGAGCGCAGGGTCGATCGCGTTGAGCGCGGACGATTTGCCGACGCCCGACTGCCCGACGACGACGCTCTCGCGCCCGACGAGAATGCGCCGGAGACGGTCGAGATTGAAGCCCGTCTTGGCGCTGAAGAGAACGGTCCGATAGCCCATGCGCGCGTAGACGCCGACGAACGGCTGGAGGGACGCGGGGTCGACGAGATCGATTTTGTTAATGCAGATAATCGGCTCAATGCCGGACCGCTCGCACGTTACGAGTATGCGGTCGATGAGATTCGGCTTCATTCGCGGCTCGGCGGCGCTCGTTATAATGAGCGCCTGCTCGACGTTCGCGACAACGACGTGCTTGCGCTTCCAGCTCGTCCGGCTGAGAGAGCCTCGGCGCGGCTCGACGCGTTCGACGATTCCCTCTTTGCGG
>CAMNJU010000358.1 GCA_946541595.1 uncultured Planctomycetales bacterium
GATTATTCTCGAGACTTTTCCTTCGTCCATGATAATGTCAACGATCTTGGACACGCAGTTTCACAAGCAGAGATTTCTTACGTCGCTTCGGGGAAACGCGCGATTTGCGTCCGGTTTAAAGATGACGAACGAAGATTGTATGTCTGTCCCCGTGACGACTGGAAAAATGTGGCCGAATTCGTCGAATGTGGACTTCTGATACCAATAAACGAGGAAAGGGAATGGTATTTGTTTGAGCCGACCGAGTCGGTTGAACGGTATCGGGAATTATATCCTGTCGAAGCCGACGCCGAACTTGTTTTAAAATATTTAGCGGACGCGATCGCCAGTCCAATTTACGAGACCAATTCGCCTCTAACGCAAGTGTCGCCCCTTGTTGTCAGCGCGAAATTGTCTGGTCCGTCGAAATAGAGAGTAGGAAAAGGGATAATAAGATGTCGAAACCCGAAGAGCAACTTGTGAAGCAAACGAACGAGAATGCCCTCAAAGACGTAGAGGACGTCAATTCTACCGCCAACTCAACGTCGCAAAAACAACATCTCAAAAAAACACTAAAGAGCGTAAGCTCTGCCGTGTCGCAACTGATATGCGGCGCATTCTTAAAGTGCGGGCTTTTTATAGATTCAACGCTGCGGCGTATTCACCAACCGTTTCGTCTCATTCTCGGTCTGGCTGCCATTGGAAAACCGGTCGGTATTCTTTTGTTGATGCTGTTTTCGACTGTTGTTACTACTTTCTTATATTGGGGCGTTAATACTTACGTTCTTAATTATGACCATTGTTTCGAACCTAAAGCCATTTTCGATATGAGCGACATTAAATTTCTGTCGACGGAAGTTTCGAAAGCGCCGAAAGAATTCAGAACGAATTCGTTAGAAAAGTCCGGGGGGAACAATCCTGCTTCTTATTCAATCACAATCAATGATGAGGAGAAGTATTGTTGTGTTTATCACATTGCGAAAGACGGGTTGCAATTGTTTTCTGTAAAGATGGAGAGAGAAGACGATTCATTGTACTTAAAGCTTCTATATACCGACGAAAAATCTAAAGAACAGGAAATTAACTGGTACAGTATGAACAATATTGCCTCGACAAACGAGGTATTACGCATTCAAACTAAGACCAAGGCGATTAGATATCCTGTTTTTCCGACGAATACTGGCGCATTCATTTCATGGCTGCGCGAGTACGGAAAAGATCAGATTCCATCAGTAAGTAATGCGAGTATTCCCGAGAATGATTGGAAGCTGTTGATCGCTGGCGAGTTGGAACGCCATTTTGAAAACGAATGGTACTTCAACGATAAGTCATATTGGTTTTTAATCGTTGCCCGCAGTTTTAATGGAACGATTCAATTCTTTTCTGTGGTGCTGTTTGTCGCGGCATTAATGTGTTTGTATGCTCGGAATATTCTTCTAGTATGTCATTTAGCCGCCAAAAAAGACCGAATTCGCATAGCTTCCGGGGAACAACTGCCGTTCACGGAGGTTGAAGAAAAGGGGTTCAAAAAGTGGCTGAAACAGGAATACGATTCGGCGGTTAAAGCCCAAACTGTGTTCAGGAGAGCTTGGGGGTGCGATTCTTCTCAGTTATTCGTCTGGGAGCACGGTTTGTTGCTCTTTATGGAATCCGACACGCCCCACATTTCAACGCTTAATGAGATTGCCAACGTTCAAAAAGAAAATCTGGAAAATTCCCGGTCGTTTGTTTATTGGCTTTTGGATTCGATTCCAGCTTTGGGTTTTGTCGGAACCGTTATCGGTATCAGCCAAACGATGATGAACACGAGCAGCGTTCTGTCGAACGAACTCGGCAAACAGCAGAGCCGCATTTCCGAAGTTTCAATGAATTTGGCTTTCGCGTTCGACACAACTTTGATCGCTTTGGTGCTTGCGCTTATCGCGTCGTTCTTTATGGCGTACTGCATAAGAAGGGAAAACGACGCTCTCAACAAGACGCAGGAACTTCTCATTCGTATTTTGAACGAGAACACTTGACGTTACGTTAAAACTGGGAAGCGCCGAAGGTCTGCCGGTCCTTTTTTAAGACGCTTTTTACTATAGGCGCCGAGACAGTTTTCTCAAGGAGAATTACTATGAAAAGAGCGGTATTGATTTTGGCGTCGCTCGTTCTGAGCGTCGTTTCTCTGAGCGCGAAGGACGCCTTTGCTCAGATTTCCGGTTTGCCGACCACGGAGTTCGAATCCAACGTCGCTAGTTTGCCGGAGGTTGTTTTCTGGTGGTTCGACAATTGCTTTCTTGTTCCGGCCAATCAAGGGGCTTTCGAAAGCGCTATTGAAGACGAATGGAGCAAGTTGAATCCCGGCGAAACAAAAGTATTTCGTATCGTCGTCGGCGTTTCCAAAGACCGGCCGGTATTTCGTCATCTTGATCCCGACGGCAATGGGATATTCCTTCCCGCCAATACCTGGGTTACGGGGAAGATTGCGATTTCCCGCCGCGAATTTGTCTACACGCCCGAGACTCCGACGGTCGATCCTCCCCAAGAGAGCTTTGAGATCTGGAAGCGGAGGTATTCCGGCAGTCCCGTAACATACGACGATTTTCGCGTTGCGTGCAATACGATCATTAACTTATCCGGATTCGGCACGATTGATCTGAGGGAAAAAAACGTTTTTGCTCCTTTCGACGGAACCGTTATTCTTGTCGCGCGCGCGGAAGACTCAGAGTATAACGTTTTCAATATTGCGTCGAACAGCAAGGATTCCAGCGGCTACGCAAAGGGAGCCGCGATCGATCGACTTGGCACGACCGTATGGGTTCTCAGCGACGACCGGAAATACGTGGCCGTGGCGTCTGAACTTGCCCGCGAGAACGTCGAACCCGGCGATCGAGTTTCCCGAGGGCGAACTAAATTGGGGAATTGGAGAGATTACGGTCAGGCGAC
>CAMNJU010000359.1 GCA_946541595.1 uncultured Planctomycetales bacterium
GAGCTTGATCCTGCCGACTGTCAGATCTTCGCGTGCGGCCCGACGCCCATGCTGCGCGCCGTCGCGGCGTGGAGCGCCAAACGCGGGTACGAATGCTGGACGTCGCTCGAGTCGCCCATGGCGTGCGGAATGGGGCTGTGCTATTCGTGCGTCGTTAAATGGCTTATCGATCCGGCGTTGGGCGACGTCGAAGGGAACTGGGACTACCGCCGCACGTGCGTGGACGGCCCGGTTTTCAACGCCGCTCATCTCGTCTGGTAGCGCGGAAAGAAAAGCGTTTGGTTTCAAGGTTTATATCAAATTCGATAGGACGCAGTCATGTCGGACTTTTCCGATAATCCCGTTGAAAGGTCGATGCGCAACGTGGTCGCGGCGCTGCGCGTCTGGACGCTTACAGGCGGTCAGACGGTGCGCGCTAAGTTTGATATTGCCCGGAATTCGCGCAAGAAGCTCAAAGAGCGCGTTCGGCTTCTGGGAGAGAACGGCCAGTCGTACCGCGTGCCGATTCCGCGCTTATCTCCCGCCGACAGGGAATTTGTCGCGTCTGCCGGCGCGCTCCTGTATCCGGCGGACTCCGGCACGGCGACGCACGTGTGGAAGCGCGAAATAACAACGGGTCAGTCGTCGCGGTCCCATGAAATCGAGCTCGACCGCACAAGCTCGCAGATCGTGTGTCCGCCGCGCGAACAGGACGTCTCAGCCGACGGTTCGCGCGCCGTCAAGAGCGCGAATCTGACCGGCGACGCCGACGGCGGCGCGTCGGTCGACGAGGCGCTGCGCGCGCGCGCCGCGCGCCGGTTTAAGTCGGCGCTCAAACTTGCTCAAAGCGGGGACGCCGCGTCGCAGGTTCAAGTCGGTCAGTATTACGAAGCGGGGGACGGGGTCGAACAGAACGGATCCGAGGCGGCGCGCTGGTATCGGCAAGCGATCGGTTCCGGATCCGACGAGGCGCTCTTCTATCTTGCGCGCTGTTACGAACTTGGGATCGGCGTCGAGGCGGATTCCGCCAAGGCGATGAACGGCTACCGCAAGGCGTCTTCGCGCGGCGTCGCGCTCGCGAACGAGCGGCTCGCGCAGGCGTACGAGACCGGCTACTGCGTGGCGCCGAACGAGCGCAAGGCGGCGCGCTATTACATTCTTGCGGCGTCGGCCGATCTTCCGAGCGCGCAATTTGAGGTCGCGAAACGGTTTGACGACGGCCGCGGCGTCGACCGGAACGTCGAGGAGGCGACCCGCTGGCTCCGCAAGGCGGCCAAGCGCCGATACGCGCCCGCCCAGTTCGCGCTCGCCGAACGGTACGCCAACGGCCAGGCCGGATTGGAAGAAGACCCGGAAGAGGCGTTCGCGCTCTATCGGAGCGCGGCGAACGCCGGATACGCCGACGCGCAAATTAAACTCGCGGAATGCTTTCGGGAAGGCCGCGGAACGCTCCCGGACGACGCGCAGGCGTTCCAGTGGTATCGGCTTGCCGCCAGTCAGAAGAACCCGAAAGCTGAAGTCCGGGTCGGAATCTGCTACGAAGAGGGCGTCGGGCGCCCCAAGAGCGGCGCGCAAGCGCTCTACTGGTATCGAAAGGCGGCCAAACGGCACGATCCGGAAGCGACGTATCATGTGGGCCGATGCTACTTTATCGGCGTCGGAACCGAGCCGGACCGACATGTCGCCGCGAAATGGTTCCTGCGCGCGGCCGAGCGCGGGTACGTGGAAGCGCAAATTCTGTACGGCAAAGCGCTTCTGAGCGGTCAGGGCGTTAAAGTCGACCGCGTCGCCGCCGCGCAGTGGTTCGCGCAAGCGGCCGCTGCCGACGCGCCGGAAGCGCTCCATTATCTCGGCGTATGCTATGAAAACGGGTTCGGCGTTCCGCGCGACCCGATTCGCGCCAAGCTGCTTTACGGGCAGGCTGTCGAAAAGGGATTCGTCGCGCGCGAACTCTCCGAATGGTAACGCGCGGCGCCGACCGCCGGCGCCGCGACGGTATATAAAGGAAACGGAATATGAACAGATCGCTTTTTTGGATTTCTCTCGCGCTCCTTCTTATGTGCGCGCCCGCGCGCGCGGACGAGCCCGCGCCCCCGTGTCCGCTCGGCGACGAATACGAATTCGCGCCCGAAATGAGCGACGAATTTAACGGCGACGCGCTCGATCTCGATAAATGGTGGGACTTTAACCCCGCGTGGCGCGGCCGCAAGCCGGCCCTCTTCTCGCGCGAGAACGTCAAAGTTTCAGACGGCGCGCTCCAGCTGACCGCGAGTCTCATGAAGCCGGAAGAGGTCGACGTCGAAATGAAGGCGCGCGGATACGACAAGTTCTGGAAAGCGATCGTTAAGAGCCGCCAGAAAATGGCTTACGGATATTACGAAGCGCGCTGCAAGTCCATGAAGGCGTGCGTGTGCAACGCGTTCTGGCTCTACGATCCGTTCTCCGACAGGCCCGATATAAAGTACGTCGAGGGCGAATTTTCCGAAGAGATCGATATTCTCGAATACTGCGGCAAGCCGCACGCGGAATCGCAGAACCGCGTCTACTGGGCCACGATTCATCGGTACGCCACCCCGTATCTCGAGTCGATCGTCAATAAGAAGAAGTTCAAGACGCCGAACTATTCTTTTAAAACGAAGATGGACTTCGACTTCTGGGCGGACTACCACACGTTCGCGCTCGCGTGGACGCCCGACGCGCTCCGCTGGTACGTCGACGGCAAAGAGGTTTTCGCGCGCGAGAACGACTTCTTCCATCGCCCGCTCCACATCATGCTCGACTGCGAGATTATGGACGACTGGTTCGGGGAACCGGAGCCGGAGGATTTGCCCGCGACCTTCTCGATCGACTACGTCCGCGTCTGGAAGCTCAAGAACGCGCCGGAGCCGGAGCCGCTCCCGCCCGCTCCGAAAAAGAA
>CAMNJU010000360.1 GCA_946541595.1 uncultured Planctomycetales bacterium
AGTTGTGCAGCGCCAGAATGACCTGCTTGAAATTATTGGCGCACGTTTTACGCCGCGCGTCTTCGCGCGCCGCCTGAATCGCCGGCATGAGAATCGCGGCAAACGTTCCGACCGTCGCTATGACGACCAATAGTTCTACAAGCGTAAATCCTCGTAATTTCAATGGCGTCTTTCCGTTACGGTTCGTCATTTTTGTCTCCTATTTTTCGTTTGAAATGAAACGCAGACACGATCTCAAACATCCGCGGCGGATCGCCTCCCAAACGCGTTCAGAGTTTAAAATCAGCGCGGCAGGGTCAGTTTATCCGAACAGAACGCCGAAATCAATCGGCGATAACGGTTGCAGATAAAAATTTTAAAAAAAGTCGTATTTTCAACCCGGCGCGAGCGGGGTCGGCCGCGCGCGAAACGCAACAGGCCGAACCGCGGCGTCTAACCGCAATTCGGCCCGATGCTTTCGGCGCGAAAATCAACGCGAATCAGAGCGCCTTAATCGCCTCGTGAACCGCCTCGCCGACGTCGAACGTCTCGCTCGTTTTGCCGGAAACGGTAATCGTCAACGGGGTCGTCTCGCGCGAGCTGTACTGCTTGTCGACGCATTCGTAGGCAACGCTCGTAATCATCTGGCTCGCGGAGGTTATCTCTTCCGCGTTGTCCTCGACGACCGTCTTGGAGACCGTTACTTTAAAGGTTCCTTCCGGACATCCGGGATAATCGCCGTGCGTATAGATCTTGGCGACGCCGGACGCGTCGGTCGTACCGCTGATCGACCATTTCATATCGTCGGCGGAAAAAGAAACGGTCGCGTCGGCGAGCGGCGCGTTCCCCTGCGTTACCGTAACTTGGCAGTCGACCAATTTGGGCATTCCGTCGGGCGTCTTGCGCGAGCAGCCGAAACTGAGCGCGACGGCCGCGATAAGGAGCGACGCGAGCGCGGCGCTTTTCGGAGCCGATAATATTCTATTCAAATTCATAAGCTTCTCCTTTATTGACGTCCGGCGGAACAGGTCCTCCGGACGCGGATTCAACGCGGCGTCGGCGCTCCGTATGACGCGGGACGCCGACGCTCCTTGCGGCATAGCGGACGGTTAGAAGTTCGCCGTCGTTTCGCCGCCGTTGATCGACCCCATCGCGCCCCAGACGCCGTACGGGCTCTGACCGGACGTTACCTGCGCCGCGGAAAGATTGCCCGTGTCGACCGTGTCGGAGACAAAGGCGACCGAGCCGTCGACGCGAACGACCGTTACGCCGCCCGGATGATAACTCGTCGGCGCGAAACTGCCCCACTCGTTCGCGTTAAAGCCTCCGGCGACGCAGGAGACGGAGTTCGGCGGCAGCGTGCAGGTAAACCACGCGTCGGCCGCGCGGCCGTTCGACCAGATGCGCCCGCGCCACAGATTCTTGCAGGGGTTCCGGACCGTCTTGCGGTCGGCGGCGTATCCGTTGTCCATACAGAGCTGCGGACGCGCTTCGCCGTCGTGCGGCTGATACGCCGCGACCGCGCCCTGACGCACGACGTTCGTATCGCGCGTAATCGGAACGACGCATTCGCTCAGCGAGATCGTATTGCTCGTGCCGTCGGTAATACCGCTCATTTTGCGCCATACTTCGCGCTGCCAAACGGCGCGCGGGCCAATGTTCGAACGGGGCGTCCATTCCTGATCGGCGCGGCGCGCGAACGTCCACATGCCGTCGCCGGCGCAGTAATAGACGTTGGTGCAGGAAGACCCGGTCACGGACGACACTTCGCCGTTAGCGCTGTCGGACGGGCACAGGAGCGTCTGAATCTTCGTGCCGAACCAGGTCCGGTTCGCGCCCGAAAGGTCCCACGGCGTCCCGTAGTTGCTCGTAAGGGACGGATTGTCAAGCGATTTGCGCGCCCAACCGGTGAATTCCTCATACATGGCGGTCTGCTCCATATAGGGGAGCAGGAAGGGAACCGCGCCGTTGACCGGGCAATGGACGGTTCCCTGGCTCTGATTAAAGCCCAGATAGTAGCACATTGCGCACGGGAACGTGTCGGCGTTCGAGTCGGCGTATGTGAGCATCGCCAGCCCGAGCTGCTTGAAGTTGTTGGCGCACTGCATGCGGCGCGCGGCCTCGCGTGCGGCCTGGACCGCCGGAAGGAGCAGTCCGATCAAAATACCGATGATCGCGATAACGACCAAAAGTTCGACGAGGGTAAAACCGACGCGTCTTGCCCCCGCCCCGTTCTTAGAATGAAACAAAGCGTTCACGTGAGTCTCCTCATGGAAAAAAACTAGTTCGTTACAATGCCAAACCGACCGCCGCGAACGTTGCGGCAAACGCGGCGGTCTGATTCAGCGACTACGCGTTCGATTGTAGCCGCGTGAAATACGAATTTCAATAAAAAGAAAGAGAGGAACAGATAAAAATATTAAAAAAGCGAAAAAAATTTATTAAGACGCGCAATTAAAAGGAGATAGAGCCGCCGAAAAATTTCCCAAACCCAAGATTATTCGGCAAGCTGGCAAAGATAAAAAAAACGAATACAAAACTTCCGCGGTCCGTTTCGCGCTCCGAGGGCGCCGGCCGAACCGCGAACGCGTTCGAGGTTCAGCTTGACGCCGCGGGGGCAAAAGGGCCGACGCGCCAAACAGATCAGCGACCTTGCATTCTCTCGCGGATCGGGGCGCCGACGTCGAAGGACGCGTTTGTCTCGCCCGTGACTTCGAGCGTCAGGGGCGTCGTGTCAACTGAGCCGTACTGCCCGTCGACTAGCTGATATCCGAACCTCCGCTTGCCGTCCGGCGCCGTCGGGTCTTCGATTTCCTCGACGGACGTCTTAAAGATCACGACTTTGAACGCCCCTTTCGGGCATCCGGGACTGACGCGGTTCGTAACGATTTCGGCGACGCCGGACGCGTCGGTC
>CAMNJU010000361.1 GCA_946541595.1 uncultured Planctomycetales bacterium
TGCATAACGACTTCTTCTGCGGACATCGAAATGCCCGTCGCCGTCATGCCGATCCCCGGATAGAGCGGAATCTTCCCTTCCGTATACGGGAGCTGACGCTTAATGTAGTTCACGAAACTGGCCGGATCGCTCGTGTAGTCCATGGGGCAGACGAAATCGAGGAGCCCCTCGTCGATCCACAGACCCCAATCCTGACCGATCGAGTTTTTCGTGCCCGGATAGCCCGTAAAGACCGCGGCGGAAAGCTTTATATCGGGCCGCTTCGCCTTCAGCGAATCGTGGACGGCGCGCACGAGCGCGGTAATCTGATCGCACCGCCACTGGCGCCACGCGTCGCGCACGGGCCCGGCCTCGCGCACGCAATCGGGGAAGACGCCGGGGAGTTCCTCTCCGGTCTTCTCTTTGTACGCCTTGGCGAACCGCTCTTTGCAGCCGTCGCAGTAGCAGGTAGAGTCGTCGGGGAAGCGGATATAGTCGAAGTGAACGCCCGCGACTTCGTATTTCGTCGCGACTTCTTCGAGCGCGGCAAGCTGAAGCGCGCGGTTCTTCGGATGCGACGGGCACAGCCACGGCTTCTCTTCTCCGTTAACCGTCTTCTGGAGCCGCCCTTCGCTCCTCATCTGATCGAGAAACTCTTTCGTCGAGTTCGACGCGTTAAAGCAAACCATCCAGGCGTGAACGTCGACGCCGTACTTCTTGCCCGCCGCGACCGCCTGCGCGATCTGATCGCCGTATCGAGCGACCTTGGCGTCGACCGGAAGAACGTCGCTCTCGTAATACGCGTTGCCGCCCCAAAGCATATTCGGAATAACGCCGTTAAAACCCGCCTCCGAAAGTTCTTTCATCGTGCGGTCCCAGTCGCCGGGATAGATTCCGCATCCGGAATGCTCCCACCAGAGCCGCCCTTCGTTTGCACGGGACGCGCGGGACGCGCAATATTCGTCGACGCGCGCGCGTTTGAGCTCGGCGACGGCGGCGCGAAACGCGGCGATTTTCACCGCGTCGACCGGCTCTTTCGACGCGCCGGTAAACTCGACCGCGTCGTCGAGCGAGAATCCGCGCTCAGCGAGCCCTTTTTCGAGCCAGTCGAGCGTCTCGGCGCGGTATTTCTGTTCGTCGGCGCCGGGCTCGAGCCCAACGCTGAAAATGGACGTCCATTCGCCGCGCGCGAGCGTTCGCGAAACTTCCGGCGCGACCGCCAGTACGAACGATTCAAGGAGCGCCTTTTTCGCGTCCAAGCCGGATTCGTTAAGAATATGCGAGCAGTAAAGGCCGTTCGGAGACGCGATTAGCGCGGGATATTCGGAGACCGAGCCCCCTTCAAGCGCCCAGTTCGCAAGCACGCGAGCCTTAGCGCCGCCCCAGATCGCGGACGGTTTTTTCGCGTTCCACGCCGGGTCAGGCTCGACTTTGTAGAAATTCCACGACTTCTGCTCGACCGTTTCGGGCAGATTAAATCCGCGTTCTTTCGCCTGACGCGCGAGCGCTCCGTCAAACGACATGCCGGAAAGCTCGATTCCCGCGTCTTTGCAGCTCACGAACCCGGTCGTCTTAATCCCCATGCGGCGCAGGAGTTTATCGGGCACGTTATAGCACGCGACCAGAAACCCGCCCTGATCGACGTATTCGCACAGCGCGTCGACGGCCTCGCGGGAAATATTCCCCGCGATCGGGAGAAAGACGACGGAAAAACGCCGAAGTTCTTCCGCGGTAACCTTCGAGCCTTCGAGCCGTTCGGCATAGAGCCCCGTACGGTTCGCAAGGCGGGTAAACGTTTTGACATACGTTTCGTTTTCACGTCCGTTATCGTCGACGGCGATTACTGCAAAATTGAGCCGCGCCGCCTTGAGCGACCGGAACGTGACTTTCGCGTCGACGTCTAAACCGCGCCAGAACGCGATTCGCACCGCGTCGACCTTATCAAAACCTGCGGGATTATCCTCCGGCCTAAAGGATCCGGCGTCAAATATGTAATAGACGGTTCCGTTGGCAACGCGCTTTTTCGGATTCGAACAGCCGTACCAGCCGCCCGGGCTGTGGAAGTAGAGCGTGGCAAATCCGATCGCGCGTTCGTCGTCGATGGAAAACGCGAGCTCAAACGCGGAAAATTTTGAGCAATCAAGCTTTAGGGGCGCGTCCAGACAGGAGCGGCCTACGGAGCGGTTCGAAGCGAACGGAAGCGCCAGCGAGCGGTTGGCCGCGTCGAACGTCAGCACGTCGACCGCGTCGACGCCGTAGAATTCGCTGAAATAGTCGCCAGACAGCAGCAGCTCGCGCGCGCCACCCGGTTCGCTTGCGGACGCGGCCGGCGCGACCGAAACAAATAAAGAGAGCGCGAGGAGCGCAGTCGTCAGCGCCAAACCTAATATTCTATTCATCTTTCGTTTCCTTATCGACTTAAAAAAGCGCAACTCGAAATCGCGGCCACGACCGCGCGCAAGTTGCGCGTACAGGAATAAGGGGCGGCGGCAAACCGAACCGCATGCCGCGCGCGTTCAAGGTCAGGCGGCCGTCTTTTCCGCTTCTTCCGCGGCAAGCTCCATAGCGATTCGGCGCTCGCGGTCGCGTTTAAACGTTCCGAACGCGGCGATTCCGACGCAGACCGCGCCGAGAACCCAGGTCGCGCCGAGAATCTGGAAGGAATAACGGTAGCCGAGCTCAAATCCGTATTTATCGACGAACGCGCCGACCATCTGCGCGGACCATGCGCCAATGAGGAACGCGAAGAGGATCATGACGCCGACGGTCGAGGAGCGGTATTTCGCAGGAATCGTCTCAAAGACAGACGCGTGAGTATTGCATTCGTAGAATCCGCGGCAGACGCCCATGGCGAAGAAGAGCGCGTATACGGCGTAAAGGGTCGAGGCCATGCCGATGG
>CAMNJU010000362.1 GCA_946541595.1 uncultured Planctomycetales bacterium
ATCGCCAAAGCGCGCAAGCCAATTATCGGATACAGCGATATTTCCGTCTATCATGCGGCATGGACGAAGGCGGGCCTGCCGTCGATCCACGCCAGTATGAGCGCGGCGTTTACGAGCCTTGCGGAAGAATGCCGCGAAGCGGAGGCGCGAATTCTCAAAGGGGAGATTCCGCGCTATCAGTTCGAATCGACCGCAGAAGGCGTAGACGGAGAAGCGGTCGGCGTTCTCGTCGGCGGCAATCTGGCGACCTTTTCGGCGGTCCTCGGCGCGGAGTACGATTCCACGCGAATGGGCAAGCCCTATATTCTGTTTCTCGAAGAAGTTGGAGGGAATTTCCGACAGATTCACCGTTCTCTAACGATTATGAAACACGTTGGCGTTCTGGACAGAGCCGCCGGAATCGTCTTTGGCGAATGGACCGAGCTCCCGACCGACGGAACCGGCAGCTTCGGCGCGGAACGGGGCGGAGATTTTGAGTCGGTCGCCGATATGATCCGCCGCGAATTCCTCGCCGACGTCCACGTCCCCGTCGCGTTCGGCTTCCCGGCCGGCCACGGCGACGTCAATTACCCGCTCCTCATGGGCGTCAACGTTAAGCTAACCGTCTCCGGAAAAAACTGCACGCTTGAATGGCAGAAAGACTAACGCGCGGCAAACGTCCTCTGAAGACAAACGCGGCCGAACTCCGAGCGGGTTATTGGAGTTCGGCCGCGCTGTTTTTCTTGGCGATTTTGCCGCGAATTGGAGTCTTTAGTCGAAGACGGGATCGTCAAAGAACGTCGGTTCGGCGCCGTTGATTGATCCGAGCGCGCCCCAGACGCCGTACGGACTCGGGCCGCCCGTTACTTGCGGCTTGGACAGGTCGCCGACGTCGATCGTATCGGGCACAAACCGAACCGAACCGTCGACCCAGCCGGCGTTTACTCCGCCCGGATGATAGCTCGACGGCGCGAAACTGCCCCACTCGTTCGAGTCGAATCTGCCCGCCACGCAGGAGGCCGAGTTCGGCGGCAGCGTGCAGGTAAACCATGCGTCGGCGGCGCGGCCGTTCGACCAGATTCGGCCCCGCCACAGGTTTTTGCACGGGTTCTTGACCGTCTTGCCGTCCGATTCCAACGCGTTGTCAAGGCACAGCTTCGGACGCGCCTCGCCGTCGTACGGCTCAAATTCCGCGACGCCCCCTTCGGCAAGCAGGCTCGCGCCGCGCGTAACCGGCACGACGCCCTCGCTCAGCGCGACCGTATTGCTCACGCCGTCGACGACGTCGGTCATTTTGCGCCAAACTTCACGCTGCCAGAAGGCGCGCGAACCAATATTGGAGCGTTCGTTCTTTTCTTGATCCGGACGCCGCGCAAACGTCCACATGCCGTCCCCGGCGCAGTAGTAGACGTTCGTACAGGACGAGCCGGTCTCCGGCGTGATTTCGCCGTTGTTCGAATCGGCGGGACACAGGAGCTCCGGAATCTTTTGCGCGAGCCATTGGCGGTTCTCTTCCGCGAGATCCCACGGCGCGCCGTACCCGTTTGTGAGCGCCGGATCTTTATCCGCTTTGCGCGCCCACTCTTGAAACTCCTGATACAGCGCCGCCTTATTCAAAAAGGGCGTCAGAAAGGGCATGGCTCCGTTGACCGGGCAGCGGACCGTTCCTTTATTCTGATTAAAGCCCATGAAATAGCAGCTTCCGGCGGGAAGACGCCACTGATAGACGTCGGCGTAGCCGTGCAGCGCCAGCATGATCTTTCTGAAGTTGTCGGCGCACGCCTGACGCCGCGCGTCTTCGCGCGCCGCCTGAATCGCCGGCATGAGAATCGCGGCAAACGTTCCGACCGTCGCTATGACAATCAAGAGTTCTACCAGCGTAACCCCTCGCGATTTCAACTGCGCCTTTCCGTTACGGTTTGACGGTTTCCACATAACGTTTCTCCTGTTGTTCTCAATCCAAACGCCAGCGCGTATTAACTCGCTGCGTACCGCCGCAGCGCGGGCTGCGGCAGCGTCTGCCGTTGATCAAAGACCGAACCGCAGTCGACGGCCGAGTCTATAGGTTCCCGACCTGCTATTCAAAGGACTTCAATTCGCCGCCGTTAATTGAGCCGAGCGCGCCCCAGACGCCGTACGGACTTCGCCCCTTAGTTACTTGAGGCTTCGACAAGTCGCCGACGTCGATCGTATCGGGCACAAACCGAACCGAACCGTCGCACCAAGCGACGTTTACTCCGCCCGGATGATAGCTCGTGGGCGCGAAACTGCCCCACTCGTTCGAGTTAAAGCCGCCCGCGACGCACGACGCGGAATTCGGCGGCAGCGTGCAGGTAAAATACGAGTCGGCCGCGCGCCCGTTCGTCCAGATTCGGCCGCGCCACAGATTCTTGCACGGATTTTTAACCGTCTTACCGTCCGCTTCCAACGCGTTGTCAAGGCACAGCTTCGGGCGCGCTTCCCCGTCATACGGCTCAAACGCCGCGACCGCGCCGTCGCTCCGAATACTCGTCTCGCGCGTAACCGGCACGACGCCTTCGCTCAGGAGAATCGTATTGCTCGTTCCGTCGCTAAACTTGGCAATTCGGCGATACTTCTCGCGAGCCCAAGGGCCGCGCAGCATAACGCGCGACCGGGGATCCGCCGCTTGGTCGTAGCGCAGCGCGAAATTCCACATAACGTCGCCCGCGCAAAAATAGACGTTCGTGCGCGCCGAGCCGGTCTCCGCCGTCGTTTCGAGGCTGTTTCCGTCGGCGGGGCACAGATAGATCGGAACCTTCTGGCTCAGCCAACGCCGGTTCTCTTCCGCAAGATCCCACGGCGTTCCGTACCCGTGCGTCAGGGAAGGATCCTCTTGCGCTTTCA
>CAMNJU010000363.1 GCA_946541595.1 uncultured Planctomycetales bacterium
AACAACAATATGAATCAGACGCCCGCCGACCCGCCGCGCCCGAAGATTATTGAACCGCTGATTAAGGAAAAAGACCTTATCGATCCGTGGAACAATCCCATCAAATACGAATACCCGACCGCTAAAGGCGACGGCAAGCGACCGGCGATCTGGTCGTGCGGTCCCGACGGCGAAGACAACAACGGAGAAGGGGACGACATTATCAACTGGGATCCGGAAGACCGATCCGGTCAGGAGCGCATGCAGCGTCAGCAGCAGATGCAGCAACAGCAAATGAATAACGGTCAGAACAACGGTATGGACCAAGGCTTTGGCATGGATCAAGGCTTTGGCGGCATGCCCGGCGGTAACGGTATGGATCAAGGCTTTGGCGGCATGCCCGGCGGTAACGGTATGGATCAAGGCTTTGGCGGTATGCCCGGCGGTAACGGCATGGACCAAGGTTTTGGCGGTATGCCCGGCGGTAACGGCATGGACCAAGGTTTTGGCGGCATGCCCGGCGGCAATAACGGCGCTAACCAAGGCGGCAATAACGGCATGAACCCTGGTGGGAACCAAGGCGGCAATAACGGAGGAAACCCCGGCGGGTTTATGATGTAATCTATTCGCGCGACGGTTAAGGGAAGGGCTTCGTTTTGGAGTTCTTTCCTACGTCTTTTACCGAACGACGCGACGCGGGCGCTTTGCCCGAGTCGCGCCTTTTGTTATCCGGTCGCCGCCGCAAGTCGAACGCGTGCGCGACTGACGCCGGCCAAGCGTGTTTCTCAGCGAGGTAAAGATGAGAAGGACTGCGTTTACGCTGTTGGAGCTTATACTCGTCCTAGCGATTATTATTTCGATCGCCGCGATGGGTATTGCCGGCTTTCAGCGCCAATACGCGCGTTCTCAGTTTAAAAACGGCGTCGTTCAGCTTCAAATAGATCTTCTTTCGACGCGGCTGGTCGCCATGCAGTCTGGCACGGCGTACGTCTTTCGCTATGTGCCCGGCTCTTCGGTATATGAAATCGCGCCGCTCAAGACGCTTCAGGAAGCGCTCTACCGCATGAACGGCGACGCGCTCGACGAACCGTCCGACGCGTTGGGCGGCTCGCTCTCGTCGGCAGGCGGCGGTCTGACCGCGCCGGCGGTTGGAGCCGTCGGATTAAGTTCGCCGACGGGCCTGTACGGCGAACCGGAGTATACCGACGATCTCTTTTCGCAGGAAAACATTCTCGCCGATCTAAAAGCGGCGTCGGCTCTTAACGCGACTATGGCGCGTCAGGCCGCGTCGCTTGGCGGTTCGGAGTCGGCGTACGGCGGCAGTCTCCAGTCGCCCGGCGGTTCGACGTCCGCGTTTGATTCTTCTTCGCTTTACGAATCGACGGATCAGCCGCTTGGCGGCCTGACGGGCTCCCTTGCGTCGTCTAATACGCCGTCGCCGTCCGATCCTCTGGCGAGTTCCGCGTTTGGCGCGTCGTCCGATTTCAGCGGCTCAGGCTCGGAATTCGCGCTTGGAACCGACCTTACCGGGGGGATAGCGACCGAGGCGTCTAATACGATAACGGTACGCGACCTGACGCCTTACGAAAAGAAGCTCGTTGACGAGAACACGCTGGCGTGGCGCGCGAACGCCGACGGCGCGATTATTCGCAAACAGACGACCGGCGACGTCGTCTTTACGTTCATGCGCGTTTCTCAATCGACGCCGTCGAATCTGCGCGCCCATCGGCCTGGCGGAGTCGCGCGGTCGAGCGCCGAGGAGGCGACCGGCGTGGCGGCGGAAGGGGAAGACCTCGGCTCGGCGCTGGGCGGGTCCCTTCGGTCGATTCCGAGCGGATCGGGCGATTCCGAAGGGCTTGGCGGAGGGCTGAATTCGATTCCGGGCGACGACGCCGCTAACGACGATTTCCCCATTCTCGGCGAGGAAGCCCCGCCCGTCAGTATGTGGTCGGAACCGCTCGTCTTCTATCCGAACGGCAAGACGTCGAACGCGACGCTCGGATTCGCGTGCGTCGGCGACTATACCTTTTATTCAGAGATCGCGCTGCGCGGCATGACGGGCGTGGCGCGCGTCTCGTCGATTTCCGCGCTTCCACCCGGCGCCGATCCGGCCGCCTCTTCGTTAACGCAGGAACAGCTGTTCCGGCTCTATCATCCGGGGCAAGACTACGCCGCCGGCGCGAACGCGGCGAATCCGACGCTTGGCGGACCGTTGGGCGGCGCGCTCGGCGGAGCGGACGCGTCCGCGTCGGCCGATATAACCGGCGGCGCGTTAGGAACGTCCGAGTTCGACGGGAACATTCCGGATTTGTCTCTCGACTCGCTCAATACGCCGACGGCGGCGCCCGGAATCAATTACGGCTCCGCGCGCGCGGACGCCGGATACGGATCTCAAACGCGTCGGTCTGGATATCAGTTTGACGAGACCTTGCCGTCCGTGAATCCCGGCGCGAATCAACCGTCCGCGGCGCAAACTTCTTCCCCGGATTTCGGCTTGCCCCAAACGACGACAAGTACGGCGCTTGCGCCAGATTCCGGCGCCACAGGGCCGGCCGGAGGTTCGCTTGGGAATAATTTCGGCTCTGAAGGAACGGGCGCGTTCGGCGCGTCGTCAAATACGCAAGACGGCCGCGGACGCGAGTTAGATCAAACAAAGACGGGAGGCGCGCTATGAAACGCCGCGACGCGTTTACCCTGATGGAAATTCTAATCGTTCTCGCGATCCTCGGATTTGGCATGACGCTGATCGTCGAGATGACGACCTTCGCTGCGCGCAATTCCGAACGCGTCGAAGAAGACACAATCGTACAGCTGGCGTGCGAGAATCTAATGAATTCCATTTTGGCGGGCGAAGCGGTCGCTCA
>CAMNJU010000364.1 GCA_946541595.1 uncultured Planctomycetales bacterium
CGACGTCCGCGTTAAGGCAGTCGGCGTCGGGACGTATACGAATTCCGATTACGCGTCGTTAACCGTCGCGACGGACTCGGTTCCGGTAACGACTCCGCTCAAGAGCATAACGCTCAACGCGAATACGGCGTCGGGTCAGAAAGTGATATCGTATATCAATCCTGGCTCTGCGACGGTCGCGTATCAGTGGTACCGCGGCGCGACGGCTTCGACGGCGACGACTCCCATCGAGGGCGCGACGAAATCGTATTACGTTCTGACGGCGGCCGATTTCGGGAACTACGTCCGCGTCGTCGCGACGGGAACGGGCGCGTATTCCGGCTCCGTTTCCGCGGTAACGAAGAAGGCGGTCTCCGCGCCGGTATCGAGCGTAACGCTTTCGACTCCGGCGCCTATTCTCGGCAAGAAGCTCACGGCGACCGCTTCTCCGAGCGGGGCTACGGTAACCTGGCAGTGGTACCGTAGTTCTTCTCCGACGGGCGACTGGACGGCGATCAGCGGCGCGACGACGAACAGCTACTACGCGGTCTACGCGGACGAAGGCAAGTATCTTCGCGTCGTGGCGACGGGTACGGGCCTGACGACCGGAACAGCGTCTGCGACTTCGTCCTCTCCGGTCTCTCGCGCCTCCGCTGCGAGTCAGATTTTCGCGGAATCCGCCGCCGAACTCGACGAAGAGCTCGACGCCTTCTGGGACGCCCTCGAAGCGACTCTGGGAGAATAGCCGATAATCACTGAGGCGCCGCGGCGCGTCTTGGCCTGTTTGACTTTTTTCGGGCGGTTCCGCCAAATAAAAAACCGGCGCGTTTTGGGGAAACGCGCCGGTCTTTTGTTTTTGCACGGCAGGCGAGACGAAAGTCTAAGAAAAAGAACGGATAAGATTTTCTTAGAGCCTGAAAGGCCGGCGCCCGCCGCGCCGGGATAGCGGACTATTCGGCGCCGTCGGTCAGTACGGCGTTCGAGATCTCGTACCGGCCCGCGCGCCAGCCGTAGAACTTAAAGCGCGGGTTGTCGTTGAGATTGCGGAGAATCTCTTCGTCTTCGACCGTCGTTTCGACCGCCTTTTTGCCGTCGACGTACGCTTCGATATGGGCGCCGTCGCGCACGACTTTGATCCGGTACTTTTTGCCGGGCTCCCACTTCGGGCCGTCGGCGCTCGCGAGGACGTTAATGTATCCTTCGTTGCGCGTGTCGTTGTTCTTAAAGGAGGCGATGCGCGCGCCGTCCCGATTGAGCTCAAAGTAGACCGACCGGAAGACGTTCGGCGCGCTTGACGGGCCAATCCAGAGCAGCGCGTACGATTCTTCGCCCCAGCTTGTGAAGTCGTATTCGAGCGAGCAGCGTTCGCCGAGCGCATACTCGACCGTCGGGAAGACTTCGCGATAGAAGTCGGGCCGGACGGCGCCGTACTTAAAGACGACGTCTTCTTTCTTAATCCCTTTGACGTACTCTTCAAACGCCTCGATCGGGGCGCTTCGCGCGTAAAGGTAGTTCTTATTTTCCGTCGAACTGTATTCACACGAGGTCGCCCAGAGCCGTCCGCCCGCGACGGAAATCGCCCACGCGTCGGCGGTCGTTCCGCCGTCCCGTTTCGGATTCGAGCCGTCGTTGGAGCCAATCGAGCCGGGCACGACGCGCCAGGATTCCGGCGTAACCGGTTCGGTCAGATCGATTTCATAGAGCCGCTGCTGGCCGTTCGGATCGTTACGCCAGGGAATCTGCCACGTGGAATAGTAGGCTTTATTTCCGTAGACGAATCCGCCGCCGCCCTCTTCCTGATTATTGACGAACAGGGGCGCGCTGCAGACTTGCTCGTAGGTCAGCGGCGTGTCGAAATTCTTCATAACGACGCCGCGAATATCCATATCGAGGCTCCCGTGATTCCAGAGCACGAGGTAATCCTGGGTCTCTTTGCGCGGGAAGATGCGGACGCAGTTGGCGCGCCCGGCCGTCTTTTTGTCGTCGGGATATTGCGGATAGTGCGACCAGAGGAATTTCGGCTCTTCCCACGGGCCGGAGAAGCTGTCCGTCTTTGAACGCACGATCGCGTTCCCGCCGAACTGCCAGTCGGTAAAGCCGTTGGTTCCGTCGCAGAAGCAGAAGACGATGCAGGGCCGGCCTTCCAGATCGCGAAAGACGTAGGGGTCGCCCGAGTACGTCTGCCCTTCGAGCAGATCGACGACGATTCCGATATCTTCCCACTTGTCGGAGCCGGGCGCCTTTTTATATCCGATAATTCGGGAATAGGAGCCGGTCCGGCCGCCCCCGTACTGCTCGTCGACGGAATAGTAAGCGCAGAAAATATAGAGCGTTCCGTCGTCGTCGGCGATAACCGAGGAGTTGTTCTGCGGCGCGCACCGCGGATCGAATTTCGCCTGCGAGCCGACCGCGACGATTTCCGGCTCCGACCATGGGATCGTACAGACCGGGCCGTTCGTTCGGCATTCGCGGAACGGGGCGCGCATCTGCGCGAGCGGCTTGCGCCCTTGGAGCTGCACGCCTGCGGCGACGCCGGTCTCTATTTTCGCGCCGCACGAGTCGACGGCGATTCGAACGGAGTCCCCCTTCTTAATCGCGGTCGGCGCGACCGGAGTTCGGAATTCGAGCCCGACGTCGCAGGGCGGAAAGACTTGCGGATCGAAAGGATAGGGGAGCGAGAAGTCGCGCAGAGGAGTCCCGAATTTCGGAACGGCGGCGGTTCCTTCGATTCGTTTGCCGTTAATATAGAGCGCCGCGGCGATCGGCTCGTCGCGCGGGGGCATGCATTCGGTCATGCGGATATAGAATCCGCTGACGGTCGCGTCCGCGTCGGCGGTCCATTCGAGAACGGCCGCGCCCGGCTT
>CAMNJU010000365.1 GCA_946541595.1 uncultured Planctomycetales bacterium
GGGCGGCTTGTGCGCTTTGGTTTGCGTTTTTCGGCGGTTAGACCGAACGTTCGTTTGGTCGCGCTCTTTGAGCGAGGGCGGAAAGAATTACTTATAATTGAGGATTAAAGCGGGTTGTAAAAAGTATGAAAACGAATTGGTTTATCCACTGAAATTGAAGAACTGTATTTTGCAATTCGCGAACTTAGTGAAAGGGAAAGAGACGCCTTTTGTCTCAGGTTTGTCATACATGACAAGGTTGTTTAAAAGCTATGCAGATGAGAGAATTTGTCAGATTGAAAAAAAGGGGATTATAAAAATCTGTGGATAATTATTAAGAATATTGTAAAATCATACGGTAGGGATGGACAGAACAATCCATTTTCTAGAAGGAAAATGCGCGTCAAAGCGTCCGTTCTCTTGACAATGGAAATGAATTGATCAAACCAGACGAGGACGTCGTTATTGTGAGGTAGCTTTTTTTCAATGAATACTCTCTATAACTATGGACATGAGTTTTGTCGTTGGCTTTACAGTCAAGGTTATTCTGTAAAAGAATACAAAGCTTGTTGGGCAACGTTTAGAAAAGTAATTCGTGAAGCTGTCGAGCATGGGATTACGAAAGGTTCGCTTGAAAAAAAGAGTTTAATGAAGATAAAAAGGGAACTTTTTGCTCTTCCCGAGTACCAACCCGACGCCTTTCCTGACAGAGATGTATATGAGATAGCACTGGATTTGTTCATTGCCTTTAGGAATGAGGAACTGGAAGACGATTCATTAGACGAAGAGGAGGAAGATGAAGAAAACTTTTATGATGACGAAATAAAGAAAGACACTTTTAAAAAGATAAGTTCGGAAGTCATTGTCGAGGATGCTTCCAGTGGACAAGGAGAATCACACGATAGTTATATTCCATTTGAGAACTATCGAGAAGATTTTCTAAATTGGCTTAGGCGTTGCGGTTTGTCTGTAAGGGAGAGTAATTTTTACTGGTTTTCTTTGAGAAAAACGATCTATGACGCGATTAAACACAACGTCGTTAGCTCTTCATTTGACAGCGACGATTTGAAAAAATGCATTAATGAAATCTATCCACCATCGGAATCGCAACACGATTCTTCCCCTTTACTATCCTCTGGATGCGACGCTCTTAGATGCTTTATTGGGTATTTGGACGGCGTTTCACCTGAGAATTTCCTTGTTGGCTCGAAAGGGAAAAGCTGCAAAGACGAATTCGTCGACTCTTTTGAGAGTTTATATTGCTCAAGAAGAGAGAAACGATTAAGGTTTACCCGACCAACACGAGCAATATTTGGGGGAGAAAAAATATTTCCACAGAGTTGGGCGAGCCTTTATCACATCATTGTTAGCCTTTTAAGTGATCGATATCCGAAGCTACTGCAAGAATTTCTTTGCGAAAATGCTCAGGAAAAAAGAATTGTCGATTTTCTTGATTTAAGAGAATATAATGCAATTAAAGACAAGTATCGTCATTCGCTAAAACGTGTCGGGGATGCTTTTTATCTTAATGTCAATCATACTCCAGAGTATATATGCGACAAGATTGCAAAATGTTTAGATTTTTGCGGATGCGAAAGGGACAGCCTTAAAATATATTATGTTGAAGTAAATAAACAAGATAGCATTGACTCTTTAATAAAGAAAAATGAACCCAAAGAACAGTCCGATAAGCCCTATAAATTCGACAATAACGACCTTGCCAAAGTATTTTCTATTGTCAGCGCCATTCGTGAATCGTTCCCAAATGGCTTTTGTTTCAACAATTCAAACGTTGTTTTTTTAGAACGTAAGTTAAGAGAACAGATCGATTCTAACCTTCTGGCGTGCGTTAGAAATTTAATGTTCGAGCGTTCAGATAAGTCCTGTTTTCTTCTCGACGTCGTGATTGATTCAAAGTTGAAGGCTGAGCTTTTTGAAAGAATCAATGAGTATCTTTTGAACAATGCGTGTTTTGAACTCCAGTTCCTCTATGATGAATATTTAGAACGTTTAAATAAGAGCTTTATCCGAGATATTCGCGATTTTGAAGACTTATTAAAAAAGTTTGATCAGCTAGGTCTGATTTTTTCAAATATTGGGGAGTACCGAGTCGCAAGATCTGCAAGTTATAATACAGAGAAAGAGCTTATTGATTTCCTTCGTAAAAGAATCCAAAAGGCTACCGAGGATAATTATGGACTGCTCAAGGGGGACTTAATTTTTGGGTTGTTTATTGGCTTGTCGCCGGATTTTTTGCTTTACCTTGTTGATAAGAATTGTGAAGAAGTCTTCGCAAAAGAAGTTGGCGAATCATTTTATTTTCAAACCTTTGAAGGCTTGGGGATTCCGGAAGGTTTTTCTCATAGCATTCATAATGTGCTTTCCTTGACCGAAGAGTTAGAATTAGATCCGTCTGTTGACACAATAAACGCTCTGTTATCGATGGAATTGGGATACAATATACGCCGCGTTTGTAATGTTACTAACAGCCAAACGTTTAAAAATTTAATTGAACTATACTATGAGGATAATCCAAGTAGAAAATGGGAAGGAGGGCTATTTGTTGAGGACGAAGAGAAAGAGGAGGTAGAGGAAGGCGAAGATGTGGAAGAAGATAGTTAATCGTTGACTAGATGCGACGTTTATTTTTACCTACATTTCAGACTTTTGGATATTCTTCTCTAACTTTTGAGGTTTGAGCGTAGTTTTTTGGACGATGAGGTGAGACAATGAAGAACGTTTTCAATCTGATCGGGTGGTCTGTTATCGGAATTCTCTTGGCCGTTGGGTTCTTTACGGCGTGGATGAATATGTTCTACCGCCCGATCGATACGAATT
>CAMNJU010000366.1 GCA_946541595.1 uncultured Planctomycetales bacterium
AAGCCGGCGCGCAAACGGGCGCGCAGCAGCAGGGCTTCAGGGAAGCGATACGAGCGCAAACGGAAGCTTTCGCATTCTTGACAGCGCAGATGGCTTCGCCAGCGATACCTTTAATGGCGGCGCAAGGACGAATGCAAGGAATGCAGATCGAAGGAGCGCAAACGGGCGCGCAGGACGGAGCCGGCGCGGCGCAGGTAGCGACAGGCGCGCAAGCAGCCGGCGCACACGGAGCCGGAGCGCAATCCTGAGCGAAGACGTTAGTAGCGGCAACGAGGACCGCGACCAAGGAAAGGAACATCGATTTCATGTGAATTCTCCATAAAACGGACTGGTAAGTTGGCTGAAAGCCACACACACTTATATTCGGTTGTAATCGGCGTCGAGCCGGTTAACATTTAGCTGTTTTTTGCAAAATTTTTATTTTGCGCGCCTGACGCATCTTAACAGGGGAACCCCCTGACTCGACGCGCAAGGAGAAGCGCGGTTCATTCGCGTCTGACGTCTATCCGACTGGCGCGCGCGCTCCGAAGAGCCGGCGTCAATCTCAAAACAGCCGCCAAGGCCCAACCTTGACCTCGTAAATCATTCTAATTCGGCGAACCCAAAATTTCAAGCCGCAAATGGGCTATTTCGGCAACTTCGAGCGATACTCGCACGTTAAAACCCGATCGTTCGATACAATCCAAAACTTATTGTCGCTCAATTGATTTCTGCACTTCGGCAAAAAACAAAAAACACAAGTTTTCCGATTGTTCCGAGCAGGGCCGGATCTGCGGACAATACGCTTTATACCCGTTTTCACGGGCTAAAACGCTCCGAAGTTCCAACCGCGAATCTTCTTCAACGCGCGTTTTATCTCTAACCCGTTAGACTTCAATCTTTATCGGAATTAGAACTTCGCGTGTTCGGCTTGTTTCGGTAGTTGCGGCGCGATATATTAAGGGGAATCCGTGACCGCGCCTAACTCCGTAAACTCTATTGTTAAATAGCTTACCGCGAAACGAACGAAGCGTCGAAAGAACGCCGTGCGACCCAGCCTCGACTCAGACGCGGGCCAAAGGCCGCGCCCCGTTTTGGCTGAAACCGGCAAAAGCCGTTCCGCCGAATCAAGCGGGAGATTCGCCCGAAGGCTTGCCCCTCGCTTTCAGAAACAATAATCGACTTATCGCGGGCTTCCTTCGCTCCTTTTTACAGCAAAAAACGCGGTAATTTCGAAAGGCGCAGTTCTACTTTCGGCGTCCTTTGCAAAGTCGTTTTATTTGTTACTTCGTTGAAAATTGGGCCGTTTTTTTTCTCATTTTGGGGCGATTTTGGATTGACGCCAGTTTTCAATTCCAGAAAAATTCCCAATCTCTTTAAAATCATCAGTTACTGCAAATAAACGCCGTCTTCGGCCAGCGCGTTCTTATATCCGACTCTCTGCTCCGCGCCGAATCTAAGCGCGGACGGCAAACGCGCCGAAACGCAAAATGTGGGCGCAGACGTTCCGGCGAAGAAAAAGCCCCTCTTTCTATACTGCGCCCGATTCCTTCCTGAGTCCTCCCCCTACCTTTGTTTCCGGTCCGGCCCGGTATGAACGCGCCGCGCCGATCCGAGACGGTCTAAAAAGGGAAAGGGGCCGTCTCCGCAGGACGAATCACGCCGCCATTAATAAACGCTATTAATAAATAGAAAAGGGAACTGTAATCAGCGTGGAAGACAAGGCCGTCCAAAATGGGAAAAAGGGCCAAAAAAACTGAACAGGCGCGTCCGGAGATTCCGATAATACGGCAGGACAGCCTAAGAGGGCGCGCGCGGCGCGGTCTTTGGGCCCCTCGGAAATCCCAACGCGGCGGTCTCGCCGCTGCGGGAATTCTGTAGTTTTTGACGTTTATATTGGCTTTATTTCGAAAAAGTCGCAAGTTCCGCGGCTCCACGATACGATATAAGGTCAAGAGATTTTGGCGCAAGAGCGCCGGAATCCTAATATAAACAAGGATTGGCGGGGAGATTGTATTCTGCGTCGCTCCTGAACGACCCGTTTTATTCGTCGAAAAATTCGGTCGATTTCGTGCGAAGAACGCGTTTGCACGCGTTGCGCTTAACGAGAAACAAGCGGAATCAGGAACAAAACTAAGGACGGAGACAAGTCGGTCGTAAGGCCGAAAAACGTCCCAGAAGATTGCCCCAAGTTGTTCATTCTTGAATCATTCGTCAAGGAAGTTAGAGATGAAAAAAATGAATTTCAGAATTGCCGCATGCCTTACGCTGCTGGCAGCGGCTGTCACGAGCGGTTGCTTCGGTTTCGGCGGCTTTACGCTCGGGATTTTCAGCGTTCCGGTTCCGGTCAGTCCGTATTTCCAGGGCGCATATGAGGACATGGCGTTTGAGCAGGATCGTTACTCGCAAGTCCCGGTTCTTCCGCCGATTGTCGACGGCACTCCCGAAGGCATGGACGCGCCTTCGGACGACGAAGTTATTCGACTCCTCGAAAAGGCCAAGCCGGATAACGGCGGCGTGCCCTTCCTCGAAACCCGCTATCGCAACGACGTCCGCATTACGAAAGAGCTCGTCGCCGACTACGTCGATCCGCCGAAGTTCTTCCCCATGGTCGGGCCCGTCCAGGTTCACCATGTCCACTGGAAGTGCACCGTTTACTTCGAACAGAACGTTCGCGTCGGTTGGCCGATTCCGTACTCCATGGAAAAGAAAGACGCTTCCGAAGTTATCTACATCGACAAAGACCATCTCCACGCCGTTGAACAGGATATGAATCCGGCTCAATGAGAGCTGAGTTGAAGCGCGACGCTTAGTAAAGCGTTTTCGCAAGTA
>CAMNJU010000367.1 GCA_946541595.1 uncultured Planctomycetales bacterium
GAGTTTCGGCGTCGTTCAGCGCGGCGCGCGTCTCCGCGTCGTATCCGCTCGCGTACGCGGAGACGTAAACGCTCGCGGCGTTAGCGACGGCGGCGTCGCGCTGAAGTTCTGCGTTCTTCGTCTCCATCGAGACGACGCTCGAATTTAAGTTTCGGAAGATCGTCCAATAGTCTGTCGAACCGTACGGCGTCGGCATGATCATGATCGGAAGACGCGACAAAATTACGCTCGAATCGGAGCCAAGCGCCGAGCGCGCGGTCGTCAGAAGTTCGGGAACCGTTCGCGACACGCCCGGAAGACCGGGATAATTCATTGGATAATAGCTCGGGTCGCTCGCGTTCCACGAGGTCGCGAGTTGAGATTCGCCTTGCGCCAGAGTAAAAACGAGCTGTCGGCGCGCCGCGTCGGCGTTCGCTTCGACGACCGCGAGATTTTGCGCGTAATTTGCGTTCAAGGCTAAGGTTCTCCGACGCTTCCTGATGAAAGCTCTGTTAAATACCGACATTATTTGTCAAGAAACGCGGCTGTCAGAGTAGATATTACTCGCATTCATCGATTATATAAAACAAAGGTCAGAGGAAAATCTTTTAGTAAATTAAAGATACGAAGCGTCGTACCCGATAAAAAATTCAATTCGATATCGTTTTCGTGATTTGTGTTCAGAACATCAACAATTGAATCGTTGCGAATTCTCTTCAATCCTTGCTGCTGTATTGAGTTATCGTTGTCTGAACTACAAAGAAAAGCGTCGTCTTGACTAAGTCGCCAAGCGCTATGAGATATAAGTAGACGAAAACTAACGGGCGTTTCCGGATCTGCGTTCTCTAAATACAATAGTAGGTCTTCATCGTTCAAAAGATCGACGTATGCGCATACGAATCCGAGAATATCGTTTAATTCATGTTTTTTAATGAAATTATCGTCTTTATAAAATTGTTCCTCGCCCTGTATGAGCGCCGTTTGTTTGTTGATTGTATTGGAAATCGCTATTTCGTCGTAAGACGCTTCGGAAGAATAGTTTTTTTGTGTCAGTCTTCCGTCTTCACTGCTTTTTTGGATTTCGTCTTCAGGGCCAAGATAAAAACTATCTGTAACATTGTAAAAATCCCAACTTGATAAATTCTTAGAACTTTGTAGATGATCGCTAAAAACCCTAAGAATTTTTCCAGACGCAAAATAGAAAATTGCGTCGTAGCAACGTAAATAAACCTCTATTTTAACAATTCGATCGCCAATAAGTAGGTCAAGTTCCCTAACGCTATTCGAAAACTCCGGATGAGAACTACATTTGACGATTCCCTTTTCCTCAAGGCGCCACGGACACCAATGCAAAATGTTCCATTCGCCCGCTTCATATGTAAATTCTTTTCCTCCGGGAGTCGTCTCATTTTTAACGAACACTTCTCCGAAACGAAGACAAAGCGCTCCCCATACGACGCATGACGCATTCCAACATTTTAAGTCAATCATACGCGCAAGCGACATATGAAATTCTTTGACAAGGTCGTTGCTCATTTACCGATACTTTCTAAAAATTCTCTTGCGAGTTTATCTAATTGGGTTCTTGAAAAGGTTTCCCCTGAAGATTTAAGGTCGCCAATATGCTCATGAAATCGTCTCCGGAGCTCTCTGTTCATTCCATACCTAGCAACAACCTGATCAAATTCTGTTTTATCGTAAATATGTCTCGCCTTCATATTGTTAGGTAATTTATCTCTTTGTCTTGGAATCCAAAGATCATCGTCGCTATACCTTTGGCTCTGCATGAAGAACGGAGAGCCTGTCGAAACAGTTCCGACTGTTAAAAGAGCGTCTGTTTGTGAGACAGTAACAACAGCAATATTTTCAGTAGATACAGCAAGACCACCTCCGCCGACAACGCTGTATGAATTTCTTGCAATAGAAAGCGACGTTCCTCCCAATGGACCGGCTATCCCTCCAGTAACGCCGGAAACAACTCCATTCATGCCCGAATTTTCAAACGTTTCACCAAGCGTTTCATACGACGGAGCCATAGCGGCGGAAATGAGTCCCGAGATTCCTCCGCCTATTGCTCCTGTTGTCGCGCCCGTGACCGCTCCTGGAACAGCTCCAGCGCCGCCGACAAATACGCCGACTCCCGCCCCGACAACCGCGCCTGTCGCCGCGCCTGCCGCAGCGCCAGAAGTAGTTCCAACAACAGCTCTCGTTAGCATACTTCCATAAAGCGAAACTGTATCGCCAAAAGCCCAACTTGCATTTTCATCCCAAGGCATTACAAATTCTTCGCCAAAAAGGCACAAGTTGTGTACTAGAATGGAAACGACAAAGTTACTGCCAACAAAATATGTATGTAAATTGTCAACTTCAAAGTTGTAAACGCGTTGTTTCTCGACAAGATTCTCTTTAGAGACAAACGCGATCTTATCTCCGGTCGCGGATAGACAGAAGTCGCCTTGCTGCAGGTCTTGCGCGTGAACCCAGCCTTTGCCGATTACATAGAACGGATGTTCCGGCGTGCAAACGACCTCTTGATCGTCTGCAAACGAAAGTTTAACAACGTCTTTTTCGCCATTGTCAAAGAACCGAACGACCTCCGCCGCTTGTGGTTTGCTCTCCGGATTGAGATGATCGGCGGCAAGAACGACGTCGCCGGGCTGAATCTGTTCGATCGACTTGGTCGAACCGTCGGCCATAAGAATTTGCGTTCCGGCCGCGAGGCAGACTTCGTAGTCGAACGTCGGATTCTCAAAAACGTCGTTTGCGACGGTCCCG
>CAMNJU010000368.1 GCA_946541595.1 uncultured Planctomycetales bacterium
ATCTCCTGATAAATCGTCGTCATCGGGAGGTAATTCGTTTTCCATAGTTTTATTCCAGTTCGACCGTCAGTGCAGGCCACAGAGTAAACGCTTCCGCCCAGTCCGTCGCTCGGACAAACGTAAGTGGAAACGAATTGCCCCGTAAAATCGGCCCAGAGCGACGAGTCAGAACAAAAGGCGTGGTCCGGCGGTCTGCGATTGCCGTCCGGACCGGTCGACGTCTCTATTTTAAACAGGGAATCGTACATTGCGCCCTGTTCCATGAACGGGAGAATTGCAATCGTGGCGTTCCACCATTCCGTCGACTCGAAATAATTGTACCAACTGGGGCATATCGACGACGCCGGAAAAGCTTTGTTCGTGTCATGGTAATTTTGGCATGCAAGGGCTATCTGCTTCAAGTTGTTTGTGCACTGCATTCGCCTCGCCGCCTCACGCGCCGCTTGAACGGCGGGAAGAAGCAAACCGATCAGAATGCCGATGATGGCAATGACAACGAGAAGTTCAACGAGAGTGAACCCTTCTCCACGGATTTTATTGATTTTAGTCATGACGCTACTCCTTCTTCGAGAACTTGCTCGTTCAAAACAACCCGCAGGCGCTAACGCATTCTGGATCGTTAAGAAAGTACAACCGACAAAAGGCAACAAAATTTTTGATTTTGTTTCTTAAGTCAAACGTGCAAATTTCGCAAAATCGTACATGGCGGCGAGACAAAAACGGGGCGGCAATTCTTTCCCCCGTTCCTCGCCCGCTCGCTTAATTACTATATATCTTGACGAAAACCGCATTTCAACAGAAAGTCAAATTGCTGGGACTTTTTTCGCAATTTTTAAGAAACAAATGCGCATTTTAAAAGAAATCAGGCTTCGTCAGCGTCGCTGAATAGAGGATTCAACGAAAAACGGATTGAGAACCAAGCGTCGTCAATCTGTTGAACTTATTATTTTTATCACTGTTTCAACGTGGACCGATAATGTAGAGCTCATGTAAAGAAATGGCGTTGAACGCCCGCCAACGTGTTGAAAGTACTATTTTAATATTTTATATAACAACGTCTTTCGCCGAGAAATAACCGTTCATTTTTCTATATTTTGTCCGGAGTCCAAAGTCGCTCAGATTTCATTACAGAATTTTACGAAACGACGACGGAGAAAGTTTATATTGCCGTTTAAATGCAGTCGCAAAATAGTTTTCGTTTACAAATCCGCATGAATGAGCAATCTCAGCTATCGAGAGATTCGACTCGCAAAGCAGCTTTTTTGCTTTGTCAAGCTTAGTTTCAATGATGACGTCATGAACCGATTTTCCCAAATTCTTTTTAAACCGGAGTTCGAGCGTTCTGCGCGACACGTTAACATGGCGAGCGAGCTCTGCAACTCCGAACGGCCTTCCTACATTTAGGCGAATGAGTTCCATCGACCGGATTACCGTTCGATCCGACGTTATGTTCATCTGTGTGGATACGCGTTCAACAATTCTCGCCGGTTCATAATAGAAAGTTCGCCCTGAAAAGGATTCTCCTCTGATCTGGCGATCCATAATTTCCAAAAGTTTAACGACGGTACCTTCGAGGTCGTTTTCCAAACTCGAAATAGACGGCGTGGTGGATTCGCATATAAGTTCGTCGTTGTCAATCCCGATAACAGCGGCTTCATCTGGGATTTTAATACCGTCGTATAAACATCCTTCGACGACGCGTCTCGCGACAGAATCCGTTGCAGCTGCTATTCCTATCGGTTTAGGAAGATCGCGCAGCCATTTTTGAAAAAGTATCGTTTGTCTCTCGAAGTTCTGCTCCTGCGTATGGAAAACGTCGCACTGAATGTTGCGACTTTTAAAATATTCAACAAAATAGAGTTTTCGCTCTTCCGACCACAAAGTCTCTTTAGGAGGCTGTACCGGAACAAAAGCAAAATTACGGAGGTTCTTTTGGAGTAAAAACTTAGCGCACTGTCGAGCAATAGTCCTGTTGTCGCACCACGCAAGTGAAAAATTATTCCTTTGGCGGCGAATATTTTCATAAAAGTCGACGTTATACCAAGGATCAATGATTAAAAGCGGTTTGTCAAAACGCCCAAGAACCAAGTTCTGAGTAAATTCGGAGAGTTGTTCGGTAGGGTATATAACCGCGCCGTCAAACTGATTCAAATCTATCTGAGAAAGCTCAAGTTCGTCGTCTCGGCCTTCTAGAACATAGAGACTCCACGAACCGTTTAGCTGCGAATACTTTGCAGCTGCGCGAATAACGGTTCGGTGCGTTTTAAATGTCGATTTTACAGCGACAAGAATGCGAAAAGGCTTTTTTATGAAATGTTGTCCCATACGGCGACAAACCTTTCTGGATGAAGCGCCCGCTCGTTTTTAAGCGGCGCCTTCTTGAAGGAGCAAAGAAGAAAAACACAACTGTTTTTTGACTAACTCATAACGCATTTTCATAACTATACGGAGCGCAAGTTTACACATGAGAAAGGTTGTTTTATGGAAATTCTTTTGCGAGCAGCGGTTTGGCGCCGAAAAGAACGCCGGCGGAGCTTAAACACAAAGTCAATCCAAAAGCACACGCTTTCAACATTAGCGGCCGTCCTTTCCGTCGTCCGTTTCGCCGTCGCGGCTTGTCTGGCGGAACCAAGCGGTTTGACGCGTAACTTCACTTTATCGGATATGTCAAGCGCGACGGCGGCGCGATCTTCTCAAAGAGCTCGACCGGCCAGCCTTCGATCGGTTCCATACCTT
>CAMNJU010000369.1 GCA_946541595.1 uncultured Planctomycetales bacterium
TTTAAGAGGCGCGACCGTCCCGAAATTGGAAAATACGCCGTCTGTGAGGAGCAAGGGACGCTCTCCTAAGGCCAATTCGTTCTGTAGTTTTTCTCGCAAATCTTCCGGATTACAATGTTTGAATACAACAAATTCCCGTACGCGCGAAAAACGGGCATTCACGTCGGAAGCGCCTCCGTTGAGACGTTGAAAACATGTCCGCCAAAAGGGTTCGGAAGCTTCGTCAACAAAAGCGCGTTCAAACTTATTGACGAGAGTTCGTAAAAGTAGTTCGCCGAGCGTAATTTCATCGAGAGCGTAAAACGCCCTCGAAACCTTTAAAAAACGCGCGGCGTTTCGTTCTACTTCCTGAAGAGGAGCCGACGTAAAGCAATTTCTCGACGTAGCAGAGGCAACTCCATAATTAACGGCGGCATTGCAAGCGGTGGCGATCATTTCCGGATCAGATTGCAACCCAAGGTATCCGTCGCCGCCAAAATAATCATATGCTTTTCCTCCCACTGTCGTTTCAGCAGAGGGAGGGCCGTCAAGACGAAAGGCGTTAGAGACGCGGTCGTCTCGTCCGTCGTCTTGATTTCCACTCATGAGACTGTCGTCTTTTTTTTCGATTGCAACTGCTTCCTGTTCTTCCGACGTTTCGTTAACACTGTTTTTGCTTTTATGGGCAAGTTGATCGGCAACTCGACAAAGACGATAAAACTTTTCGCAGTCGGCTTCTTCGCTGATTGGCTCTTCGCTTATATTGGGTCTGGCGACGGAAGAGTTGCGCTTGGCTTGAAGACCGGCCCGTATGCCCATGCGTTTCAAAATTTCACACGTCTCTTCGTCGTTACGATCAACGTCTTCTCGCCGCGTCTTTGTAGTATCCTCAAGATCTTTCGGAAATATCGAGTTAGTATTTCTCCAATTCCAGCTGCGATTGGAGCCAAAATTCGCAAAATTATCGAACGGTTGCATTAAAAACACACTACTTGGCGAACAATGAAAAGTCCGAACGCTTCCTTGCGTTCGGTTGGTATAGAATAACAATACGTCGTTAGAAAAACAATAGCGTTTCAGTAAATTCAGAAGGTCGAATCTCTGTCAAAAATCTGAAAAGTGAAGGAAGCTCATTTTAAAAAAACAAGTGAAAACAAATTGAGGAAAACGCCTGTTTATTGAATACCGTGAGTAAGGAATGTATAATAAGATAAACGGCGAAGCGCTGTTTTTCAATGAACTCACATAATAGGCGCGGCGTCTTCGTATATTTTCAAAAGGAGTTTTTAATGAAAAGTCGGATCAACCGTCGAAGCTTTATCAAGCAAACGTCGCTGGGAATCGGGGCGGGCTTTTTAATCGGCAATGCGTTTCCTTCGCCTTCGATCGCTAAGGACGCCAATCCCTCGTCGAAACTCAATATTGCGCACGTCGGAATCGCACGTCAGGGCGCCTTTAGTGTCAATGGATGCGCAAGTGAAAATCAAATAGCTCTTTGCGACGCGAACCAAAAATATCTCGACGCCGCGAAGGCTAATCATCCCAACGCTAAGTTATTCTCTGATTTTCGCGTAATGTTGGATGAAATGGGTTCAAAACTCGACGCAATTGTCGTCGCCACGCCCGACCATACGCATGCGATCGTCGCCGTTTCCGGAATGAAACTTGGGCTCCATTGCTATTCAGAAAAACCGCTTGGACATGACTTGTATCAGATCCGCAAGATGCGGCAAATCGCCAAAGACAAGAACCTTACAACGCAGATGGGCACCCAGATTCATGCTGGTGAAAATTATCGTCGCGTCGTTGAATTGATTAAGGCTGGCGCTATTGGCAAGGTTAAGGATGTTAAAGTTTGGTGTTCCAACCGTTACGTCGGCGAACCCAAACCGAAAGAAAAGACGCCTTGTCCTCCCGAAATCAACTGGGACGTCTGGCTTGGCCCGGCCGCCGAGAGAGAATACGATCCGCGCCTCATTCCCGGCACATGGCGAAAATATTGGGATTTTGGAAACGGCGCGATGGGCGACATGGCTTGTCACTACTTGGATCTCCCATATTGGGCCCTTGGTCTCGATAAGGTCATGCCCATCTCTGTAAAAACGACGTCGCCCAATCCGGTCGACGAAGAGATGTGCGGCTACGACCTTACGGCTGAATACGTATTCCCTGGCGTTCCCGGAACTACCGAAACGCTCACTCTCTCTTGGCAAGATGGAAACGCGCGCCCTGAATGTCTCTCTGAATTAGGGGTTGAAAAATTTGGCGCTGGCGTTCTCTTCTTCGGAACTGACGGGATTCTCTTCTCGAACTATGACGAACACGCCCTTTTGCCCAAAGAGAAATTTGAAGGTTTCGAGCCGCACGTTCAAAGGATACCGAAATCGCTCGGCCATCACGCAGAATGGATTGACGCAATTAAGAAAGGCAAAGGAGCTAGCGAAGATTCGACGACTTGCCGTTTTGAATATTCAGGCAAATTGGCTGAAGCCGTTCTTCTTGGTTGCTTCTCGTACCGTTGCGGGCAAAAACTGGAATATGACGCTCAAAACATGAAAGCTACCAATTGCCCCGAAGCGGACAAGTTCTTCAGACAATATTGCCGACCCGGCTGGGACGTTTGATTACATCGTCGTTCCATCGATTAACGTCCTCACATATTTTGCCCTAGAGTGACAGAAAAGCCCGACTAACAAGTCGGGCTTTTTTGTCTAGCGAGCGGAACG
>CAMNJU010000370.1 GCA_946541595.1 uncultured Planctomycetales bacterium
GTCCGTCTCGAAAAAGACGACGTATCTGCTCGTCGGCTCGGAGCCGGGCGATACGAAAGTCAATAAAGCCAAGGAACTTGGCACGCCCGTTATTACCGAAGAGGAATTCAACGCCATGATCGGCGCGCCGGCGCCCGACGTCCAACAGGAGACGCCGGGAACCCTCTTCTGACCGCCGCGTCCGCGTTCGGTCGCTATTTAAACGCCGTATCCGTTTCATTTTAGAGGAATCTGTCATGTCGCAAACACGCCGCGCGTTTATGAAATCGGCCGCCCTGCTCGGCGGCGCCCCGCTCCTTTCTCCCGCCCTTTCGCTCGCGGTCGACGACGGCGCGCAAGAGCGCAAAGCGGCGCCCGGATTCGTCGCCGCTAAGCCCGTCTGGGCAAAGGACCGCGAAAAGGAAATGAACGTAACGCTGCGGTTTGCCGCGGAAGTCTCGCTCCCGGAAAACGCCGCGTTCGACGGCGCGATTTTCCGCGCGACCGGCTCGTCGATCATGCGCGTCTATATCAACGGCGAATACGCGTGTTACGGCCCCGCGCGCGGCCCGAGAGGCTGGTTCCGCGTCGACGAATGGCAGGTCGGCAAATATCTCCGCCCCGGCGTCAACGAAATCGCAATCGAGATCGCCGGCTACAACAGCGTGAGCTACTATCTCCTCGACCAGCCGGCGTTTCTGCTGGCGGAGCTCGTCGACGGCGAAGGCAAAGTTCTCGCCGCGTCCGGAACTCAGCCGAACGAGGGCGCCGTCCTCTTCTCTGCGGTCGACCTTACGGGCGTGCGCGTGCAGAAAGTCGAACGGCAGGGCTATCACCGAACCTTTATCGAGGCGTACGACTATCGCAAGTTAAGCGAAAGCAAGCCGGTAGAGTTAGCGCGTCAGCCGGACGTCGAGCTGCTCGAGCGCCGCGTCGCCTATCCGGAGCTCAATATAATCCCCGTCGCCGCATGGGGCAAACGCGGCAAGACGTCCCCTAAAAAGGACTTCAAGCCCAAGCACGGATCCCCGATTACCGGAATCAGCGAGAAGTTCACCGGCTATAAAGAATCGGAGCTCGAACTCATTCTGAGCGACGAACTCAACGCGCTCGAAACGACGTTCGACGAAAACGCCGCGCCCCTCGAATTCGGCGCGGTCTATACCGCGGGCGACGCCCAAATTATCGACTTCGGCGCCGATTACGCCGGATTCTGGGGCTTTGAAGTCGAAACGACCGAAGAGACCGAACTCGCGATCGGATACGACGAAGTACTCAACTCAAAAGGGGACGTCAACTTCTTCCGATTCCACACGTGCAACGCGGCGAAATGGACGCTCCCGAAATCGGACGCGCCCATCGCGTGCGAAACGTTCGATCCGCAGGCGGCGCGGTACGTTAAGCTGTACTGCCTCAAGGGGTCGTTCAAGCTCAATAAGTTCTATATGCGCGAATACGCAGCGCCGCATACCCGGGAAGCGTCCTTCGACTGCTCCGATAAGCGCGTCGTAAAGGTCTATAACGCCGCCGTACTGACCTATCGCTGCAACGCCGTCGACGTCTTCTCCGACTGCCCGACCCGCGAACGCGCCGGATGGATGTGCGACAGCTTCTTTACCGCGCGCGCCGCGTTCGATCTTTCCGGCCGAACCGACGTAGAAGCCGCGACTTACGAAAACTACCGGCTCCCCAAAAGCTTTCCGAATCTCCCAGACGGCGCGCTCCCCATGTGCTATCCGTCGGACACGTGGCACGGCCAGTTCATTCCGAACTGGATGATGTGGTTCGTCGTCGAGCTGCGGGAATACCTCGCGCGTTCGGGCGACCGCAAGACGGTCGAACTTCTCCGCCCGCGGATTGAAAAGCTCGTCGACTTCTTCGCGCAGTATGAAAACGCGGACGGGCTGCTCGAAAAGCTCCCGAACCGCGTCTTCGTCGAATGGTCCGACGCCAATAAATTCCTGCAGGACGTCAACTACCCCACAAATATGCTCTACGCGGGCGCGCTCGAAGCGGCGGCGGAGCTCTACCGGCGCGAAGACTGGCGCGAAAAAGCGAACGCCATGCGCGAGGTTATACGCAAGCAGGCGTACGACGGCGAATTCTTCGTCGATCACGCGGTCCGAAAAGAGGACGGCTCGCTCGAAGTTCTCAAGGATAAGTCGGAAGTATGCCAGTATTTCGCGTTCTTCTTTAAGACGGCGTCGCCGGAAACCTTCCCGGAACTCTGGTCGATTCTGCTCGATAAATTCGGCCCGAACCGCGCAAAAGAAAAGGGCTATCCGGAAGTGTGCAAGGCGAACTCCTTTGTCGGCAACGTGCTGCGCATGGAGCTGCTCTCGCGCGCCGACCGCGTCGATCAGATTCTCGAAGAGTCGGTCGCGTACAACGAATACATGGCGGACCGAACCGGAACGCTCTGGGAAAACGTCGGCGCGAACGCGAGCTGCAATCACGGCTTCGCGTCGCACGTCGCGCACGTCTTCTATCGCGACGTGCTCGGACTAAGAAGCGTCGACCGCGTCAATAAGAAGATCGCCGTGCGGATCCCGAAAGCGAGCTCGATCGAATGGGCCGCCGGCGCCCAGCCCGTCCCCAGTGGCGTCGTTAAACTGCGCTGGGAAAGGAAAAACGGCGAAACAAGCTATACGCTCGACGCCCCGGAAGGATATGACGTCGACGTTCTGACCGAAGAGTAA
>CAMNJU010000371.1 GCA_946541595.1 uncultured Planctomycetales bacterium
ACCACTCAGCACCCAGATAATAATATTTATGATTTACCATTCTTTCGGCAATATCCCCAAATATCTCGCTTTTCATTTTTTTTCGTAGCGATAGTAGATCTCTGAAAAATTGAAAATCCTTTCTACTTTCAGCTAAGTATGAATTAATAAAAAAGATGATAAGGGGAAAAATCTGTGAACACAAACACATTACCATAACCCAAATCATTAAGATAACAATGGAAAAACCAAATCCCACTGTTGAACTTGATTTGGAAACATCTGTGTAGCTGTGGAGCAAATCAAAGAACATCATCAATCCTCCGGTACAGATAGATGCTACCGTTAGAATCTGGTTTGCCTGTTCAGAAAGGCGATTATCCCGTCTTTCTTCCGCTTCATAACAATACTTTGCAAATTCCAATGATTCTCTTATATTATGTCGATTTTGTTCGTCTGACTCTTGGCCAGTTTTTTCTTCAACAGCAGCCTCAGAAGCACTTTGTTCTCCTGCATGCATGGTTGACGTGAACTGATCCATGCGATCACGAAATATTTGATTATCTCTGATAAGCATGTCTATTAACTTTTGTCTATCAGATTCTTGTTCGCTAGTAATCGAGTCAGTAACCTCCTGCCCAACATGATCAGACTCCCCTTCTTCACGTTTTTTTGATTGATTATTCTCTTCTGTCATAATCCTTCTCTCCACTATACCTGACGTACAGAAAAAGCTAGTTAGTATCTTTCCGACTAATTACTAACATAGTCTCCTATTCGTCACACCGTTAATGACAAATACACATTCATTCGTGCTAATCCTGATAAACAACTTCCGCAACGCTAACGAGCTCGGCGATATCGTAATTCACGCTCGTAACAGACATATCCGGAACATTTTTGAACGGATTTTTCAGGTAGACGGTTCGCGTCTGCTCGCCGTCGACTTCGACAATCGCCAGAATGAACTTGTCGGAAAGATTCAAGCCCGTGAGGATTTCGTTCTTCGAAACCGTAACGGTCGTCGCGCCTTTCGCGCGCCCTTTGACTTCAATAAAGCGTTGAAAGGCGTCGCCGGTTGGCGTCTCTTCGGGAATCACAGACTCAACGTCGTAGCCATACTTTTGCGCGCTCACGTCGACGGGGTTAAATCCGAGCTTGCGTTCGATCGCCATAACGGCGTTCATAGCGGCGTTTTCGATCGCTTTGCGGTCCCCCAGACTGAACGTCGCGGGCTCCGTTTGCGGAACGAGCGTCTGAAGGAGTCCTCTGGGGATCACGAGCGAGCCGCCGACAATAACGGGGGGCATGGCGGAGATCATGCGCTCGTCGTCGATTTCGGCCATGCGCTTGGCCAGTCTCGCGGCGAGTTCCTCGGACCGCCGCGCGGCGTTGGCGGAAGTGAGCCGCTGACTCCCCTTTCCGGCCTCTTCCTTCTGCTTGAGTTCGTAAGCGCTGGAATCCCAATGTCGGATTTCTGCGGTCAGGCGCTGCTTGACCGCTTTGGCGATCTTGTCGAGCAAGCGCGTCTTGCGCGCCTTGACTTCGGCGAAATGCGTCGGAATGATCTGGGCGATCGCGTACGACTGCGCGCGTTTCTCGACGTCGCGCGTGAGCCACGCCTGTTTCCGCGCGTAGGCCAGAACGGCGTCGCGCTCTTCCTCGGTCGGCGCGCGGTAGTCGAGATAGGGCGCGGCGCCAGCGTCAATCGCGGATCCGTCCTCTTTGAGCTCGACGAAGTGAACGCTTTTAGAGATAACGCGCCTGTTCCCGCCGGGCAAGAGGACTCCGTCCTGAATCGAAATCTCAATATAGAAGAGGAGCCGGGGCTCTTGGCCGAAATCGTTCTCGTCGACGAAGACGGCGCCGCGCTTAAGGGCGTCGAAACCGCGTTCCCGTATGAGGTCGGACGTCGCTTCAAGGAGCGGAAAACCGGGGCAAACCAGACTCGCCTGCGGGAGCAAGGGCGGGTTGCAGTCGGCCTTTTCAAAGCAGACGCGTTCGTACCGGGTGAGCACGTGCTCTCCGAACCCGATCTGCAAGTCCCGATTCCGCACGGAAATGGGCACGTGCGTAATTTCATACCGTCCGGGCTCGCGTTCGTAAATTTTGCCCCCTAAGCTTTTGAACGCTTCCAGAAAGAACGCCGAAACGAAATGCGGCTGGAGTTTGCGCGCCTCCATACGCTCCATATCGGCGCGAATCTTCATGACTTTGGAGACGTCCATGGAATCTTCGGTTAACGCGTTCTCCGCTATGAGAACGCGGAATTTCTCGGGATTCATCGCGTCGTCGACCTTCTCTTCCAGTCGTCGGCGCACTTCGGGATCGGCGCCGTACCGAATCGCCTCGATGAGCAGATCGCGGAGCGGCCGGTCGTCGAACGTCATTTCGCCGAGCACGTCGAAGACTTTGCCTCCCAGCGCGGCGCGCTCTTCTTCCAGCTTGCTGAGGAGCCGCAGAAAGACGGTTCCTTCGCGCGTCTCCTGCGAGACGAGATTCCACAGATGGCAGACTTCCGTCTGGCCGATACGGTGAATACGGCCGAAGCGCTGTTCCAGCCGGTTCGGATTCCACGGCAGGTCGTAGTTGATCATAAGATGGGCGCGCTGCAAATTTACGCCCTCGCCCG
>CAMNJU010000372.1 GCA_946541595.1 uncultured Planctomycetales bacterium
GCGAGATTACGTACGACGAACTTCAGCAGCGCGTCGCCGCGAAAGGGACCTATTCTAAGGGAACGTCCTACGAGCTTCTCACGCCCCAAAAGTATAAGCTCGTAAACGACACGCCTCTGAGCGTAACCGTTACCAACGATCCAAAAGCGAACGTCTTCGACTTCAATTTGGACGAATAACGGAAATTCCGGCTGGCCGTTTGGGCCAAAAGCCATACGGCGCGCGGCGTGCGGTTACGGCTCGCCGCGCGCGTTTTTTTTAGGAACGCCATGAGCCTTGTATTTGGGTAATCTTGCGAAATTGCGCTGTTTTTTAGGAATGTGTCTGCCGAGCCGGAACTTTTTTAAAAATTTTCTTTTTTTGCCAATTTAGTACAGCGGAACGGTTCTCTAAAGTTAACTCAATATCTCTCATAAAGTTCGACTGGCCGATTTGTGGGCGAGGCGTTTGGTCCGCTTTTTTCAGAAGTTTGAATTGATATTTACAGAGTATATGTTTTAGTTATATTACTATTCAGATATACGCGTGACGGTGGCGGCTTTCTTTTTGAAACGGGGGAAACGCGACCGTCTTTTTGCCTTTTCGCGTTCGAATTCGGGCGAAACGGCGTCCTTATTGGACTTTTGATAACATTATTAGAGGTTAACCAATGACAAAACAGAACTCTCGCTCGGCGTTTACCCTCGTCGAGCTCTTGGTCGTTATCGCGATCATCGGCATCTTGATCGGGCTCCTTCTGCCCGCCGTTCAGGCTGCGCGTGAAGCGGCTCGCCGCATGCAGTGCACGAACCAGCTCAAGCAGCTGGGGCTCGCCGCTCAGAACTTTCACGACGTTCAGAAAGTCCTCCCCAGCGCCAGTTATCAGACTCTTTTCAAGAAGTACAGCAACAACGGCAACTGGGGGCGTTTCTCCGGTCTGTGCGTCATGCTTCCGTACATGGAACAAAGCGCGCTTTATACCGAACTTCTCAAGCAGGTAGAGAATGGCGGATGCCCGTGGAACGACGGCGTTGATTACGCAACCTGCAATCAGGTCGACGCGTTTCTCTGCCCGTCTGACGGTAGAGGCAGGACGGCTAAAGGCGTCCGCGGATGCACGAATTACCACCTCAACCGAGGCGACATCACCCTCAATTGGGACTGGGACGAATACCGCGGCGCATTCTCGAACGGCAATAAGCATGAAATGAGCTTCAGCGATTTTGTCGACGGTCTTTCCAACACCGTATTTTTCGGCGAAGTTTGTGTTGGAAATTCTCTCAACAGAGAAAAGATCAAGGGCGGTCAAGTTAGTTTGGGCGGCGCCTTCAACAGCGCGTCCACGAGCTGGGATAACTTCTACTTCCGTCCGTCTACCTGCGCCGCGGCGCGCGGGACCAACGGCGAAATCAGTAAGAACTACTCCGTCGTTACCGTAAACGACCAGCTTCTTGGACAACGCTGGGCCGACGCTCAGAATCCTTACACGATGTTCTACACCATTCTTCCTCCGAACGCTCCGACCTGCGCAAAGTCGAATGAGAACAGCGTTATTACCACGGCTTCCAGCTACCATTCCGGCGGCGTCAACGTCTGCATGGGCGACGGTTCCGTTCGCTTTGTCAGCGATACGGTCGATTGCGGCGATCAGACGAACGACCTCAGCAGCGTCGTTCGCGACGCCTCCCGTCCTCAGGACTACGGCGGGAAATCCGTATACGGCGTCTGGGGCGCGATGGGCTCCTCGTCCGGCGGCGAAACGGTTGCGCTTTGACGCAGGCGTGCGTCGCTCGGGTAAAACCGGTCGGTTGATTTAAGAAGTGAAAGGCGTTGACACACTCAACGCCTTTCTTTTGGAATATAAGAGGATAAAAATGAAGTTGGTAAAAGTTTTATTCGCGTCGTTTCTTCTCGTCGGGCTATGCTCTTTTACTGGCTGCGGCAAAGATAAAGATTATCGCGCCGTTACCGGTACGGTTACGATGGGCGGCGCCCCGTTGGAAGGGTGCATTTTGACGTTCTTTCCTGAAAATAAAGAGTCGGGCGAGGGCGGCAGCGCGAAAACAGACGCGAGCGGCGCGTATTCCGCTACGTCTACCGGCGCTGAGAACGGCGGCACGGGCTTGAAGCCCGGCGTCTATTCGGTAACCGCCATGAAGAACGAAGAAGTCAAAAATCCTGACGACGAAGCCTATGAAAAGGGCGAAATCACGTACGACGAACTTCAGGAGCGCAAGCAGAAGAAGGGCGCGTATGCTAAGAGCGCCGGCGGCGAACTCCTTACGCCTCGCAAGTTTCTGGATCCCAATTTGACGCCTTTGAAAATTACCGTTACCAACGATCCGAAAGCGAACGTCTTCGACTTCAATTTGGACGAATAACGGAAATTTCTGCGGCCGTTCGGGCCAAAAGCCATACGGCGCGCGGCGCGTTTTTACGGGGCGCCGCGCGCTCTTTCTTTGAGCGGCAGGAAAAAATAAAAAATTTTCAAAATCCCCGCTTGACGAAAACGGAAGTTGGGTTAGAATTCCAAAACCGTCGCTGATTGGCGGTTTGATCAGAGTTCTCTCTGGTCCGATATTTAAAAAGTAGGTAATGCAAGAGTGGCGTAGTAACACATACTACTATAA
>CAMNJU010000373.1 GCA_946541595.1 uncultured Planctomycetales bacterium
CCCGGCAAGCGACCAACGGGAGCGGTTAGTTCAGGCCCGCGCGGAAGCGCGAACCGGGCGCCGCGCCTCGCGGCCTTAGTCGAGATTGGCGAGCATATCGGCGGGATTATCCGCGGCTTTAACGTTTCCGACGGCGCGAGCAATTACGCCGTTTTCGTCAATGAGATAAGTCGAGCGGACAAGCCCCATTGTCGGCTTGCCGTCCCGTCCGCGCTTCTCCTGCCAGACGCCGTACGCTTTAATTACGGCGAGCTCCGGGTCGGCAAGCAGGGTAAAGGGCAGTCCGAATTTCTGTTCAAACTTCTTATGCGACGCGACCGTATCCTTACTGACGCCGAGTACGACCGCGCCCTTTTCGTGAAACTGCGGGAGCAGTTCGGCGAATCCGCACGCCTGCTTCGTACATCCGGACGTATTGTCGCGCGGATAGAAATACAAAACGACCTTTTTGCCGCGATAATCCGACAGGGCCCGATTATTCCCGTTCTGATCCGGCAGAGTAAAATCAGGCGCGACCGTTCCCACTTCGAGCATAACGTTCTCCTCTCGACTTCCCGACCCCATTAGTATCCAAGTTCGCTATTGACCGCCGCTTCCGACGCCTTCATGGCCTCGAGCGTCATTTCGAGAAGTTTATCGAGCTCCCAGCCGAGCTGAACGGCGCCGCGTTCAATCACTTCGCGCGAGCATCCGGCGGCAAATCCCTTGCTTTTATACTTCTTTTTGAGCGACTTGAGCTCCATATCCTGCACGCTCTTAGACGGCCGCATGAGCGCCGCGGCCCAAATGAGCCCGGTCAGTTCGTCGGTCGCAAAGAGCACGCGCTCCATCTCATGAACCGGCGCGACGTTAATCGTCGTTCCGTTCCCGACGGTAATTCCGTATCCGTGCGAGACGACCGCGTGAATGATATCCTCGCCGACGCCGGCTTCGCGGAGCAGTTCCGGCGCTTTGAGGCAGTGCTCCATGGGATAGAGTTCGAAGTCGATATCGTGGAGCAGGCCGACGGTTCCCCAGTAGTCCGCCTCGATTCCGTATCCGAGCTGATTGGCAAACCATTTCATAACCGCTTCTACGGTCAGCGCATGCTGAATGTGAAACGGATCCTTATTGTATTTCTTTAAGAGTTCGAACGCGTCCGCTCTCGAAATATGGCTCATTTTACGCTCCTTATCTATATGTAATCGGGCTTGATTTCCGTATCGGTCAGTCGTTTATACGCAAAAATCCAAGTTAGTCAATAGGTATTTTAGCGTTCGCCGGGCGCCGCTAGTTGTACTCGCGCCACCATTTTTCGCGATACTTTTCTATTTCGTCGTAATCGACCGTCTCGCCGATTCGGGGCGTCGCGAGCGCAAACCCGGCCCGTTCCGCAGCTTCCGTCAGTTTGATTATGGGCTCGTCCCACGCATGATTGCAGATACAGAACGACGCCCAATGGACGGGCAGCGTAACTTTCGCGCCGAGTTCCTGAATTGCCTGCGCGCTCTCGTCGGGGAACATGTGGATCTTCGCCCAGCCTCTGTCGTACTGGCCGTTCTGTACAATTGCGAGGTCGACTTCTCCGAACCGCTCCCGAATCTCCTTAAAGACGCCGCAGTAGCCCGTATCGCCCGTATAGTAGACGCCATGCGCGCCGTCGGTCATGTGAACGCCGGACCAGAGCGTGCGGTTCGGCTTGCGCGGATGGCGGCCCGTCCGATGCTGGGCGGGCGTGAGCGTGAACGTAACGCCTGCCAGTTCGACGCTTTCGTACCAGAAGAGCGCGTGGATCTTCTTTTCGTCGACGCCCCACGCGCGCAGAATGACGTCGACGCCCAGCGGAACGACGTACGCGCGCACCTTGGCGTCGATTCCTTTAATAGTGCGCAGGTCGAGGTGGTCGTAATGGTCGTGCGAAATGAACGCGACGTCGATTTCCGGAACGTCTTCTATGGCGAGCGGGAGTTCGGAGAACCGCTTTGGCCCGGCGAATTGGAGCGGGGACGCGCGGTCGGAAAGCATGGGATCGAGAAAGATATTCGACGCGCCGAATTGCAGTAGGACGGACGCGTGACCGAGCCACGTCGCGGTCAGTTTGCCGGACTCGGCGCGCGGAAAGGACGTTATTTTGACCGCAGGCAGCGTCTGCTCCGGAACCCGGCGCGGACTCGGCTCCTGGATCTCGCCCGTAAAGAGCGGCGTCGGGGCAAGTTTGTCGTTGTGGAACTGGCCGTCGTAGAAGAGATCGGTCTTTTGGCGATAGTCTTCCTGCGCGGCCTTGTCGGGCGCCGGACCGACGCTCGGCAAGAACGCCAGAAAGCAGGCGGCCGCAATAACGACGAGCAGAATGAGCGCGACGGGACACGCGAGAATAAGGGCGACGAGTTTGACGATGTGCATAACGCGCAATGGGTTGCCGGTATAAGGAAACGGACAAAACGCGCTATAAAAGCGCGCAAACGGTACGAAGCCGTAGTATACCAGATTCCCGATTCTGACGTAAGCCCCCAGCCGCGACGGCGGCCGCGACGGCGCGGCTGCCGATTCGCGCTACCGCGCGGGACTGATATGAACCGCTCCCGTTGGTCGCTTGCGGGCAACTGCCGTCCCGGCGCATACCTTTAAC
>CAMNJU010000374.1 GCA_946541595.1 uncultured Planctomycetales bacterium
TAACTGTACGGCGACTTCGTACCCGCTCGGCACGCGTATTCCCATTCCGCTTCCGTCGGAAGACTGAACCGATACCCAGTCGGCGCGTATCCTCCTTCGTTGAGCATAGATACGAATCGCTTGCAGTCGTTCCAGTTAACGTGATCAACCGGCCGCAAATCGCCGGAAAAAGAACTCGAATTTCCGTGCGCGACCGATTTCCAACGCGCCTGCGTAACTGGGGTTTCGAGCGTCCAAAAGCCGCGTGTAAGCGTAACCTCCCGCTGTTTTTCGTCCTGACCGCGGTTCTTCTCCTTCTCCGGACTGCCCATCGTAAACGTCCCCGCCGGGCAAAAGCGAAAGACGTAAACCGAGCCCTTAATCGCCACCTCCAAGGAGTCGCCGGCCTGCGGTTCCAGATAAGAATCTCCCTCTGATTTTGCGGGTTTCGGCCCCTGCCGGACTGTAATTGTCACGTTTTCAGGAAACGCCTCGGCGGCAATCGTCGGCAAACCGCTCGGAATCTCTGCGCTTTGGAGCGATTCGCACGAATCAAAGGCTTTATCCCCGATAGTTAGTAATCCGTCGGGGAAATCGACGTACGTAAGAGATTTGCAGGATGCAAAAGCGTAACTCTCAACCGATTCTAAGCCGTCGGGAAGGACGACGTTCGTGAGTCCGCTAAAAGCAAACGCAAAGTTTCCTATTGTCTTGAGCCCCTCGGAAAACTCCACGCTGTTGAGAGACACGCATATTTCAAAAGCGCCGTCTCCAATTGTCTGGACTCCCAAGGGAATTCTTACGGCTGAAAGCAATATACAGGAATAAAACGCGTAATCTCCGATTATTTCAAGACTTTCGGGAAGCTCCACGCTTGTAAGCGCTTTGCATTCGCGAAAAGCCCCGTCTCCGAGCGAGAGGAAACCGTCGGCAAGCTTCACGTTCGTAAGCGCCGTGCATTCGCGAAAAGCCTCTTTTCCAACCGAGCGTATGCCCGAGGGAAAAACGACGTCCTGAAGCGATTTACACCCGTAAAACGCTTCGTTTCCAATTGACTGTAACCCCTCGGGAAGGACTACGTTCGCAAGCGCTTCACAGCCTTTAAAAACGCCGTCCTCGACCGTCTGAACGCCGCTCGGAACAGTTGCAGCCGTAATAGAGACGCACTGGCAAAACGCCTTTGGCCCTATCCTCTGTACGCCGGCGGGAAGTTCTATATAGGTGAGCGATTCGCACCCCTCGAACGCGCTTTCTCCGATCTCCTTTAAGTTCTCAGGCAACTCCGCGTTCACTAGTTTACTGCACCAACAAAAGGTCCCTTTTTCAACAACCTGAATCCCGCTTGGAATTGTTACGGCAGTAATTGAATCACAGCCGCGAAACGCTTCCGGTCCAATCCTCTGCACGCCGTCCGGTAGTTTCACGTTCGAAAGCGCCTGACAACCGTGAAATGCGCCTTCGCCAATCTCCTTTAAACTCTCTGGCAATTCTACGGACGCAAGGCCGCTGCATCTGTTAAACGCATTCTTTTCAACCGTCTGAATCCCTTCGGACAAAACCGCCCGTTGGAGCGCTTTACACGAATCAAACGCGCCTTCTCCGAGCGATTCCAAATTCGCGGGAAGCTCCGCGCTTTTAAGCGACTCGCAGTTGCAAAAAGCCTCTTTTCCGATACTCCGCAGATTTTGAGGGAAATTCACGCTTGCAAGCGATTTGCAATATCCAAACGCGCGTTCTCCGAGCGATTCCAGATTCTCCGGTAAATCGGCGCTTTTGAGCGACGAACAGCGGTAAAAAGCTTTGTTTCCGATACGCCGCAGATTTTGCGGAAAATTCACGCTCGCCAGCGCCTCGCAGGAGTCAAACGCGCTCTCGCCAAGAGTCTGCAAACTCTCTGGCAATTTAACGCTTTTGAGGCTCCCGCAAGATTGAAACGCCCCTTTTCGAATCGTCTTGAGCCCCTCTGACAAAACTACGTTTTTAAGACCGTGTTTTTTCTCAAACGCGCCTTCGGCAATACAGAGGACCGGTTTTCCGTTAATCTGTTCCGGCACGACGACAGTCTCGTTCTTATAGGGCGCGCATCCGTTTACCATAACGCCGTCGCTGTAAGGCGCCGTAAAAAACAGAACCTCGTCGTCAGCGGCGCGCGCGGCATCTAAAAAAAACAGGATGCAAGAGGAGGCAAAAAGAAGCGTTGCGAGAATAAATACTGACTTTTTCATGACTTGCCGCTCCCGAACGTTGTAGGAAAGACACGGGTATGAAACAGGTCGTAAAGACTACGTCTGATATTACTTCATTTTTATTTGACGTCAAGTTGGGGAGATTCATTAACCACGCCTGTAATGCGTCGGCAAATGTCAAAATCTTTCTTCGTGAAAAAGACGTTCACAGCGTATATAACGGCAGGGAGTCGGGCTTTTCTTCGAATGGGCGCAGGTAAAAAACCGCCAATCGAATATGAAAGACGTTGGCCCAATTATAATCCTGAAACCCTAAGGCGTATCCGGTTCGCAGTTCCAATTCGGGACGTTCGTTTATTCCCATTCGGGAGAAGCCTTGATATTAGTCTCCGATTTCGGCGATCGGGATACCTTCCGAACGTTAACCTGAACGTCTT
>CAMNJU010000375.1 GCA_946541595.1 uncultured Planctomycetales bacterium
ATCCGGTTTTCCGTCGCGGAGCGCCGCCGCGAGCCGTTCGACGGCGTCGGGACGCCGGCTCGCGACGTCGTTTACGTTGTAGCGATCGTCCGGCAGGACATACAGTTCCAGCTTGGGCTTTGCGGGCTCTCCGTCGCGCGTCTCCCGATTCGCGGGCGGCGTCTCTTTGAGAAACCAGCCGTCGACGGCGATCGCGCGCTCGTCGGAACGCGCGTCTTTCGCGACGATAACGACGCGGTCGCGAACCGAGCCCGACTCGTCGACGAGGAGCCGGAAGAGATTCTGACCCGGCGCGTCCGGCGGAAATTCGGTCGGCGCGTCCGGATTCTCCGCGCCTTCTTTTTGGCCGCGTTCCTCTTGCGTCTCGGCGCTCCACTCGCCCGCAAACGGGGAGACGTCCGACCGTTCGATCTTCCAGAATTCGGGATCCGCAAGTTCCTTTGCGAAGGTCGGCCAGGCGCGGACCGTCTCAAATAGATCGCGCGGTTCGCAGAGCGCGGGCAATCTTGTCGCGGCGCCCGATCCGTCCGGGAGCCTTGCGGCGAACGGGAGCCGGACCTCTTCGGCGTAGAATGGGTTCGGGGGCGTTCCTTCGGGCGCGAAACCGAGCGCGGACGAGCCGCCGGTTCCGATTCCGCGCGCGCCCGCGACGATAAACAGCGTCTTGGCGAGCGCGCCGCTTTCGCGCAGCAGCTGCGTAAATCCGCCGAGCGTCTCGTCAAAGACGGAGATTCCGCCCGCGTACGCCTCGACGAAACTCTGCCGGAGATCGTTCGCGTCGACTGCCGCGTCCGCGTCTAAGCTTGCGCGCGAGCGGCGGTTGGAACCGCCCAACGCGTCGGCCGGAACGTAAGGCGGGGCCGCGCCGGCGTACGGTTCCGGATCTTCTTCGTCTTCCCGATAACGTTCGCGCGCGTCGAGCGGAAAGTCCCACGCGGCGTTCCAGCCGGAGAAATGCGCCCAGACGAACCATGGGCTTGAGTCGCCCGAATCGGCGCCGTCTTCCAGCTTCGCGATAAAGCGCGCGAGCTCCTCAAAATTCTGATAGAACTTCGTTTCGTCGACCGCCGCGGCCGGTTCCGCCGCGTCCGGCTCCCCGAGAAAGAATCTGCCGTCGCAGAAGTCCCCTTCGACCGCCGGATGGACCGCGATCTCGCGCGCGTCGGAGACGACGTACGTGCGGTATCCCTGCTCCTTGAGCGCGCGAAAGAGCGAGCCGGGCGCGGTCGGGTCGTCGTCTTCTCGCAGTTCGTCGACGATTTCGCGGGGCGATTCGCCGCGCCAGAACGCGCGAAAGAGCGTCGACAGATCGAGCGACGTGCCGTAAAAGGAATCGAAGAGAACCGATTCGGCGGCGAGCGCGTCGAACGCGGGAGTCTCGATCCACGTATTGCCGTACGCGCCGAGAAAATCGGCGTTGAGACGGTCGACCGTCAGACAGAGGATATTGCGAGGCGCTTGGGCGGCGAGTTGCGCGGCGCGCGCACGCGCGGAAACGAGTTTCATCTTGACCTGCTGGGAGCGATAGGGAAACGGTTGATAATGCGGCCGCGTAAAACGGCGCGTCCGACGGGAAGTATTGTCCCGGAATTTGCGCAAAAGTCAATTGCGCGCCGGAATGAAAAAACGCCGCGATTCGTTTTGACCGAACCGCGGCGTTTCGCGTAAGTTAGCGCCAGACTGCGCTCCGCAACGGGTTACAGAGGCAGAATAATGCGCGCGTTCTCGGCGAATTCGACCGTCTTAACGTCGCCGCCGTTGATCTTGTACTGGACGCGCAGCTTCTTAACGACGTTTCGGGCCGGGTCGCCGAACACGTCGTTGTATCGCGAGTTCGGGAGCGGAATGAGGCGCGCGCCGCTGAAGCTCTCTTTGAGCTTCGGAAGCACGTCGGCCTGCGTGTCGCCGGCGCCGTACGTCGCGGAGACGAGCTCGACTTTAATCGTCGCTTTTTCCGCTTCGTACTCTTTGACCTGCTCTTCGTAAACCGCCTTGTTCGGATCGTACTTCAGATCCGGATTCGGGAGCAGTTTGAGCTCGGGCAGGAACGCGCTCGTGTCGCCGTCCTGACGGATATTGAAGCGGTTAATGACCGGCGCGGTCGCGATGCGCGGACGAATCTTCGGCGCCGTGCTGACCGCGACGCTTTCGGGGTCGTACATGGCGCGAATCTCTTCGTCGCCGAGGTACGGGCCGTTGCAGTCGACCCACGCCATGAGTCGTTCGGCGTCTTCCGGCGCAATCTTAACGCCGTGATGCTCGCCGCTGCACGCGTTGTGGACGAGTCGGCTGACCGGCGAGTACGCGGAGTAGGGCGGGAGCGTCTTGAGGTTGTCCGGGTCGTTGGCGCCGTACGCCTCGACGATGAACAGACCGGCGATATTTTCCGGAACGTTATGTTCGTCGCGCTTCTTCGCGCCGCCCCACGGAGTCGCGCCGTTGACGAACGTCAGGTACGGTTCGGTGAACGGGCTGACGTCGTCCGGGCGGTGATGGACCCAGCCGCGCCACGGGTGCGTGGACGGGCGGTAGGTCATGTTAATCGTTTGATACGCCTTGTTTTCCGGATCGCCGTGGCACTTAATGCAGTACTTGTCGATAA
>CAMNJU010000376.1 GCA_946541595.1 uncultured Planctomycetales bacterium
TGAATCATGCTCTTGAGATCGACGGGCTCGGAAACCCCTTCGAGCGTCGGTTCGATCGGAGGAATAGAGCCGTCCGGCGCGAATTCAAACCGGTCGAGGCACGTTTCACGGCCCCAGCCCCCAGGCGGCTGCGGCTGAATGATGCGGTGATAGAAGATATAGTTCTCGCCGTTGGGCAGGAAGAGGAACGAATGATGGCCCGGCCCGAAGATCTTCTTTTCCGGGCGTTTCGAGAGAATAATCGGGTCCTTCTCCGGGCTGACGAACGGGCCGGTCGGCGAATCGGACGTCGCGACCCAGACCTGATAATTCGGATCGCGCGTGTCGTTCTTCGACCACGTCAGGTAATACCGCCCGTTTCGGAAGAAGACGTACGTCCCCTCAAAGAAATTCTTCGGCGTTATATCCTTGACCGTGTCGCGTTTGAGCGACGTCATGTCCTCGCCCAGCTCCGCCACGCACAGATACGAGTTCCCCCAGTAGAGGTAATTCTTGCCGGTATTCGGATCGCAGAAGACGTACGGATCGATCTCGACGCCGGGCCGTCCTTTCGGATGCAGATCATGCCCGACGAGCTCTCCGCAGTCGACGAACGGGCCGAGCGGGTCGTCCCCCGTCGCGCAGCCGATCTTCTCGTTTGCGCAGTAGTAGAAATAATACTTGAACTCGCCGGGCGCGGTCTCCTTTTCGATAATCGACGGCGCCCAGAATTTCTGCTTCTCCCAATGAATGTTCTTCGCGGCGTGGACGAGCCCTTCGTATTTCCAGTCGACGAGATTGTCCGAAGAATACGCGCAGAAACCGCGCGCGCTCGACGTCGGATAGACGTAGACGCGGCCCGTCTTGCGAGACCACAGAACTTCGGGATCCGCGTTCGCGCCCGGGAAAATCGGATTATGATATTTGCGGGCGGCGTCCTCTTCCGCGCCCGGGACGGGCCCCGCCGGGCTAATCGCGCCGAACGCGAGCGCTGCGGCCGCACATTTGAGCAGCTCGCGGCGCGTCGGTTTGTTCTTAATAATAGAGGTCATTGTTGAAAGTCTCCTTCGAAATGTATTCTAATGAGGCGCGTCCGAAAAATCAAGAAAAAGAGGAATTTTGAGTCAATTTTAGCGCGGACGGAAACGCGGGCCAAAATTTCCGGAAAAAGAATCGGCGCCCCCTTGCGCTTTTGCTTATTGTATGTTATATATATTAGCGTTCAGGATACAATAAAGGGAGAGAAACGTGGACTCACAACTTGACAGGGATCCCGTATGCCGCGAGTTTCGCGCTCTGTGCCGGAAGCTCGGCTGGCGCGTTACGGCGTCCCGACTTGCCGTCTACCGTTTCGTGCGCGGAAATAAGTCGCATCCTGTAATCGATTCCGTCTGGGAAGCGGTCCAACGGGAACTGCCGAATATTTCCCGCGAAAGCGTCTACCGCATCCTGACCGATTTCGCCGATAAAGGCGTAATCTATCAGCTGGAAAAGCCCGACGTCGTCGCGCGTTACGATTCGAATCCCCGGCGGCACGATCACTTCTACTGCGAACGCTGCGGCCGCGTCTTCGACTTCTCCGCCGACGAAGTCGACGCGATCGCGCGCGCCGCCGCGAACAAGCTCGGCGCGATTACGCGCGTAGAAGCGCGCGTTACCGGAATTTGCGAAGAATGTCTGCGCAAAGAGCAAACGCGCACACGGCGGCCGTAACCGGCCCGGCCGCGACGCGCCGGCGAACGGAGACGCGCTCGCGCGAAACGGCCCTGAAGTCCAAACTGAAATTCGAACGCGCGAACCCGTTCGGCGTTCAATAACCTTACGCAAGAAAGGAACATATTATGAACAAAGAGAAAATCTTCATCTGCAAAGTCTGCGGTTACGTCTATAAGGGCGAGAACCCGCCCGCGCAATGCCCGCAATGCAAAGCGGACGGATCCAAATTCGAAGAGAAAGCCGCCGACGGCGACGTCGTTTACGCGACCGTCCATTCGATCGGCGACGGAAAAGTCGACGACGCCGAGATCATGCAGGGCCTCCGCGACAACTTCAACGGCGAATGCACCGAAGTCGGCATGTACCTCGCCATGAGCCGCCAGGCGGAACGCGAAGGATATCCGGAAATCGCCGACGCCTTTAAGCGCTACGCGTTCGAAGAAGCGGAACACGCCGCCAAATTCGCGGAACTGCTCGGCGAAGTCCTCTCCGCCGATACGAAGACGAATCTGCAGATGCGCGCCGACGCCGAAGCGGGCGCATGCGCCGGCAAGTTCGAACTCGCCAAACGCGCCAAGCAGCTCGGATTCGACGCCATTCACGACACGGTCCACGAAATGGCGAAAGACGAAGCGCGCCACGGCGCCGGATTCGCCGGACTCCTCAAGCGCTTCTTCGGCAACTGATAGAAACGCCCGCTAAGGCGCCCCGTCGCGCCGGCAAATAAAGACGCCGCCTCGTCTGGCGAAACACTGCCTGACGGGGTGGCGGTTATTTTGCGCGACTTGACGAGTGTTCGCTCACGCCTCACACAAGATTCTTTAGCGTTTCAGGCGTTTGACGACGCAAAGAACATTTCTCTTGTCAGGGATTGGAAGTAACACAGCGTGTTTTGAGAACGTCCT
>CAMNJU010000377.1 GCA_946541595.1 uncultured Planctomycetales bacterium
AGTTGATGAAGGAGACGCGCGCCTCCTTCTTATACGGCATTCTCCAGTAGGCTTTCATAACGCCGTCGTCGGTAACTTCGGTGTACCATGACTTATACGGATTAACGCCAACTCCTGATCCGAAAAATTCGCCAACCGGAACCCATACGGTTTCTTCCCCGTCAAAAGCGATTGACAGAACGACGTTGCGCGTCGCGGCGGCGATATCGTCGGCGGTCAGCTTAACGTCGATCTCCGTAATCGCGCCGGGACCGCCGATACGAAACGCGCCTTCAAGTCCTTCGAGCATATCCGCGGAAAGACGGCGTTTATACCCCTGGCGTTCTCCGCCTTCTACGGATTTCCCGGGCTCAAGCAGCGCGGCGTTCGTCGCGGCAATCTTATCTTTCTGGGCTTCAAAGACGTCGCGGGTAAAGGATTCCACTTCAACGTCTTTAGGATACGTACGGTAATTGATCTGATAATAGAGATTCCCCTGCTCTTTCATATTGTCGCAGGTAATCTTAATGCTCTTGCCGTACGGAATCGGCAGATAAAGGTTCTGTCCGCGCGCGCGTTCGGCAGAAAGAGGCGCGCCGGCAAGCGCGTCCCCGCCGAGCAAATCCAAAATATTCCCGCTGATCGCAGGCTCAGCTTCCCCGTCAATATAGACGTACAAATTGCTCTTGTAATGGGGCGCCGTAACCCACCACCGTACGACGGCGCCGGGTCCCTCGGCTTCAAACAACACGGATTCTTCCCGGTCGCCGTTTTGTTCTACGCGGATAAATTGCGACGTGTCGTTATTGGCAAACCAATTCTCGTCGGGGCTTTTCGCCGCGCGATCATAACTGCTCGCCTGCTTGCAAACGTAATTAGGCGCGAGAGTAATCGCGCTGCGATCCGTCATTTCGTTTAACAGCGATTCAAGCGAAACGGTCTGAGCGCAAACCCAGCTCCCGCAAAGACAAACCGCAAACGCAAAAGACTGCGTAACAAGGCGGAGTGATACCGACATAACTTTCATCCTTTCGTCGTTTGGATAAAACGCGACGGTTAAAACGCGCGAAAAATGCTAATAGAAATCGGTTCGCGCGCTCCTTCTTCAAACGTCAATAACCCATTTTTTTAAGCCAAGCGTAGCAACGGTCTTGCCACGTTTGCGCGTTCGGGAGATCGTCCCAAAACATAAATCCGTGAGGCGCGCCCGCAAAAATATGGAGTTCGGCGGGAATATTCATCTTGCGTAAACGCTTATAGATTTCTACAGAACCGAGAGGAGAGTAAATGTCCCCGTCCCCGTGAATCAGGCACATCGGGGGCGTTTGCTCGTCGAAATGGAGATCGTCGATAAGAGTCGCGCCTTCGCCGCGATTCTTATTGGGGTCTGTCGCTCCGTCCGTCAGAACGTAAGCGGGATAAACGGGAATAGCAAACGCCAAATTAGCGGGCAGTTTATCGAGTTCGTCGACCGGTTCGTATGACTTCGTCATTGAGTTAACGGCCGTATGAACGGTCAGACAGCTGCCTGCGGAAAAGCCCTGAACGCCAATTTTGTTCGGATCGATTCCATACTTCTCCGCATTGCCGCGCATATATCGCACGGCGCGCTGAGCGTCCTGAAAAGCCGACATATAGATCGGACCGTTCTTTGGACGGGGAACGCGATAGACGAGAACCGCGGCGACATACCCCTTGTCGTTCCAATATTTCGCGACGTCCTCTCCTTCGTTGTGATAGAAGCAAACGTTAAAACCTCCGCCAGGAAAGACAAGAATGCATGCGTCGGACGTCTGTTTTTCGGGTTTGAAAATGAGAAGCTGCGGCGTAGTTACAACTTGAGCCGGAGAATTGCCGACGTTCGGATCTTCGACGTGCGGATTGCGCACGGTCTCGCCCGGCGCGACTCCCGGCCAAAGATCGACCTTCTCCTGAGCGTTCGCGAACGGAACGGTCAAAAGAACGGCGCTAAAAGCGACGCATAACACGCGCGATACAAAATTTCCACTCATTGATACTTCCCTATTCTAAAGAGTCTTTTGTTTGAACGGCGCCCGCCGCCATTCCGAAGCTCAGTCGATTATAAGTGAAAACGCCGTCCCTTTCAAATGTAAAAAAGTATTTTTCATTTCATGTTGCTTAGGGCGGTCAGGTCTCAAAATAAAAACATTCTTCCTCGAATATTGAATTTCAATAACGAAACCGTTACAATCTGAGAAGTTCGATTCACTTTCAACTTTTGTAAAGGGAAAAGATGCAACTGCTTAAAAAAATCGCGGCGTTCTGTTTTGTTTTTTTCATCAGCGTTTTTTGTACGGCGCAAATTACGTCCGCACAGGATGAATCGAAGCCGGCGGCGGAAGAGCAAGCCGTTCGTTTGCCGTCAAAAGATAAGTTTCGAATTGTGGTCCTGGCGGGTCAGTCCAATATGGCGGGCCGAGGATTCGTGGAACCGCAAGATAAAGAACCTATTCCGCGCGTATTCATGCTCGATAAATCAGGAAATTGGGTTCCTGCGGTCGAACCCGTTCACTACGATAAACCGAGCGCGGGCGTCGGGCCCGGTCGGGAATTTGCGCGGCTCTTAGCCGAACAGGATCCCACGA
>CAMNJU010000378.1 GCA_946541595.1 uncultured Planctomycetales bacterium
GTAATGGACGTTTTCCATATGAAGATCGGCGTCGGAGTAGGGCCGGGGCGATTCGCCTTTTTCGCCGATCGCGACCAGATTCAATACCGAGTATCCGTCCGGAACGCCCAACAGCGCTCTTATCTCTTCGTCCGACGTCTTTTGCCGACCCATGCGGTTGCGGATATGCACCCAGCACGCGCCAAGGCCGTACTGCTCCGCGGCCAGTAAAAGATACGCCGAAGCGATCGCTCCGTCCTCTATCCAGAATTCCGCCTGACGCCGATCCGCCGTCTTGACCGTAACGACAATCACAACGTCCGCGCCGTTAATTTGCGAGCCGCCCATTCTTTTACAGGCGCCGATCTTCCGAATCGTCTCTTGGTTGCGGACGATCACAAACTCTACCGGCTTATGTCCAAAGGACGTCGGAGCGGTCAGCGCGACCTTGATCATTTCCTGAACGACCGCGTCGTCGACGCGTTTCTGACCGTATCGCCGGACCGACCGCCGTTTTCTGGTCAGTTCATACAGTCTGTTTTCCATATGCGTTATCCGTTTCTACACTAAGAGTTAGGCTGCAGCGGACCGTAGAAATAACTGCTGGTGGCGCCGCCGTCGATCAGGAACGTCGAGCCGGTAATAAACGCGCCTTTATCGCTCATGAGCAGCTCGGCGACGTTTGCCACTTCGTCCGCGGTACCGGGCCGACCGGCGGGGCATTTCGCAAACATATTCTTATAGAAATCCCCCCGCGGTCCGTTGAATTCGTCGATAGCCAGCGGCGTTACGATAATACCGGGAGCGACGCAGTTCAGTCTTGCCCCGCGCCGTCCCCAAGCGACGCACTCGGCCATAACGCGCTTTTCATTGCAGCGTTTCGCCAGCTGGTAGGCGTGCAGGGTATCCCGAATATTTTCGGGCTGAAGCATCTCCAAAGAAAGAAGTTCTTCCGTCGGCGTCGTCGCCAGGAGCCGATCCTGTTCCGCCGTCAACTGGGGCATACGCCAGCCCGACTGACTGGAAACGGTTAGACCGCAGCCGCCGTCCGCAATTACTTTACCCACTTCTTCCAGCAGGACGGCGGTCCCATACAGATCGACCTTCAGAATGGCTTCGATAGGAGCCTGACTGGGCGACACGCCCGCCCCGTTGACCAGATATTTAATCTCGCCGTACTTCCGCGCTTCCGCGACGATGGCGAGAACGGATTCACGGCTGGACAAGTCCATCTCAAAAGGAACCACGTCAAACCCCGCGTCGTTCATAATCTTAGCGACGGCGTTGGCGTTTTCGAGCTTTTTGTCGCCCAGAATAATCTTCTTTCCGTAACCGACGCGCCGGGCGATCGCCATACTGATCTGCCCCGCGCCCGCGACGAGCGCCAGTTCTTTTTTCATTTCATATTCCTTGCTTATTCTTCTGCGTTCAGCGCGGCTTTCTTCGTTCTAGCGCGCTTTAACGCCGTTGACCTTGAGCCAGGCCGCCACGTCGCGTGAGAGCGTGGAGCCGCCCGAATAATGAACCGACAATCCTTCGCCGATAACCGCGTTCGGCGCCAGCTTGGCGACGGCCGTCAGGCTCTGACCGAATCGGCCTCCTCCGTGAGAGCAGAACGGAACGATCGTTTTTTCGGAGAAGTCATATTCTTCCAGAAAGGTCGCGACTGGCGCCGGAATAGACGCCCACCAGTTCGGATACCCCAGCAGGACGACGTCGTATTCGTCGAAGTTTTTGACATGTTCTGAGAGCTTCGGTCTTGCTTGCTTATGCTGGTCCTCCTGAGCTTCCGTCAGGACGGTATTGTAATCGGAGGAGTAGGGCCGCTGCGGCGTGATTTCAAAGAGATCCGCGCCCGTTTGCGCCTGTATCTCTTTGGCGACCCCGCGCGTATTCCCGCCCCAGGAAAAGTAAGCGATGAGAACCTTGCCGCCGGTTTGGGCGCGCAAGTTCGGTTTGCCCGCCGTTACGGCCCCTGAACGGCCGCCGTCCGCGTTCCTTACGAGCCGCACGCCGAGATTAAAGCTGCGCATATCTTCTTGGCCCGCCGCGCGATAGGCGCTGCGCATATTTTTGGCAAAGTCGTTCCAGCCTCCGCCGCGATAGACATGCCTTGTCCCGGACGCCGGCCCGGTCGGACGGTCGACGGACGCCGGATCATAGTCTCCGTAATAATCCCAACACCACTCGTTTACATTTCCGTGCATGTCGTAAAGCCCCCACGCGTTCGGCTTAAAACTGCCGACGGGCAAGGTCTTCTGTCGGTATTCGCCCGGCTTGGCTTCCAGAACGGAATTGTCGAAATAATTCTCTTCGATCTCATACGGGTAATGGCCGTAGAAGTTCGCCTCGGCGGCGCTCAGGGATTTTTTCGTATTGAACGGCGCGCCGACGCCCGCCCGGCACGCGTATTCCCACTCGGCTTCCGTCGGAAGACGGTAGCCGTCGGCCGACAGGTCCCACGTTACGCCGTCGGCGGCGACGGTATAGACCGGCGTAAGCCCAGCGTCGACGCTTTTCGCATTGGCGTATTGGACGGCGTCAAGCCAGGAGATATTCTCGACGGGCAGATTCTCCCCCGTAAACGC
>CAMNJU010000379.1 GCA_946541595.1 uncultured Planctomycetales bacterium
ATATTACGGGAATAACTCGCAGTATCCTTCGGCGATTCTTCACGCCAGAGCCGTTCCCGATTCGACAAAAGTCTTTGCGATTTCCGGAGCGCATCATATCGACCAGCGCGGAAAACTCATTGAAATCGACCGTTCGCAAGGCACAAACGCCGGCGAGGGAATCAATTACCTAGCGCCCGTCAAGCCGGTTGAAAATATGGAAGGTCAGGGAACGCGCGGCGATATTGTCCACGGAACCGACGGCGAGCAGTTCCAGTATCCGACGCCGCTCGACGAAGAGAATTTAATCGTCGGCTATTTGCCCGAAGGGGGCGGAATCCGCGCGCTTAAAGGGATTAAAGACGGCCGACAGGGCGGTCAGCCGTTCGGGCTCTACTGGTTCGACCGGGACGGACGCCGCGAGCTCCTCGCGTTCGATCCGGTCGTGTCGGTCTGTCAGGCGGTTCCGCTGTGCGAGCGATACGCGCCGCAAACGCGGAAATCGGCGGTCGACGAAAGTAAAGATACCGGTCTGTTTTACGTTCAGGACGTCTACTACGGGCCGCCGATCGCGGGCGTTAAGCGGGGCGATATTAAGAAGCTTCGCGTCGTCGCGCTCGACTACCGGGCCAAGGGAACGGTCGCGCTCGGGCTCCATCCGTGGGGCGGGCATGAAACGTCCCCTTGCGCGATTAACAACGGGAGTTACGACGTCAAACATGTCCTTGGAACGGTCGACGTCGAAGAGGACGGAAGCTGCTATTTCGAATGTCCGTCGCGCGTCCCCGTCTTCTTCCAGCTTCTGGACGAAAAAGGACGCATGATTCAGAATATGCGCAGCTGGACGCTCGTTCTGCCGGGCGAAACGTTCGCGTGCATCGGTTGCCACGAGGATAAAAACGAATCGATCGGGGCCGACGCGACAGGAACGAACGCGTCGATCGCCGCGAGCAAGCCGCCGCAAAAGATTAAGCCGTTCTTCGAGCCGGGCGACGAGCCGGTTCAGGAGATGGAGCGCTATCTGACCGCTTCGGAAAAGGCCGCGATTAAATATCTTGGCTCCAACGCGCCGCAGGCGGACGACGTCCCGATGGGATTCAGCTATACGCGCGAGGTCCAGCCGATCTGGGACGAGCATTGCATCTGCTGCCATGCGGGCGAGAAGAATCCCGATAAGAAGGACGTTCCGCTGAGTCTGCTCGGCGACGAACGGCCGGTTACAAACGGCGAGATCTACGATCGTACGAAATGGCGTATTACAATGCGGCCGTACAAGGGGGGCGTTACGCAGGGAACGCCGGGCCGAAAGTTCAGCGAGTCGTATCTCTATTTGACCGATTTCGGATACAATGCGAAAATTCCGGACGGTCTGCAGACGGATATCGCGCACGCAAGTTATGACTCTGCGTACCTTTCGTATTTCGGAGGCAAAGCGGAAAACGTGCCGAATCCGAATAAGACGGGGTACGACTCCTCCGAATACGACGGAAGCGGAATTATCAACTGGCTGCACGTGTCGTCGATCTGCGGCATGCTCCCGCCCTACTCTTACGGCTCGACGTCGAGTCGGCTCATGAACTATCTTGAACCGACGCATTACGGCGTTCAGCTTACGGCAAAGGAGAAAGAGACGGTCGCGTGCTGGATCGACCTGAACGTGCCCTATACGGGCTCGTGGCTCGAACTCAACGACTGGGACCGGCTCGTGCACAATATTCATTCGGGCCTGACTCCCTGGTACGTCTATCGCGATAAGATGCGGCAGATTTATCTGTACTTTGAAGCGAAACGGCTGCGGGAAGCGGAGTTGGAGATCGCGGCGATCGATAAGTATCGGCGCGCCGCGAACGGCGAAACGTTTACGCGCGCGGACTTCCCCGTCTCCGAGCTGGGCGGACAGCAGGCGCAGAAGGAATTCGTCGAAGCGTTCGACCGGCTGCCGCAAACGGTTCCTATCTACGGACTTGCGGAGGGAAAAGACAGCCGGGGCGGAACGAACGTTCAGGGCAACCCCGTTCGGAATCTGGCGGTCAATCCCGACGCGTATACCTGCTCGATTCGCAGCTATCCGCGCGTCGTCTCTAATTCGTGGTATCGCTATCGGCCGGAATTCTCGCCGATTAACGCGATCGACGGAACGGTCGGCGGCGAAAAGTACTGGCGGCCCGCCAAACGGACCGATCTCTGGCTGAGCGTCGAATTCGGACGGATTGTTACGGTTGAGAAAGTCGTGATTACGCTCAAACTTGCGCCGGGTCAGAAGAAGACGTGGACCAAAGCCGCGCTCCAATTTGACGACGGCTCGAAAGTTCCGATTACGCTGAAATTAACCGAAGAGCCGCAAGAATTTGCGATTTCGAAGAGGACGACGGCGGCCGTTAAATTGACCGAGCTCGTCGAGACGTTTCCGTTAGAGAATAACGGCGTGCAAGAGATTGAAGTTTGGGGCAGAGATATTCAGTAACGGTGGCCGCGACGGCGCGGCTCCCGGTTCGCGCTTCCGGCGGCGACGGCGCCGCTCCCGGTTCGCGCTGCCGCGCGGAACTGCGGTAACCGCTCCCGTTGGTCGCTGGCCT
>CAMNJU010000380.1 GCA_946541595.1 uncultured Planctomycetales bacterium
GATCGTACAGGGACGCGCGCATTTGGTCGTCAAGCTCGTTGTTCCAGCGATCCCAGACAATCGTTTCTCTGGTTACGCCTTCAGGAAGCATTGCGACGATCTGATCCTCCAGTTCCTGCATCTTCGCGGCATACTCGCGCTGACGGTTAAGAGACGTCTTGCGATATTCCCCGGGATGTTCTTTATCTTCAATCGTTGTTTCAACGACTTCCGCAGAATACGACGCCCATTCCTCCTCGGCAAGTTTCCACGCTTTCGCGCAGTTCTCTTCGTCAAAGAGAGGCGTATTCGTCTTGTTGACGCCGCATCCGTCGATACTCATCCATTCGGCATAGCGAATTCGGTTAAGTGGCGCGCGGCCAAAGAAGAGCAAACGCGTTTCTTTACCGATGTCGCCGTCGTGCTCTTTGTAAAGATACTCGGCATGCTTGTAGAACGCGTGGCCCAAAAGCCAGTTGTCGGGAGTCGAAACAAAAATCTCCTTCTTCTCCTGACGCTTTTTGAATTCTTCGTCCTCACGGAAAAGGCGGCGATACTGCTTCTTTTCGTCCGCAATGCCGATCTTCTGAGAAATCGTCCAACCGGAACGAACATAAAGCTTAGGGGCTTCTCTATTGTATTCTGTGCCGCGCTGTACGAACTCAAATCCGCGAATAACCCATCGGTAACGTTCGCGATAGTCGTCGAACTGAGCAGACGCGTTATACGCAAGTTTCCAACCGACGAAGTCCCAAATCGTAATGAAGTGAGGCTCCAGCGTAATAATCTGTTCTGCCGTCGCGACGACGTTATCCCAGTCCATACGCTTTTCATATTCGAGCGAGCGATTCCACAAAAGTGAAATCGCGACGCCGCGCATACCGAAAGTGGCCAACTTCATAGCGCTTCCGGCAGGATCAATCTCGCCAAGCGTCGCCTCAGACAGCTTGTCTTCCCGGAATTTCGACGCCAAAACGCCGCCTTCAGTAAAGGAACCGTCCTCCTGCTTGTGCGAAGGATTGCCCAAAATGTAAATTGGAATAAGCAAGACCGCGATAAGGACGAGATACACGATCTTCCGTACAAACAACGTCTTCTGCGTCATTGTTTCGCGACCTCCCTATTTCTAAGAATCACGTACGCAAAGATAAAGAGCGGCACGAGGAACGAAACCGTCGTAACAATGTGCACGAGAATAGAGTTCCAAGGAATACTGTATCCGTTCGCAACGCAATCGGCATAGTAGTTGAAATCGCTGAATCCGGGCAGAGCCAAACCGATAACGCTCAAGAACCCGCCGGCAATCTGGTCAAACGTCTGGCCAAGGTGGGTCGAGAACGTGTTAGGAAGGTCGATCATCATGTTTTCATGCGTGATCAAACGGTTAAACGATTCAATCGGGCCACCGCCCAGCGCCTGCAAGTGAGCAATCTGCAGGAACAGCGGCTTGCAGAATCCGGCAATCAGAATACCGAACGTCGACGCCATCGCCACCGGGCCGCTAAGGAACGTGCTAAACAGAACGCCAAAAGCGATGACGATAAGCATCTGCTGCCAAACGCCAAGATATCCCTTGAAGAAATTGAAGAACACGTTAGCGTCGGCAGAACGAATGTACAAGTCCGCCTCCGCGGCGCCGAAGTATTGCTGGCTGTCGAGGCACTGAAGCCAGATTTCCAATTTGCCGTCGACCACAAAATCTTCGAACAAATTGTACGTTTCTTTTTCGGGCAATACGACGTTTTCCGCGTCAAAAGACTGAGTCTCGCCCATAACCTTAACGGTCCAAGGCTTCGTCTTTACTTTCGACTTGTCGAGCTCGAGCGGAATATTCAACGCTTTGGTCGTATATTTTTCCGAGTTAAAAACATGCGTTTCCGCAGTCAGACCCGTTACCGGATTGCGAACGTAGAGGGCGCCCATAATCGTCTTCTCGATATTACCCATGTGGGTACGGAAAACGCTAATGGTCATTTCGACGGGCAGCCCGTCGGAGAATTTCTCAGGTTTGAGGTTCTCGAAAGTCCAAATAACGGCTTCGTCGGTCGCGCCGGCAACGTAACTGCGGTAGTCCCACTCTTCGCCGACGTTAATACCGCGTTCGCGTTCGAAACCGTCCGCGTTGCGGAATTTGATTTTACCGTAAATCGGAACCTTAGCCTGCAACGAACCGCGTTCCGTGCTGATCTTGTAACGCACGATTCCGTCGGTCGTCGTTTGCTCTATTTCATGGAAGTGCTTGTTCTCTTCGAAAATACGGAGCGAACCGTCGGCATACTTCTCAACTTGATGCTTGTGGCCGTTGGCAAGACGGGTATACCCTTTGGCGATAACGGTCGTCGGAGGAAGAGTCGCGGGGTCGGCGTCGGTTACGTACGTCAAATCTTCCGCGTCGTTCAAGACGTGCGTGTGATTCAACGTATTGGAAACGAAGAAGTAACTGCACACGGCCATAAGAACGAGAATACCCGTCCCAATCGCGCCGATACCAAAAATACGGCCCAAGATGATCTCGCTCGAGCGCACCGGCTTGGT
>CAMNJU010000381.1 GCA_946541595.1 uncultured Planctomycetales bacterium
AAACTCCTTGCGTCGTTATATAGAGCGTATTTCCAAAATATTTCATGAAGCGTTTCCTGTTTCGTCGCTTTGATCCGTCAACGACTTCAACCAATAGCTCATAGCGTCCCTATCCAGCTTAGGTCTACAGTCCTCTTTTAAGGAACATGCTTTACATTTACGGTCGTCGTAGACGGGCGGGGGAGTAACTTGCGAATCGATTAAAGAGTGAAAGTCATGAGCAAGGCGCTCGGTTTCAGCGCGCAGATTACCGTCAAAAGTAACGACGGCACGCCTGCGAGCCTGCCCGTAGAACAGAGCTCCTTCTGAAATATGACAGTTCAGAACCTCTTCTAGACAAAGAGCTTGCGCGCACAGTTGCACCGCGTCGGCGTCGTGTGTTTTCGGTCTTCCGCGCTTATATTCTACTGGATAAACTTGCCAAAGACCGCGCCGTCCGGGTAGCGAAACAAAACTAGAAAGCGGTTCCTTTTGACTTTCAGACGCCGCAGAAGAAGCTTTATGGAATTCGACAACGTCGGCGACTCCAAAGAGTCCAAGCCGCCGAGACTGAAGCAGAAGCCCGCGAACGGTTCGTATTCCCCCGCGAGTTTCTGAAATATTAGAGTGCGTCTTTTCATGCAAAAAACGCCCAGAAGCGGTTAAAAAGTTCTCGCTCCATAACCGCTCCAGGTGAATTAGCGCGCATTGACGCGGACAAAACGCCAGATGTTGCAACCCGGAAATAGGAAGCAAATCATCGTCGGCATACATGACTCACACCATTTCCAGAATTTCTACGCCTTCAGGAAGCTCGTCCTTTTGAATAGAAACGACGTAATCGGAAAAAGAACGCGGAGGAGTGGAACCGTCCTCTTTGGCATTGGTAATCTTAACCAAATCGAAGAGCTTGTTCGCATGGGCATTGCCCAATTCGCTTTCATGTTTGAAAACGATAAACTTGCAAACCGTCATCATTCCTCGCGCCGCGCTGTGATCGTGCTCAAACATGTTCTTAAGGGCCTCAAAGAGAACGTCGAGGTCTTCCTGCGAAAACCCGGTCTGCTTCGCCAATGCGGGGGAGACAAAACCATACGCAATATAAAGACCATAGGGAACAGTGTTCTTTCGTCCCATTGTCCTATTTCCACCGCTTTGGTTTTTAGATTCTTCCTCGGTAGCGACGGCGCACCTTGTAATGGAGTGCTCTAACGTAACGATAGGTTCTATCGAACGGGCAAAAGTCAGCTGAACAGGTCCTCGAACCTGACCGGCGTTCTTACCCGTAGACATCACGGCGCCAAAGGTTCGAACGTCAAAATAATCCTTGCACATCTGTTCGCGCGCTTTATCGACGTTCTCGCCGCTATTATCGGTCTTTTTCTTATTAGCAGAACCTTTTTTATCTTGAGCGGTCGCCTCAGGCTCTATGCCAAGTTTTTCGTACGCTCCGCCAATGAGGTTGTTGAGAATAGCCTTTTCCCTAATAAAAATACCGTACCCGGGTTCGTTGGCTCTCGTGAGGGCGACGTAGTTTCTCACTTTACGTTTCAGGCACACGTCGGTGACAAGTCCCTGTCCAGTCTCAGGGTCAAGTCGAGGGAGATTCCCTGCGTCCGGATCGCCGTTCGGATTACCGTCTTTAACGTCGAATACCAAAACAAAGTCGTAACGGTTTTTAAGTTGCGCCATGATAGAGCTCCTTTCTATTATTATAAAGGTTCAGAGAGAATCTTCTGCAGATTCAGCGCTCGAAGTATCTTGTTTGTTTTTTCCAGACCAAAACGCTTCTTTTTGGTGGTAATATCCGATAGCAAAGCTCCCTTGCTCAGCTAAGGTCAAAAAACGTGGAAAATCGGAAATTCCTGAAAGTATCTCTTCTAGGAGTTTTTGATCGTTGATACGAATTCCTGCTGAAAGCTTGTTAAGGTGATGATTTACAAGCCGCATCAAGGAAGGGAAGACCGTAACGGGCGTTCCAGAGGCCGCGCCATAGTATCGATCGCGAATAGTTGAGTTCAAACCGGAATTCGCGTCAGTTTGAATTTTTTCAAGAGCCGCAAAGAGCCGCCCTAATCGATAGCCAATATTTTTGTTATTACTGTCTAACTCCACTTTTAACTCCTCCTCGCTTTTAAGATAAAAACGAAACTCTCTATTAAGACAGGCTTTAATAAGTCCTGCTCTTGGATAGCTAACGTTCTGTTCTACACGGTTTCGCCGAATAGCGTTTTTCAATAGAGCTTTTGAAAACGGTAAGCCTTCGAAAACTGCGCGCATTAAATCCCCTTCAACATTCGGGGGAATATTCTCTGATTTCCCTCTCGATGCAAGCGAAAGCAAAATCCGAGATATAGAAAGATACTCTTCGTTTTTTGGTCCGTGGATAATTTTGATATCCTCGAAGTATTCTGCCAACCGCTCAGAAACCTCTTTAACCGTCGAGTTCTCCCAAAACCGAATTGCTAAACGCGCGTTATTGGGAGAAAGGCCAAGTATGTAAAATCTATCCTTTTCTTCGCTTTT